>JANYKZ010000021.1 GCA_025361505.1 Coriobacteriia bacterium
CATCCTCGTGGCGCTCAACGCCGAGACGCTGACGCGCCACGTCACCGAGCTGGTCGACGGCGGCGCACTGCTCTACGACCCGAAGACGGTCGCCATCGAGGGCCTGATCGACCCGGCGCACGTCTGCGCGGTGGCAGTGCCGTTCGACGACATCGTCAAGGAGACGGGCGGCCAGAAGATCATGCGCAACGTCGCCGCGCTCGGTGCGGTTCTGGCACTGACCGGCTACCCGCTGAACTACCTCACCGACTCGCTGCGGGCCCAGTTCGCACGCAAGGCTCCCGAGGTCGCCGAGATCAACGTCGCCGTGGCCACGAAGGGCTACGAGTACGGCACGCACGCCGAGTGCGTCTTCCCGATCCACCTCGCTCCCCTGCCCGACCCCGAGCCGCAGATCCTCGTCGACGGCAACGAGGCCATCGGCCTCGGCGCTCTCGCTGCGGGCATCGGCATGTACTGCGCCTACCCGATGACCCCGGCCTCGTCGCTGCTGAGCTTCATGGCGGCGCGCGACCGAGAGTACGGCTTCGTGGTCAAACACACCGAGGACGAGATCGCTGCGATGAACATGGTGATCGGCGCCGCGTTCGGCGGTGCGCGCGCCATGTGTGCCACGGCCGGCGGCGGCTTCTCGCTCATGGTCGAGGCCCTCGGACTCGCGGGCGCGAGCGAGTCGGCGGTCGTGGTCGGCGTGTTCACGCGCCCCGGTCCCGCGACCGGGATGCCTACGTGGACCGAGCAGTCCGACCTGCGTTTCGTGCTGCACGCCGCGCAGGGCGAGTTCCCGCGCGTCGTGCTCGCCCCCGGCGATCGCACCGACGCCTTCGAGCTCACGTGGAAGGCATTCAACCTCGCCGACCAGCTGCAGACGCCGGTGATCATCCTCGGCGACACGTACCTCTCGGACAACCGGCAGTCCATCCCGCTCTTCGACACGGCGGCCGTCACGGTCGAGCGGGGCAAGCTCGTCACCGAAGGCGACATCGCGTCGCATCCCGAGGCACTGGGAGACGATGGGCTCTACCTCAGGTACAAGGTCACGGACGACGGCGTCAGCGTCCGGGCGCTGCCCGGCGTGACCGGTGCGCTGCAGGTCGTGAACTCCTACGAACACGACGAGTACGGATTCGGAGCGCAGGGCGAGGACGCGGGTACACGCATCGCCCAGAACGAGAAGCGCTTCCGCAAGCTCGCACTCGCCGCCGCGATCGCTCCGGCACCCGTCTACTACGGAGACCCCGCGGCCGACGCCGACATCTCGATCGTCGTCTTCGGCACGACGAAGCAGCCAGTACGCCAGGCCATGGAGTGGCTGCGGCGTGACGGCGTGAAGGTCGCACTCATGCAGGTGGTCACCCTGTGGCCGTTCCCCGCCGACGCGGTGTCCGCGTTCCTCGACGGCGCCAAGCGCACCATGGTCATCGAGGGCAACCATGACGGTCAGCTCGAGGGTCTCATCCGACAGGAATGCCTCAGGGCCGTCGACAGCAACCTCCACCGCTATGACGGCAGGCCCATCTCGCCCGAACAGGTCTACGAGACCGTGATGGAGGTGGTGCATCGTGCCTGAGCCCACAGAGTACGAAACCGGCAACAAGCCGACCTGGTGCCCGGGTTGCGGCAACTTCGGCCTCTGGCAGGCCCTGAAGGCCGCCTACGCGGCTTCGGGGCTCCCGTTCGAGAAGCTGGCCTGCGTCTGGGGCATCGGCTGCCACGGGAACGGCGCGGACTTCACCCGCTGCCAGGGATTCCATGCGCTGCACGGCCGGGCGCTGCCCGTGGCTACGGGTCTCCAGCTGTCGAACCCCGACCTCAAGGTGGTCGTCGAGATGGGCGACGGGGACGGCTACGGCATCGGTCTCGGTCACTTCGCGCACTCCTGCAGGCGCAACATCGATCTCACCGTGATAGCCCACGACAACCAGATCTACGGCCTCACGACCGGCCAGGCCTCCCCGACCACCGAGCAGCACATGCCGACCGTCTCGACGCCCGCGGGCGTGCTCGAGCAGCCGGTCAACACCATCGGGCTGGCGGTGGCCGAGGGCGCGACGTTCGTAGCCCGCGGCTTCACCGGTGACATCCCACACCTCACGGGCTTGATCTCTGCCGCGCTCGAACACAAGGGCTTCGCGGTGGTGGACGTGTTCCAGCCCTGCATCACCTGGAACAAGCTCAACACAGGCGCGTGGTTCCGCGAGCGCGTCTACAAACTCGAGGAGAGCGGCTGGGACCCGACGGACCGCGCTAAGGCACTGGAGCTCTCGCTGACGACGTTCCACGACATGGCGTGCACGCCCGAGCAGTGCAGGCTCCCGATCGGCGTGATCTACCGCGAGAAGGGCGTGCCGACCTACTCGGACGGGCTGCCGCAACTCACGGGCCCGTTGTGGAAGACGGCGCTGGCGCCGCGGGACATCTCCGCGACGCTGGCCAAGATGGGCTGACCTACCGGTCGGTCTGAAGCCGTCCGAGCGCGCCCAGACCCGCCAGGAACTCCTCCACGACCTCCGGGTCGAACTGCGTGCCCGCCCCGGCCCGCAACTCGGCCACGGCCACGGCGACCGACATGGCCGGCCTGAACGGGCGCGGCGACGTCATCGCGTCGTAGGCGCCGCAGACCTGGAGGATGCGCGCCTCGAGCGGGATCGCCACCGCGCGCAGGCCGTCCGGATAGCCGTTGCCGTCCCATCGCTCATGGTGGTGCCGGATGACAGCGACGACACCTTCGGGCAGGGTCCCCGAGACGATCCGCTCGCCGAGCCGTGGGTGCGTGCGGATCTCCTCGATCTCGACGTCGCTCAAGGTCGTCGGTTTGTCGAGGACATCCTCCGCGACGGCGATCATTCCGACGTCGTGCAGCAGCGCGGCGGTCTCGAGCAACCGGATGCGCGCCTCGCTGAGACCGAGGCGGCGGCCAACGTCCGTCGACCAGGCCGCGACGGCGACGGAATGCGTCGAGGTGAACTCGTGGCGCGCGTCGACCGCGGCGGCCAGCGCGCGCACGACACCGGACTCCGCCTGCTCCTCGGCCGCCTTGACGAGTTCCTCAGGGCTGAGCTCCGTGACGACCGAGGCGTCGTACACCAATGCGTGGTCCTTCCCGTGCCTCTTCACCCAGTAGGCCGCGCCGTCGGCCAGACGCAGGAGGGTGTCGGCGTCGTCGGCGTGGTCGGGGTAGAGCGATATGCCCGAGGAGATCGTCATGGGCCTGCCGTCGGGCGTGTCGATCCCCGCGAGGTTGCGCCGCACCTCGAGCGCCATCGTCAGCGCCGTCTCCGCATCGGCTCCGGGAAGGACGGCCGCGAACTCGTCGCCACCCACGCGGCACACGACGCCCTCATCGGGACATGCTCCACGGAGGGCGGATCCCACCTGCCGCAGCAACTCGTCGCCGGCGGGATGGCCGTGCCGGTCGTTGACCTGATCGAAACCGTCGAGATCCAGTGCGACCACCGCGACGCTCCCGCCGAAACGGGCCGCCAGGTCCACGGCACCCCGCAGCTGCTCATGGAAGTGGCGGTGGTTGCGCAGGCCGGTGAGCGGATCCGTCATCGAGTTGCGGAACAGGCGGCCGCTCTCGATCGCCGTGAGCAGCGTTCGAACGATGGTGAGCCCGGCCAGCACGACGGACGCGGTCACGAGCACCTGCCGTGCGAGCGATCCCGCGGGGGCGACGACCGCGAGTCCGATCACGACAGCCGTCGCCACCATCACGCCGGCGACCATGACGTACGAGGCAACCCGACCGAGCAGCTTCGGGTTGGCCGCTTCGCGCGGAGGGCTCCAGCGGACATCCGGGTGCCTCAGCCTGAGCACGAGCGCGAACAGGAGGAGGTAGTGGCTCAGCATCTGCAACACGTCCAGGATCGCCTGCTCGCCCGTGGCCGAGATGTCGTGCGCCCACGCGAACCACAGCGGCCAGGCCCCGACGGCGATCGCGTACACGGCCAGGCCGATCGCGAGGAACCGCTCCCACGCGGTGTGCCGATAGCCGCCGCCGGACGACAGCATCGGCCACGCGAGACCCGCGAGCATCAATATCCCCCACGTCGGATAGACCGCCCCGACGAGCGCGTCGCCAGGCGTGGCGCCGCGTACGCCGGAGAAGAACGGGGTCACGCTCAAGAAGAAGGTAACCACGTAGACCACGATGCCGAACGACGTCACGTCGAGTAGCTGGCGGAAGCGGACCAGCGGATGCGACGCCACCAGAGGCGTCAGCGAGGCGACCACCGCGAGGTACAGCAGCGCGGCGACCGTGTGGATGATCTGGAACGGAGCGTACACAGGAGGCGGCGGGGACCCTGTGGTCGCGATGATCCACACCCAGTAGACCTCCGCCGCAAGGAGCACCACGTAGGTGGTGGCGACCAGCCCCCAGAGACGACGTTCCGGCCCCCGCGACCGGACCGCCGCGAGCGCGGCGAAGACGGTGACGAGGCCGACCAGTCCGAGGAATCCCAGGTCTGCGAGAATGAGTTGGATGGGGCTTGCCGCCGGCACGCGGGCGGATTCCAGGTACAGGACGGCCAGCGCGAGAAAGCCCATGGTCGCCAGCACGAGCGAGCCGGTGGATATGGGTTGACGTTCGCGCCGAAGCGCCTCCGGGGCAGTCATGGCGTGACCTTCCCCTCGGCGACGGCCCGGTCCGGAGGCGTCATCCTGCGGATGAACCGCTCTCCGATCCGCGGGTCGAACTTCGTACCCAACTCGAGGTCGATCTGCTGGAGGGCCGCGCGCCGGGTCAGGGCCGTGCGCCCGAACCTGCCGGAAACGAGCGAGTCGTATGCCTCGCACACCGCCACGATGCGAGCGCCGACGGGGATCTCCTCGCCGGCGAGACCCTCGGGATACCCTTGCCCGTCCCAACGCTCGTGATGATGGCGCACCCACGGCAGGATCTCGACGAGGGCCGTCGACGAGAGGATCTGGGCACCCAGCGGAGCGTGTTCACGCAGTCGAGAGCGCTCGTCGTCGGTCAGGGCGCTTCGCTTGTGGAGCACGGAGTCGGGAACCCCGACCTTGCCGATATCGTGGAGCAGCCCGGCGAACCCGACCAGCGTCACCGTCTCCTCGTCCAGACCGAGCTCGCGAGCGAGCGCGGTCGTCAGCGCGGACACCTTTCGCGAGTGGCCCTGCGCCCCGCGGTCGCGGGCGTCCACCGCGGCGGCGAGGGCGCGGACGGCGTCGAGGTTGGCCCTGTCGCGCAGGTCGCGGACCCTCTGCTCCGGGTCGACCGGTCCCGCGAAGTGAGCGTCGTAGAGGGCCGCACGGTCCTTGCCGTGACGCTTCGCCCAGTAGAGCGCCGCGTCCGCCGCCGCGATCAGCCCTTCACGTTCGGACGCGTGCTCGGGATACGCGGCGACCCCGGCCGAGGCGCTGAGCGGGCGCCCCGTGGCATCGGAGACGGTCCGGATGCCGTCAAGGATGCGGCGGGCGGTCACGAAGGCGGCGCCAAGGTCGGCTCCGGGGAGTATGACGGTCAGCTCGTCGCCGCCCACCCGGCACACGATGTCCTGGTTCCGCACCGCCGCGCCGATGGCCGCGGCGATCTCCACCAAGGCGCGGTCACCGGCCTGGTGCCCGCCCGTGGAGTTGACCGCGCCGAAGTCGTCGACGTCGATGGACACGAGACCGACACTGCCGCCGTGGCGCTCGGAACGTTCGATCTCACCCGCAAGACTGTCGTGGAAGAGTCGATGGTTCAGAAGGCCCGTGAGGGGATCGGCGTCGGCTCGCGAAAGCAGCGCCTCACTGTCGGCTATCGCGAACAGCGTGCGCACGGCGAGAAGCAGCGAGACGACCCCCGCGATCACGAGACGAAGCAACCGCTCCGTCGGGTCCACTGCCTGGAACGCGGCGATCGCGAACGCCGGGATCGCGAGCAGCTCGATCGAGGGGAGCACGAACGATGCGATCCATCCGTACGAGGGCTCCAAGGTGGCGACCGGCCGGAGACGCCAGGGACGTTCGCGGTCGGCGAGACGGCACACGGCGGCGGAGAACGCGAGGTACAGACCGCCCAAGAGAATGCCGTCGACCAGGACGGACGACCACCCCGCCGAGGCCCGCTCGACCGCTCCTGCGTAGCCCAGAGGCGTCAGGATCAGCGCGACCGCGAACACGCCGGCGGCGGCGCCGATGCGCCGCTCCCAGGACTGCCAGCGATCGAAGCGCGTACCTATGACCACCCCGAGAGTGCC
>JANYKZ010000023.1 GCA_025361505.1 Coriobacteriia bacterium
ACGAAGACGAGCCTGACGACCGGTTCGCACGCGACGTGCCGGTACCGCGGGATCGCCTGCTACCTCGGAGTCTCGCAGGCGACCACGACGCCCGTCGGGCCGTAGCACCCGCGCCCCCGAGTCCGTCGGTCCGGCACACTCCCTACCGTTGGTCGTTTGGCCTGTCGCACACATGCAAATATTCGCATATTGTTAAGACGCTCTGATGGACCCGCTCTCGCGACTCGCCGGAGGTTCCATGGACGCCGACTTCTTCTGCATGCACTCGGATCTGTGCAAGACGCTCGCGAACGACAAGCGCCAGATGATCCTGGCGGCGCTCCGCGACGGCGAGCTCTCCGTGAGCGAGCTCTCGGAGCGCACCGGCATCGCACAGGCCAACCTCTCGCAGCACCTCGCCACGATGCGCTCTCACGACGTTGTGCACGCGCGCCGCGAGGGACGCAACGTCGTCTACTCAATCGCGAATCCGAAGCTGATCCAGGCGTTCGACCTCATCACCGAGGTCATGCAGGAGTCGATGGAGCAGCGCGTCCGAACCGCGGATACCCCGGGATCCTGACGCACGATCCGACCACGGAAGTCACGGGGCCTGCCGGTCCCGGTCCTGCACGAACCCGATCAAGGAGGCCGACCGAATGAGTACCGAGCTCGACGAGGCGATGGCGCGGATCACCGCGTTGGAGGCGGCCGATACTGCAGCGGCTCCCAAGAAGATCTCGATGGTGGTGATGAGCGGCGACATGGACAAGCTCTTCGGCGCCTTCATCATCGGTACCGGTGCGGCGGCCATGGGCATGGAAGTCACCATGTTCTTCACGTTCTGGGGACTGCGCGCCCTCAAGCGCGCGGACGCCAAGATGACCGGCACCACGCTCTTCGGGAAGATGCTCGGTCTCATGTACGGCGGAGGTATCGAGAAGTCGAACCCGTCGCACTTCTCGTTCCTGGGCATGGGCCGCTGGATGTTCGGCAAGATGATGGGCGCCCACAACGTCGCCACACTCACCCAGTTGCGCGACCTCGCCATCGACCTGGGCATCAAGATGTACGGCTGCCAGATGTCGATGGACGTCATGGAGATCCCGCAGGAGTCGTTCGTCAAGGGCGTGCAGGACCCGGTCGGCGTCGGCTTCTTCATCGGCGAGGCCCAGGAGTCCCAGATCACCCTGTTCATCTAGGTAGCGCGCGTCCGCTCCTGCGGGCGCTCCAACGTCGGAACGCAACGAGAGGATCCACCATGAGCGACGTCACCCCGGACCTGGAACTCGACCTCAAGGGGCTGCTGTGCCCCATGCCGATGGTCAGGGTCTCGCAGAACATCACCAACGTGCCGGTCGGCGGCGTCATCCGCGCCGTCGCGACCGACGCGGGCTCGATGGCCGACATCCCCGCGTGGGCGAAGTCCACCGGCAACGAGGTCATGTCCGCCGAGAAGGTCGGCGGCGAGTTCGTGTTCTTCGTCAAGCGCATCAAGTAGCGGGGGCCTGACACCTCCATGGACTGGTTCTCATACCTCACGTCGGGCATCGGCGTGTACGTCGCGCTCGTGGTGTTCACCGGCGGGATGGCTTGGCGGGCGTGGCAGTGGTCGCGCACCCCCAAGTCGCCCGTTCGCTTGGCCCTCTACCCCAAGCCGAAGACCGGCCCCGGCCGTTTCGGGAAGCTGTTGGTCGACACGTTCGCGGCACCGCAGTCGTTCAAGATCGCACCCGCGATCATGGTCGCGGCGCTCCTGTTCCACCTCGCGGCGCTCGCCGCGTTCGTCGGACATCTGCGGCTCGTGCACGAGTTCACGCCACTGGTCGCCGTGCTCGGCGTCGACGGCATGAACACGTTCGCGGCGTGGTCGGGCGGCGCGGCCGGGATCATCATGCTGGTCGCCGTCCTCTACTGGCTCGGCCGCCGCACGTTCGGCGCCTACAAGAACCTGTCGGTGCCGGAGGACTACCTGCTGCTCGCGCTGCTGCTCGGCATCGTCTTGATGGGCGATCACCTGCGCTTCGTCGGCGGCCTCCACGCGGCCACCTATCAGGCGTGGTTCGCGTCCCTGATGGCGTTCAGGCCGGCCTTCCCGGCGGAGCTGACCTCGTCGGTCACGCGCTACGCGCTCGACTGGCACATGCTCTTCGTGGACGCGTTCCTCATCTACTTCCCGTTCAGCAAGCTGACGCATGCGATCGGCGCGTTCGCCACCAACGCCGTGCGGACCGGGGAGTGACCATGGAGAAGCAGACGATCGATTCGATGGTCGGCGTGCTCGACGCGCGCATGAACCGCCAGCTCAAGCAGTACATGGACATCTGCGCGCGTTGCGCCATCTGCAAGGACGCGTGCCACCAGTACGTCGCGACGCAGGACATGAAGTATCTGCCGGCGAGGCGCGCCGAGCTGCTGCGCCAGATCTACCGCAGGTACTTCACGAAGGCCGGGCAGTTCCTGCCGGCCCTCTACGAGGCCCGCGAGCCCGACGAGAACCTCATGGACGAGCTCTACGAGTCCACGTACGCCTGCACCGGCTGCCGTCGCTGCACCTACTACTGCCCGTTCTCGATCGACACGGGCTGGATCACGTCGGTGTCGAAGGGCGTGCTCATCGCCGCCGGTCGCGGCAACGAGATGCTCGGTCAGCTTGCCGACGCGGCGCTGTTCAAGGCCGACAACATGGACGTGTTCGACGAGATCATCGTCAACGGCTTCAAGGACGTCGTGAGGGAGCTTGAAGAGGAGCTCGGACGGCCGGTCGCCATCCCGGTCGACAAGCAGGGCGCCGACATCCTCTACGTGGCGCTCGCCGGCTCGCACTCCATCAAGCCCGCGGCGGTCATCTTCGACGCCGCCGGCGCCAGTTGGACCCTCTCCAAGTTCGAGGCCGCCAACTACGGGTTCTTCTTCGGGGATCCCGCCAAGGCGAAGCTCATCGCCGACCGCTTCATGAACGAAGCGAAGCGTCTCGGCGTGAAGGAGGTCGTCATCACGGAGTGCGGCCATGCCTACCGTGTCGCGGAGATGTTCTACGAGGCGTGGGCCAAGGAGAAGATGCCGTTCAAGGTGCGGCACATCCTCGAGGTCATCGACGAGTACATCAAGGACGGCCGCATCACGGTGGACCCGAAGGGGATCGCCGAGAAGGTCACCTACCACGATCCCTGTCAGATCGGCCGCAACGGCGGCATCTACGAGCAGCCCCGCGACATCATGCACGCGATCGCTCCCGACTTCGTTGACATGACGCCCAACCGCGAGACGCAGTGGTGCTGCGGCGGCGGCGGCGGGATCGTGGCGATGGAAGAGTTCAACGACGTCCGCCTGAAGTCCGGCGGCAAGAAGGTCGAGCAGATCAAGGCGACCGGCGCGAAGTTGCTGGCCTGCCCCTGTGAGAACTGCCGGCTTCAGATCGAGGAACTCAGCAAGGTCCACGACCTCGGGCTGCGCATCGTGCCGGTCATGGAACTGGTCGCCGAGGCGCTGCGCTAGAGCCGTCTCGCGCGCTCCGCACAGAAGGGCCCGCTCCGCGTCGCGCGGGGCGGGCCCTGTCTCATGCCGGGCACGGGCCGCTCAGTACCGCAGGAAGTTCTCGCAGTCGAGCATCGCCTGGACGATGACACCGGCGCCGCCGACGTAGCACCCTTCGCGCAGCTGCTCCTCGCCGATGCCGCGTGTCGCCAGACACGGCGAGCAGACCATGATCTTGAGCCCGGAGTCGAGCACCGCCGCCATCAGGTCGGCCAGCGGCGCGAGGCCCTCGGCGACAACCTCGTCGGCCCCGCCCGGCACCGCGAGCCGGACCGCTTCCCCCTGAAGGATGATCACGGGCTCGACGTTCATCACCATCGCCCCGTTCGCGATGATGAAGGGCAGCGTCGCCATCTCGGGGCTGTCCGCAGCATGCGTGATCACGAGCCCGATCTTCTTGTCAGCCATCGTCTCCTCTTTCGGTCGGCATTCGGGTGGGGCCGCGTTCAAGACAGGGCCGTCGGTCGTCCGCGCGTTGACGCGCTATACCCCCACGGGTATCTTCGAAGCATACCCCACCAGGTATTCGCACCTCGACGCGCGCATCGGTGTGGGGCAACCGCGCTACGAGAGGATTCCCTGAACATGGCTGTTGTGAACGAACGTGCCGAGGCCGGGTTGCGCCGCATCGTCGGTGATAGGATCCGGACCGACCGGGTCGAGCGGCGTATGTACTCCGCCGACATCGGCGAGATGCCGAAGCTGGTGCAGCCGTTCGTGCCCGCAGGGCTCGCCGGCGCGGTCGTCCGCCCGTTGACCGAGGCGGAGGTCGTTGCGATCGTCACCTTCGCCGCGGAGGACGGGCTCAAGCTCGTCCCGCGCGGAGCGTCAACCTCCGGCTACGGCGGCGTACTGCCGGTCGAAGGCGCGGTCGTCGTCGACCTGTCGGGAATGCACACCATTCTCGACATCGACTCCGCGGCGCACACCGCACGCGTCCAGCCGGGGCTCATCTGGGAGGAGTTCGGGCGCAAGCTGACCCCCTTGGGGCTCGCGCTTCGCCTCTACCCATCATCGACCCCCTCGTCGTCGGTCGCCGGCTGGCTCGCCCAGGGCGGCGCGGGCTTCGGTTCCTACGAGTACGGCATGTTCAAGGACAACGTGGCGTCGGCGCGCGTCGTCCTGCCGACGGGCGAGGTCCGCGAGTTCGCCGGAGACGACCTCGCCAACCTGATCGCCGATGCGGAAGGCATCACCGGCATCATCACCGAGGTCACCGTGAAGGTGCGCGATCTCGAACCCGAAACGCACCGCCTGGTGGCTTTCGACAGTGCCTCCGCACTGGGTGCGGCGCTCGGAGGAGTGTCGGCCGGCGAGCTGCCCATCTGGTCGATCACGTTCCTGAACCCCGAGTCTACGCGCCTGAAGAGGACGCTCCCCCACCGTCACGGCCATCCCTACGAGGAGGCCCGCGACCACTACGAGCCGAAGCTTCCGGAGGCGTTTCTGGCCGTCATCGCCTACCCGACGGCGCGGGAGGACGCGATCGGGCCGAGACTCGACGCGATCGTACTGGCCCACGGCGGGACCGAGCTGCCCCCCGAGGCCGCCGAGCACGAGTGGGAGCAGCGCTTCGCCCCCATGCGCCTGAAGCGCGTCGGGCCCTCGATCATCCCGACCGAGGTCGTCGTCCCGCTGACGTCGCTGGCCGCGGTGCTTCGCGAGATCGACGCCAAGATCCATCAGCCGTTCGTGCTCGAGGGCATGCTCGGCAAGGGCGACCGCGTCGTCCTGCTGGGCTTCATCCCGCACGACGCTCGCGCCTTCGCCTTCAACGCGGCGTTCGCTCTGTCCCTATCCGTCATCGCCATCGCCAAGCGACACGGCGGAGCGGCCTACTCCACCGGTCTCTACTTCCGCCGCGAGGCGGCGTCGGTGCTAGGCGAGGACCGCATGCGCCGCCTGGAGTACTTCAAGAACACCGTGGATCCGACCGGCCTCATGAACCCGAACAAGGTCCTCGGTCGTGGCGTGATCGACGCGCTCATGGGCTTCGCGACCGCCTTCGAGCCGCTGATCCGTCCCGTCGCGAATCTCACGAAGCCGCCGGCGACAGTCACGCTCAAGGCACGCAAGGGTATCCCGGAAGACGTCGCCTACTACGCCTACGCCTGTGCTCAGTGCGGGTACTGCGTCCACACGTGCGAGGAGTACTCGGGCCGCGGCTGGATGAGCCACTCGCCGCGCGGCAAGTACCTCTACCTGCGCGACGTGATGGAGGGACGCGAGAAGTTCGACCAGGATATGGTCGACAAGTTCCTCGTCTGCACGACCTGTGAGGTGTGCAACACGCGCTGCCAGCTGCAGCTTCCCGTCGAGCACTCCTGGATGACGATGCGCGGCAAGCTCATCCACGACGAGGGCCGCATGACGTTCCCGCCGTTCGAGATGATGGCCGCCTCCCTGCGCGGCGAGAACAACATCTGGGCCGGCAAGCGCGAGAAGCGCATGGACTGGATGCCCGAGGACATCGCTCCGAAGGTGCTCGACAACGCCCCTGTCGCCTATTTCGCCGGCTGCACCGCGAGCTACGTGAACACCGATGTCGCGGAGGCGACGGTGCGCCTGCTCGACAAGGCCGGCGTGGAGTTCACCATGCTCGGGACCGACGAGGCGTGCTGCGGCATCCCGATGAAGGTGTCCGGCCGCTGGGACGTCTTCGAGGAGATCTACCTCCACAACACCTCCGAAGCGCGCAAGCGAGGCGTGAAGACGATCGTCACCTCCTGCCCGGCGTGCGGTCTGGTGTGGAAGGAGCTCTACGCCGCGCTCGCTGCGGAGCGTGGGGACGAGTACGAGTTCGAGGTGAAGCACTACTCCGAGCTGGTGGCGGAGAAGGTCGCTGACGGCTCGCTCGTCTTCGACCACGAGGTCAACAAGACGCTCACGTTCCACGACAGCTGCCACATGGGTCGCGCCCAGGGCAACTACGAACCCCCGCGCGACCTGCTCAAGGCGATCCCGGGTGTCACGCTCGTCGAGATGGAGCACAACCGCGAAGAGGGGCTGTGCTGCGGCTCGGTCCTCACGCTCATCGGTGACACGCCCGTCGCGCCCGTCCTCGGCAAGATGCGGCTCGATGAAGCGGTGGACGCGGGTGCCGACGCGATGATCGCGCTGTGTCCCTGCTGCCAGGTCCAGCTGCGCGACTCCGCGGACAAGAACGGCATCGATCTGCCGGTGGACGACCTCGCCCGCGTGCTCATGGAGGGCCTGGGGCTCCACATCGAGTCGAGCTCCGCGAACTCCCTGCTGCAGTGGGGCTACTTCGAGAAGTTCATCTACCTCATGAAGCCGGAGGCGATGGCCGACCTCATGGCCGCGCTCCTGCCCGAGATGATGGCCGCCATGCCCGCGGGGATGGTGCCGATGATGAAGACCGCGCGCGCGGTGCCGGGCGGACTGGCGCTCATGTCGAAGATGATGCCGACGATGATGCCGATGCTGCTGCCGGGGATCATGCCCAAGGTCATGCCCGCCATGTTGTCCGAGGTGTCGCGCCGCGTCGGGCCGCTCCCCGAGGACATGGAAGCGCTCATGCCCGACCTGTTGCCCAAGACCATGGACGCGCTGATGCCGAACATGCTCCCGCTGTTGGTCCCGTACATCACGCCGAGAATGATCGCCTACATCAAGACGGAGCTGTGATCCCCATGGAGCTCGACTACACGGTATCGACGGACAAGACCTTCGCCGAAGCTGTCAGCGCAGTGACAAAGCGTACCGCTGCGCACGGGTTCAAGGTGCAGTTCGTGCACGACGTGACAGCGACGCTGGCGGAGAAGGGCTTCGTCCGCGAGCCCGTCACCATCATCGAGATGTGCAACGCGAAGTACGCCAGCCAGGTCCTCTCGCGCGACGTGAAGATCGGGCTCATGCTCCCCTGCCCCGTCATGGTCTACGAGCAGGACGGGAAGGTCTTCATCGCGACGATGCGCCCGTCGCTCATCGGCGCCTTCTTCCCCGAGGCCGGCATCGACGACGTGGCGGCAGAGGTCGAAGCGGTGCTCATCGAGATCATCGACGAGGCCGCGGCCGTGACCCCGAGCCGCCAGCAACCCGCAATCTGAAGGGCACTCTCCCACCCCACTCCCGCCACTGCCTGGGTGGGAACGCTTGCCTCCGGCGTCCGCCGACGCCTGCGTCCCGAGCGCAAGGGAGAAGTGACGGAAGGCGGGGCGTCGATGCCCCGCCTTCCGTCACAAGCTCGACCGTCCGAACCCGTCTAGTGCCCTTGGCACTGGTGGTCGGCGCCGAACGCCGCGAGTCCGCCGGCTAGGTACGCCGCGACGGCCTCGCGAGGGGTCGCGGAGCGGTCGTCGTACAACGCCTGCATGCCGCGCGACGCCATCGCCGCGCGCGGACCTCCACCCATGCCGACCACGATGGCGACACCGACGCCCCGCTGGGCGAGTGTCGCCACGACGGAGCCGCATCCTCCGCTCACGTGCGGAGGGTTGACGATCGAGGAGTCCGCAGCGATGGCTCCGCCTTCGACGTCGATGATGGTGAAGGAGTCGGCGTGGCCGAAGTGGGCCGACCGCGGAGCGTCGATCCCGCCTGCGCCTTCGGTGGGAACGGCGATCCTAGTGCGTTCTGTCATGGGACAACCTCTCGCTCGGCGGAACCGGCGCTACTTCTTGGCGGTGCTGAAGTTCCCGAAGAGCCTGTAGAGCAGGCAGAAGCCGGTGGCGCCGGTGACGAGAGCGATCGCGCCGATGACGTCGAGCACGATCCCCCACGCGCCGCCGACGACCATGATGCCGACGTAGAGCAGCACCACTCCCAACACGATGCGGACGACGCGGTCTATGGTGCCTTCGTTCAGCTTCATGGTGCTCACTCCTCTTCGGATCTTGTCGCGCTACTGCACGTTCTTCCTGGCGGTGACGATCGAGTGCTGCGGCAGACCCGGATGAGCCGAGGCATCTACGAATCCCGCGTTCTCGAGCAGGCCGATGATCTGCTGGGCCGTCGCGCGGATGTGTTGCGGCGGGCCACCCTCGGTGTTCCCGGGCGACCAGTCCACGACCAGGAGCTGCCCACCGGGACGCAGAAGCCGGAGCGCGTCCCGGTAGCTCGCGGCCGGGTCGACCAGCTCGTGGTGGAGGTTGATCATGATCGCCAGATCGACGCCGTCGTCCGGCAGCGGGATGCGCGCTTCCTCGGACAGGACCGGCAGGATCCGATCGCTCACGGCGGGATCCGGGTGCTCATCGATCCAGCGCAGCATCTCCGGGACGGTGTCCACGGCGTACACGATCGCGCCCGGCGCCATCGCGGCGAACCGGCGCGAGAAGAGTCCCGTCCCCGCCCCGATGTCCACGATCGCCCCCGGTGACGGCGAGCCCAGAGCCGCCCACATCACGTCGGGGTCGAGGGACTCGAAGCGCGCCTCGTCCTCGAGGCGTTCGATCTTCGCGACGTCGAACTTCTGGTGCGCCATCGATGCTCCTCCCGCCTCACTCGTGTCGTATCATATACCCATCGGGGTATATGTGCGGCCCGACGCACCGGTCGCCCGGTGGCCAGCCGGCCGCGGACTCCACGACTACCACGACCCGCCGCTCCTCGGTATACTGTCGCCCTGCGTGCTGCGTGGCACACGGATACGGAGAGTTGGCCGAGTCGGTTGAAGGCGCTCGCCTGCTAAGCGAGTAAGGGGCTGAAAGCCCCTTCGAGGGTTCGAATCCCTCACTCTCCGCCATTTGACATCACACCTGCCCGATGGCAGGATACCTACGCTTTACGCCTCCGGAATCCGGGCGGCGAGATGCGCCATTAGCTCAGCGGATAGAGCGTCCGGCTACGAACCGGGAGGTCGCAGGTTCGAATCCTGCATGGCGCACCACATGGGGTCGACAGAGGCCGGACGGGCGAAAGCCCTCCGGCCTCTTCCTTCGCCGGTTCAGGCGCTACAGGTCGATGCTGCCCGCCTCGTACAGCCGCAGGAAGGCGCCGGCGACCTGCGGGTCGTACTTCTCGGGGTGGCCCTTGATCTCCGCCGCGGCCAGTTCGATCCCAAGCGCGGGCCGGTACGGGCGGTACGAGGCCATCGCCTCGACGACGTCGGCGACCGCGATGACGCGGGCCGCCTGCGATATCTCATCGCCCACAAGACCGTTCGGATAGCCGGTCCCGTCCATGCGCTCGTGGTGCTGGAGGATGACGTCGGCGATCGGCCAGCCGAAGTCGACGTCCTTCAGGATCTGGTAGCCCGTCAGCGAGTGCTCCTTGATAAGAGCGAACTCGACGGCGCTGAGCGTGCCAGGCTTGGTCAGGATCTCGGTGGGCACCGAGAGCTTGCCGATATCGTGCACGAGCGCCGCCATCTCGATCGATCCGATCTCCGTTTCGGGAAGGCCCATCTCCTCGCAGATCTGACGCCCCAGCTTCGCCACACCCAGCTGGTGTCCCTGGGTGTAGGGATCGCGGGTCTCGACGACCTTGCCCATCGTCGCGGTGATGCTCTTGAGCACGTCTGCAAGGTGCTCGTTGGCGGCGAGCAGCGTCTCCTGTCCCCGCTTCCGCTCCGTGATGTCCTCGACGAACCCGGTCAGCGCGACGACCGTACCGCCCTCGCCGGTCTCCTGGACCCCGCCGGCGGAGACCCACCGCATCTCGCCGTCCGCCCGTATGACCCGGTACTCCATCGGCCGGACGAGCCCGTCCCGCAGCGTCGCAGCGGAGGCATCCTCGAACGTGGCACGGTCGTCGGGGTGTATGAACGCCGTGATGTCGAAGGCGTGCCCGTCGGAGCCCCGGGGACCCAGACCGAAGATCCGGTACATCTCCTCCGACCACTCGACCGCGCCCGACGCAAGGTGCAAGCGCCAACTCCCGATATGGGCGGCCGACTCCGCGGCCTTGAGGATGGTGTGCTCCCGCGCCAGGGTCTCGCGGGCACGGACCCGCTCCGTGACGTCCAGCATGGATGCGAGTCCTGTGCGGCCGTCGTCCGAGGGGGTCATCGTGAGACGGATCCACCGGGTCGAGCCATCAGCCTTCGGAAAGACCAGGTCGCGCTCGTCCGGCATCCCCGTGTCGAGCACGCGTTCGACGAACGCGTTGAAGGCTGCGCGCTCCTCGGCCCCAACGAACGCTCCCAAGCGCTTGTCCTTCAGCCGGCCACGCTCGACGGCGAGCAGATGTGCTGCGGTCAGGTTGGCTCGCTCGACGGTACCGTCTCGGGTCAGCGTCACGTAGCCGACGGGCGCGGCATCGTAGAGGTGGGAGTACTCGCGAAGACCTTCCTCGACCTCGTCTCGCGACCTGCCGAGCTCCTCGTTCTGCATCTCGAGCTCTATCTGGTGGACGCGCAGCTCGTGGATGAGCCGACTCGTCTCGACGTCCGCCGCGGTCGCCGGCTCCGCCCACGACAGCTCAGCCAGCTTGGCTTCGGCGAGTCCACGCAGATCGGGATCCTGCGACTGAGCGTCGACCTTCGTGTCCACGATGCTCTCCCTTGTCAGGTCTTGGCCGGCTTGATGCCGCGCGCGCTCTTCCCGTCGGGACCACGGACCACGGGGTGGCAATCTTCCGGCTCGCCGGCCTCTCGGGCGACGCGATCCTCGAGCCCGGCCTGGGTCGACCGCAGGTCCGCTTCGAGCGCCTTTGAGTCGCTGATGTCCGCGAACGTGATCACCACGCCATCGATCATGTTGTCCTGCGTGCGGTACGGCTGGATGCGCACCTTGAACCACCGGCCGCCGTGCGTCGGGACCCGCTTCTCCGCGATGACCAAGGTGCGCAACACCTCGCCCGAGTCCTCCGACAGCCCCTCGTAGAGGACGTCGGACGCGATGTCCGTCACCGGCCGACCCACGTCGCTCCCGATCAGGCTGGAGATGGTTGTCATCTCCCGGGTAAAGCGGCGGATCCGCAGCTCGCTGTCGAGGAACAGGGTGGCGATGTGCGTGCTGTCGAGCAGGTTCCTGATGTCGTCGTTGATGCGGACGAGTTCGTCCGCCTTGACCTGCAGCTCGTGGTTGATCGTCTGCAGCTCCTCGTTCATGGACTGCATCTCCTCTTTCGAGGTGGTGAGCTCCTCGTTGGTGGCCTGCAGCTCCTCGTTCGTCGATTGCAGCTCCTCGTTGGCGGACTTCAGCTCCTCCTGCGAGGCCTGCATCTCCTCACGGACGGTGTGCGTCTCGAGACGGGCCGCCGCGAGCTCCTCGGCCAACCGCCCGTGCGACGCGGCGCGGACCGGACGGCCGGTCGCCTCCTGTGCGGGCTCGGCGACGGTGTCCCGGAAGACGACCATCACGGTCCCCCGCAGCCCGGAGGGCTCGCTGAGCGGCTGGAGGGTGACGTCGACCGTCTGCGTACCTCCGTCGGTCTCGACGACCAGCCCGTTGAGCGTGATCGTCTCCTCCTGCCGTACCGCTTTCTGGAACGCGGCGCTCAACTGTGAACGCAACCCCTGTCGCGCCATGGCGATCACGTTCCAGTTGGCCCTTCCCGACGCGAGCTCGAGGTACTTGCCGGTGCGGCCGCTCACGTACAGGACGTCCCCGCGGTCGTTCGTGAGGACGGCCGCCGGTGCGTAGCCGCGAAGGAGCACGCCGTCGGCCAGGCTCTGGATGTTCGCGGGCCCTCGGGAGACCGAGATGAGAGCGTCCCCGGGCGCCGCCGCGAACGTCGCAGGGAACTCGACCGGCGTGAGGTGTGCGGATTCCAGCCGACGGAAGATCCGCGACTTGAGGTCGAGCGGGGCGAACAGGTTGGAGAAGCCGCCCACCGTCTCCGCACTGCCCAGGAACAGCACACCTCCCGGGTTCAGTGTGTAGTGGAAGAGCGGGAGCACCTTCGCCTGCGCCTCCGGGGTCAGGTAGATCAGCAGGTTGCGACAGCTCACCACGGAGAGCCGCGTGAAAGGAGGCTCCATCAACAGGTTCTGGGACGCGAAGACGACCATGTCCCGCAGCGACTTGACGACCTGGTAGCCGCCGTCGACCTGCACGAAGAACCGGCTCAGCCGCTCGGGGGACACCTCGTTGGCGATGGTCGACGGGTAGATGCCCTCGCGCGCACGGTCGAGCGCCCGCTGGTCGAGGTCCGTGGCGAAGACCTGCAGCGTGGGATGGTGCCCCGGCTCGAGCGCCTCGGCCGCCTCCTTGAAGATCATCGCCAGCGAGTAGGCTTCCTCACCCGTCGAGCAACCGGGCACCAGGCGCGGAACGACCATTCCGGCGGCCTCTGCGAGAACAGTTCGGGCCACGCCCGGCTCTCCAGTACCTCCCATGACTCGGGGTCACGGAAGAAGCTGGTGACCCCGATCAGCATCTCGCGAAAGAGCTCGTCGATCTCCTCAGGCGCCTCCGGGAGGAGAGCGGCGTAGTCGGCGATCGTACTCACCTGGCGGACACCCATCCGGCGTTCGATGCGGCGGTAGACGGTGCTCTTCTTGTAGAGCGAGAAGTCGTGACCCGTCCGCTGGCGCAGGAGGACCAGCACCTTGTCCAGACCGCTGCGCGGCTCCCGGACCTGGGGAGGCGGGACCACCTCCGCAGTCCCGCCACCGACGGCATGGAGCGCGATACGGTCCGGCAAGCTCTCGACGGACGCGACCACGTCGGCCACGCCCGCGCCGATGGCGCTCTCGGGCATGCTCGCGAAGCCGGCCGAGGCCGGGTCCTGCGCGAAGGTTCCTCCCTCATGGTCTCGTATCGCGGCCAGGCCAGCGGTCCCGTCCGAGCCCATCCCCGACAGGACCACGCCGACGGCGTTCTCGCCCTGGTCCTCGGCGAGCGAGCGGAAGAAGAAGTCTATCGGCAGGCGCAGTCCGCGGGGACGCTCGGGCACGTGCAGATGCAGCACTCCGTGCGAGATCGACAGGTCCTTGTTCGGAGGGATCACGTAGACGTGACCGGCCTTGACCCGAGCGCGCTCCTTCGCCTCGGCGACGGGCATCGACGTCGAGTGCTGGAGCAGTTCCACCAGCAGGCCCTTGTGGGTGGGGTCGAGATGCTGGACGATCACGAACCCCCATGCCGCTGCCCTCGGGCACGTTCGAGAAGAAGCGCTCCAGTGCCTCCAGGCCTCCGGCCGAGGCGCCGATCCCCACGATCATAAGCGGGGGGTGGTCCGCGGGCACAGCGGCGGGCGCCTGCTGCTCGGGCACGGAGACGACCGCCCTCGCTGCTACGGGCTCGGTCGTGGCTCGTCTCGTCATCGCTCGGTCTCCCCTGGCCGCCCGGTGCGCGCGTCGCGCGCTGCAGTACGGCGCGTTCGCGCGTCCAGTATGTACCCTGCATGTGAGGTGGAGGGCGGTGTTCAGCGTGCGACGGCACCATCGGCTCGTCGCCCCCACGCAGAAGTCTGGGCAATTGTCCGAGCGTCGACATATGATGTGCGCCAAGGGGATGCCACCGGAGGGGGAAACCGTGGGCTGGTTCGATGATGCCGAGGTCCAGCGTGTCAAGCAGGAGAAGGAATCCAACGACGCCGAGAGGCGCCTAAGGGAGCACCAGAAGCAGGCCGAGCACGCGGAGCTCATGGACTTCACGATCCAGGGACTGATGGAGTTCCCAGCCGCCGCACGGTCCATCGGCCTGCCGACCGAGAAGCGCGAGATCGGCCACACCGGGTTGCGGCCCAAGACGGTCGACGGCTGGCTTCTCATGACCTCCGTGTTCGACAACAGCTACCTGTACCGCTACTGGGTGGATGTCGACGGAGGTGTGTGGATGGACACCACGCCGAGCGACGTTCAGAAGATCGCTGCGTGGCTTGCCAAGAGCTGCGACTACCGGACCGACGCGATCCGCCAGACCCTCACCGCCGCGCTCGCGGGCGTCCCGCTGACCAAGGCGTACTAGCCCGACGCGGCATGAACTCACGCGAGTCTCTCGAAGGCCCCGCATGCCCGCGGGGCCTTCCGTGTCGTTGCCGCCGCGTGTACCCGCGTCAGCGCGGACGCGCATACTGAGGTCACGACCGAACGCGACGAGACGGGGATCAGTGAACGACTCACTCGAGGGCAAGGTAATCGTCATCACCGGCTCGACACGCGGCATCGGGCGCTGCATGGCGGAGGCCTGTGCTGCCGAAGGAGCCACGGTCGTGGTCTCGTCGCGTACGCCGTCAGCCGTCGACGAGACCGTGGCCGCGCTGAAGGCGACCGGCGCGAAGGCGTCGGGAGTCGCCTGCGACGTGTCACGCGAGGCCGACCTGGAGGCGTTGCTCGCCCACGCACTCGCGACGCATGGAGGCGTGGACGTCTGGGTCAACAACGCCGGCATCTCGCTCGGCATGCGGCGTCACGAGGAGACCACCCCGGAGGAGATCCGCAGCATCGTCGACATCAACCTGGTCGGCACGATGCTCGCGTCGCGACTCGTCGTCCCCTACTTCTTGAAGCGCGGGGGCGGCCTGCTCGTGAACGTGTCGGGCCGCGGGGGCCGGGGCGACACCGCCTCGTACACCGCCGCCTACGCCGCCACCAAGGCAGGCGTCATGGTCTTCACCAAGAGCCTCGCCGCGGAGCACACGTCCGACCCGATCTCCGTCCTCGTGTTCATGCCGGGGATGGTCGACACCGACTTCTACGGTGCCGGGATGCAGGTCAGCCCCGACCTCGCCGACCTCGCGAGCAACATCAGGATCGTCCTGGACGCGATCGGGACTCCGCTTGCCGATGTCGGGCCGAAGCTCGCCGAAGTCGCTGCCATCAAACCGGGAAGCGAGACGGGGACGGTCCACCGGGTGAGTAGCGGGATGCGCGGGATGTTGGGCGGATTCAAGTTGATGGCCGCCCGCATCTCCGGACGTATGAAGCCCATGTAACAGCACGGCGCGCGGACCCGCGCGAAACGATTGCGACCGCTGGCCGAGACGGTTCTTCGGCTCGGCCGAAGCGGAAGCCTCGTTCCGCGCGGGTCCCCGACGTGCCCTATTTCACCCGTACCTTCACGACGCTCGACGTGCTGGCCTTGCGGTCGGCCGTCGCGACGAAGCGCGCGCGGAAGGAGTACGTGCCTCGAAGCATCGGCGTGACCTTGAGCGCCCAACGGCCGCCACCCGCAGCGGTCACGGAACCGACGGTGCGGGTCGACAGGGACCGCCACGCGGTCTGCCCCGGGAGGCGCATCTCCGTGATCACGGCGTCGCCCAACTCGCCCGGCGTGATCGATCCGTAGAGCGTGAAGTCGTGGCGTCGGCTGATCGAGCTGACGGTCGCGTGAGCCGTCGTCGTCGTCGACACGCCCGCGTACGCCATCTGCGGCATCAGCGGCCGCATCATGTCGTTCTCCTCGTGCTCGAGGATGTGGCAGTGCCACACGTAGCCCGGCATCACCGTCGGGTTGAAGGCGAAGCTGTTGGTCCCGGGAACCGCCACCGCGTCCTGGGGCGCGAACTTGACCAGGATCCGGGTGACCTCACCAGGATGCATGAGCACGGTGTCCTTCCACGCCGCTTCCTGCGGGCGCGGTCTGCGACCCATCATCGTCGCCCCACTCGTCAGGAACGGCCTCACCGGCGGGAAGTAGGGCTCCGCGAGCGCGCGCTCGTGGTAGGGATCCTCGTTGAACGCCTGCCGACCGAGCAGCCGGAACTGCACGAGGTGCAGGTGGATCGGATGCGTGTCCATCGTGGTGTTGGCGATCTCCCAGATCTCGGTCGCTCCCACCTGCGGCATCTCGGTCGCCGGGTAGAGGCTGCCGCGGTTGCAGAGCATCACGCGCTCCACCGTGTCGGCGTACGGCCCGCCATCGACGGCGACTTCGTTGAGGAACAGCGAGCGGACGGGCGTCCCCGTCGGGGCGACGGCCGCCGCGATCGGGGTCAGCGTGGTGGGGAGCGGCAGGTTCGGGACGCCGGTGTCCAGCGGCAGCGACACCCGGAACTGCATGACGTTCATCACCGTGGCGGTGCGGCTGTCCGTGAACAGAGTGCCTGACGGGAAGGGCCCCGCGGCGTCGTTGGTCATCACGATGTGGGTGCCATCCTCAACACCGGTGAAGTCGACGACGACGTCGTAGCGCTCGCCGGGGGCGATGAGCAGCTCGGAGAGCTGCACGGGTGCGCCAAGGTACCCGCCGTCGCTGCCGAGCACCGTGAACTTCGCGCCGTTGCTGAGCTTGAGGTTGAAGAAGCGCGCCTGCGCGCCGTTGAGCACCTTGAAGCGGTAGCGCCGCGGCTCGACCTCGAGGTAGGGCATCGCCTTGCCGTTGACGCAGGCGGTGTTCGCGAAGTACTCGGGAACCCACGCCATGTGGCCGCTGCCCGGGTCCGGCACCGTCGGGTAGTCGACCGCGCCGTTGGCGAAGAAGTCCCGGTCCTGCAGCGCGAGCCCGATCAGGTAGGGCGATCCGGCTGCCGGCAGGCCCTTGCCCGGGTTCGCGGCCGCGATGGCGGCCTCCTCGACCGGGTCGATGAGGAGGTAGAACCCGGCGAGGCCCGCCATCACGTTGAGTCGCGTGTTGCCGAACGCGTGGTCGTGGTACCAGACCGTCGTCCCGTGCTGGCTGTTGCCGTAGTGGTAGAGCTTGGAGTCGCCGGGCCCGAAGTAGTCCATCGGGTTGCCGTCGCTCGCGGGCTCGGTCTCTCCGCCGTGAAGGTGCACCGCGATGCGCCCGTCGTCCACGTTGCCCGGGATCGTCGGGTCGAACGAGGCGTGGAACGGATGGTGCCCCGCCGTGACGTTGTTGGTGACGTTGACGGTGATCGGCGTGCCCCGCATCGCCACGAACGTCGGTCCCGGGTAGATGCCGTCGTAGCCCCATACCGTGGTCGCGGGCAGATCGTGGTGGTAGCTGTGGGTCGTGGCCTGCACACTCAGCGAATAGGCCGTGCCGCTGTCCGGCGTCTTCACCGGCGGTATCGGCAGCGGGTCCAGGAAGGGCGTGAGCGCCGGTGCCGCCGGGACGCCGAAGGCCTTCTCGGCCTGCTCGAGCGGCAGTACCGTACCGGCCGCGATGGCCGCACCTGCTTGGAGGAAACCGCGACGCGTGATCATAGGTGCCTCTCCCTTTCGTGTGCCCGGTGCTGCGACGTACGGCGGGGAGATACCCTCGGTTCATGCTGTCTAACAATGCGGATTAGCGGGTACTCATTGGGTCCGATGGCCCGCTGGCCTACTCTTCGACGGCGTGACGCCCGAACTGCTCGCGCAGCGCGGAGAGCACCCGGCCGGTCCAGTCGGGGTCGTGCTCCGACTCGACCCGGAAGCGCAGGGCGTCCTCGATGACCCTCGCACGGATGCCGAGTTCCCGGGCGGCGTCGACCGTCCACTCCCCCTCGCCCGTGTGCGCGACGCTCCCGCTGACGCCGCCGAGGCCCTCGCCGTGAAGCCGGAAGGCGTTCTCGAGCCAACCCACCAGACGCGATTCGACGACGCTGCCGTGGTTGTAGACCGCCGCCGCCTCGGTGAGGTCGAGGTCGTAGTCGCTCTCCTTGAGGATGGTGAAGCCCTCGGCGATGGCCTGCATCATGCCGTACTCGATCCCGTTGTGGACCATCTTCACGAAGTGTCCCGCGCCGATGCCCGGGAAGTGCCGGAAGCCGTCGTGCACGGACAGGTCGGCCCACAGCGGCCGCAGCCGATCGAAGTCCTCCCGGTCGCCGCCTATGAGCAGGCACGCGCCTTCGCGCGCCCCGGCCGGGCCGCCCGACACGCCGACGTCGACGTAGCGGATGCCGAGCCGCTCGAGCCGCTCGGCGCGTGGCAAGTCGTCCGTCCAGCGCGAGTTCCCGCCCTCGATTACCGTGTCGCCGGGCTCGAGCAGCGACGCCAGACCTCCCTCGCCGAAGAGCATCGCATCGACGGCCGCGCCTGCCGGGACCATGAGCCATACGACGCGCGGTGCGGCGAGGTCCGCCACCAGCTCCGCGAGGGTGTAGGCGGGCGTGACGCCGTCGGCGGCCATGTGCGTCGCGACGCTCGCGGTCCGGTTGAACCCGACGGTTCTCCACCCGTGGTCGCACAGATTGCGCGCGAGACCCGCCCCCATCTTTCCCAGGCCGACGACGCCGATCTCCCGCCTCAGCGCGTCGCGCACCGGTGTCGCGGCGCCGACGCCCGCCGATGCGACGAGGACCTCGTCGGTGTCAGGCGCATAGCGCTCCAGCGGGACGACGTCGGACTCCCATGCCTCGATGATCGGGTCGATGAACTCCCACATGGCCCTGACCTCTCGGGTGGAGACGAACAGGGTCTGATCGCCGGAGATCGCGTCGGCAAGCAGTCGGGAGTACTCCTCGACGTACTGCGCCTTCTCCTCCTTCTCGTAGAGGAAGAAGTTGAAGTCGCGCTCCTCGAGTCGCGTGTCGAAACCGGGCTTCTTGGCCCAGAATCCGATGGTGATGGAGTCGGCCGGCTCGAGCTGGAAGGTCACGCGATTGCAGACATCTCCGGAGTCGCCGCACATCGACGGCGCAGGGCTCTTGAAGGAGACGACCATCTCCTTGCGCACGTGTCCGAGGCGCTTCCCGCCGCGCATGATCACGGGGACTCCCCGCCAGGTGGCCGAGTCGAGCTGCGTGACGACCTTGAAGAACGTCTCCGTCGCCGAATCGGCGGCGACGCCCGGGATGTCGCGGTACCCGTCGTACTGCGCGCGGTAGGTCGATCGCGCGATCTGTTCGATCGTCATAGGCCTCAGGGCGCGGAGCGCCTCGACGCGCGCGGCACGGATCGCGTCCGCGTCCATGCTCGCCGGCTGCGCCATCGTGATGAGCGCGAGCATCTGCAGCAGGTGGTTCTGCCCGACGTCACGCAGGGCCCCGACCCGGTCGTAGAACGCGCCGCGCGACTCCGCACCGAGCGTCTCCAGAAGGTCGATCTCGATGCGGTCGATCGCACGGTTGGTCCATGAGGGCTCGAACAGGTTGTTCGAGAATCGGAACGACATCATGCCTTGCAGCATCTCTTTGGCGAGGTAGTGGTCGATGCGATAGATCTGCTGCTCCTCGAAGAGCGTGCCGAGCAGTTCGTCCAGCTCGCGTGCCGTGCGGCAGTCGTGCCCGAACGGCTTCTCCACGATCACGCGTGTCCAGCCACCCGGGCCCGGGCCGCCGCATGCCGAGGTGAGCCCGCTGGCGGCCAGGCGCTCGAAGATGGTGCGGTAGTTGTCCGGCGGGACCGCCAGGTAGAAGAGCTTGTTGGCGCAGACGTTCCAGGCGTCGT
This sequence comes from Coriobacteriia bacterium, assembly GCA_025361505.1. GTDB lineage: Bacteria > Actinomycetota > Coriobacteriia > Anaerosomatales > PALSA-660 > PALSA-660. The sequence goes on from JANYKZ010000023.1 coordinate 19,646, forward strand.
CGACGGCGTTGAGGACGTCGGCGAGCCGGCCGTACGCCTCGACCTCGTCGAAGTGCCCGCGGTGATAGGTGAAGTCCGCCGCGAACGCGTGAAGGTCGGCCTCGTCGAGCTCGCCCCCGTGGTGGCGCCGGACCGTGTCGCAGACGCTGGTCCGGAAGTCCACGTCCGGGATGTCCCGGCGCGCGAACCCGACCACGCGGAAGCGGTCCGGCAGACGGCCCTTCTCCCTGAGATGGTAGAGGGCCGGGACGATCTTGCGTTCCATCAGGTCGCCCGTGGCCCCGAAGATGACGAGGATGGTGGGCGTGTCACGTGTCGGTTCGGGCATCGCGGGACCGCTTCCGTCGAGGCGTGGGTGTCACGAGATGTATGTACCCGCCCCGGCGGAGTGCGGTGGCACCGCGCGCGTGCGGTATCCTTGCCCCATGCGGATCATCGACGTTCACACACATATCTGGATCGACAAGCTCGCTCCCGCGGCCATCTCGGCGGTCGGAGCACAGGGGCACATCGGCGCCCACTACGACGGGAGTCTCGCGGGGCTCGTGGCCGCGATGGACCGCGCCGGGGTCGACACCAGCGTCACGCTGCCGGTCGCGACCAAACCTTCACAGGTCAAGACCATCAACGACTGGGCCGCGACGCTGGTCGGGCACGACCGCATCGTCCCCTTCGGAGCCATGCACCCGGACTTCCCGGACCCCGGCAAGGAGATCGCCCGGATGCGCAAGCACGGGCTGACCGGCTTCAAGATGCACCCCGAGTACCAGCGCTTCGAGCCTCCTGAACCGCGGATGGAGCCGATCTACGAGGCGGCCATCCGCAACGGCATGACGCTGTACTTCCACTCGGGAGGCGATGTGGCCTTCACCAGCGTGCGAGGCACGCCCAAGGCGTTCGCCGAGGTCCTCGACGTCTGGCCCGAGCTGCACGCGGTCCTCGCACACATGGGCGGGTTCCGGCAGTGGAACGCGGTCCCGGGACGCATCGCGGGCCGCGAAGTATGGCTGGACACGGCCTATACCCTCGGGCACCTTCCCGACGAGGAGTTCGTCGAGCTGGTCCGCGCGCACGGCGTCGAACGCGTCATGTTCGGCAGCGACGGGCCGTGGACCGACGCGGCGTCCGAGATCGCGCACCTCAAGTCGCTTCCGTTCAAGCCCGCCGAGCTGCGCGCCATCCTCAGCGGCAACGCCGAGCGCTTCCTCGGCCGCTAGACCGCGCCGGTCGAGCCCGGCAGCGCTACTTCTTCGGGGCGGGAGCGTGCAACGGTCCCACGAGTGCCCGGTAGCCGTCGTTGGCGGCGGCGGCCGTGAAGAGGACGTACTTCCCGCCCGACAGGGCGTAGTAGAAGTCGTATCCGGCGATCTCGGCGTTCCACGTCGATCCCGGGAACGCGCCGGTCGCCCAGGCCACGGCCTTGGCGACGGCGTCCTTCTCTCCCGCGCTCAGGGGGACCACGTTCGAGAGACGCACGGACGGCTGGTCCTTGCGCAGCGCGAGCATCTCCGCCCGCAGCGGGACGGCCATGTCCCCCATCGAATCGATCCTCCCGCCGACCACGTCCAGGTAGCCCAGGTCGTAGCTCACGGGGGAGTGCTGGGTCCAGATCTCGACCTGGTAGCCGACGAAGCGGGGCGTCTTGCCCGCGAGATCGGCCGGCGTCCGACCGGCCTTGGTCTCCGTCGACGTGTACAGCGCGATCGCGCGCCCGATCGTCGCCAAGCGCGCCTTCTCCTGGACGCCCATCGGCATGGCCTTCCACTCCTGGCGGACCGGGACACCCGGGGCCGTCGAAGTCGTGGGGGCCGAGGTGGAGGTCGTCTCGCCGCCGGACGACGTCGTCTTCGCGGGGGCGCAGCCCGTCACCGTGAGGGCGAGCGACGCGACGAGTGCCAGGCCGAGGATGCGCTTCATTGAAGGTCCTTTCGCGCGACTGATCCGGACGCTACGACTTCGACCAGGACGCGGCGTTGCCGTGCGAGTCGATGGTGATGAAGAAGGGCTGGCCCGTGGCCGGTCCCACGGCCGGGACCGGGCGGGAGTCCTTCACGAAGCAGAACGTGTACCCGTACATCCTGACCTGAACCGTACCGCTTGGCACGGCTTTTCCGACGATGGACCGCACCGCAGCCGCGGCGGCGATCTCCCGCTCGCCCTCCGGAACGGGGAGATCGGTGCCCTCTCCGGCCGCGGCGAGTTGCCAGTACAGGTCGGAGGGGTCCGGGAGCGCGGGGTAACGGTCGAGCTCGTGCGCCGACCCGTCCGCGCGCACCTCGAACCGCGCGACCCTGTCGCCGGCCACCGCCTCCAGCGTGTAGCTGAACAGCGCCGGCGTGGCGCCGGTGAGGTCGGGCGTCTGCCACCCCGCGCCGCTGACCGCCTCGTGCACGCTCGCCATCGCGGACGGGACGGCGGCGAACGCGTCCTTCTCGTGCTGTCCGTCGAGGGGGATCGCAGCGTAGGGGTCGAGGGAGGACCCTGAAGCAGGCCGGCCCGGCGCGGCGCAGGCGGTCACGCCGACCGCGAGGACGACCGCGAGCAGCACGGCGAGAACGCGACCCACGGCTGCTCCCTGTCATCGGCGTCCGAACTAGGCGCCGATGACCTCGCAGCCCATGTAGGGGCGCAGCGCCTCCGGCACGGTGATACTACCATCGGCGTTCTGGCAGTTCTCTATGATCGCCGCCACGCAGCGACCGACGGCGAGACCGCTGCCGTTGAGGGTGTGGACGAAACGGGAGCCCTTGAACGATCCGGGGTCCCGGTACTTGATCGACGCGCGACGCGCCTGGAAGTCCCAGCAGTTGCTGCACGACGAGATCTCCTTGTAGCCGTCATACGACGGCATCCAGACCTCGATGTCGTAGGTCTTCGCCGCACCGAACCCCATGTCCCCCGTGCACAACGTGATCACGCGGTATGGCAGCCCCAGCAGCTCCAGCATGTAGGACGCGTCGACGAGCATCCCCTCCAGCTCGTCCATGGAGGTCTCGGGCGTCGCGAACTTCACCAACTCGACCTTGTCGAACTGGTGTACGCGGATCATGCCGCGTGTGTCGCGACCGGCCGCGCCGGCTTCCTCGCGGAAGCAGGGCGTGTAGGCGGTGTAGTGCAGCGGAAGGTCGGAGGCCTCGAGCACCTCGTCGCGGTGGATGTTGGTGAGAACGACCTCGGCGGTCGGGATCAGGTACAGGCCCTCGCCCTGCGTCTTGAACAGGTCGTCCTCGAACTTCGGCAGCTGACCGGTCCCCGTCAGCGTCTCGGCGTTGGCAAGGATCGGGGGCCACCATTCCTTGTAGCCTCGTGCCGTGTGGGAATCGAGGAAGAGGTTGATGACCGAGCGTTCGAGACGCGCTCCGAGCCCGGCCATCAGCACGAACCGCGACTTCGCGAGTTTCACCGCACGCTCGAAATCGATGATCCCGAGCGAGGGGCCGAGGTCCCAGTGGGCCTGCGGTTCGAAGTCGAACGTCCGGGGCATGCCCCAGCGGCGGACCTCGACGTTGTCGTTCTCGTCCGCTCCCCGGGGGACGGAGGGGTGCGGGATGTTCGGAGCGGTCATGAGGAGGTCGCGCACGTCCGCGTCCACCTGCTCAAGGAGCGCGGCCTCCGCGGCGATCTCGTCGTTGACCAGACGGACCTCGTCCTTCATCGCGGCGGCCTCGGGAGACTTGCCCGCCTTCATCAGCTCGCCGATCGCCTTGGACAGCTCGTTGCGGCGCGCCTGGCGGACCTCGGTCTTGGCGATCAGGCGGCGGCGCTCCTCGTCCATCTCGAGGAATGCGTCCACGGACCACGCCGATCCGCGGTCGCGCATGGCCGCACGGACGGCTTCGGCGTTGTCGCGAACGTAGCGTGCATCGAGCATGGGGAGCTCCCTACCGGACGGGCGTCACGTGCGTGGGGCGAGTATAGCGTTGCACCTTCGGGTCCTAGCCCACCGCCGGGATCTCGGACCCGCATGCGGAGCACTTGATGGCCGCATTCGGCACGTCGGTCAGACAGTAGGGGCAGGGGTGCGTCGTCGGCGTGGGCTCGGGCGGCTTGCGGCGCAGACGGTTGATGGCCCGCACCATGACGAACACCGAGAAAGCGATGAGCACGAAGGTCACGATCGCGTTGATGAACTGCCCGTAGTTCAGCGTCGCCGCCCCGGCCAGCTTCGCGGCCGCAAGGGTCGGATACGGGCCGGGGGTCTTCCCGTCGCTGAGTACGGCGAACATGTTCACGAAGTCCACGCGGCCGGTCAGAAGCGACACCAGCGGCATGATCATGTCGTCCACCAACGACTTCACGATCGCGCCGAACGCCGCGCCGATGACGACGCCGACCGCCAGGTCGATGGCGTCGCCCTTGATCGCGAACTCCTTGAACTCCTTGAACATGTCGTCCTCCTCGCTCCGGTCCCTCGTGTTCCATGTTCCCACATCCGCCTCGGCGGAGGCGGCGGAGGCCTTCGGCGGCTCCGGCGCTACACTGGTCGCATGTACACAGCCGTCGAATACCCCGAGCGGGCCATCATGGCGCTCGGAACGGACGCCGCCTCGCTGCGCGGACGCCCCGGCCTGGTCATCGTCGAGATCGCCGGTCGCGACAGCGTGGCCGCTGCGGTCGCGGCGGTGCGCGAACGCGGCTTCACCACACTGCTGCCCACCTCCGTCGCGACCGGCACCGAATACGGCGACGAGGGGGCGCCCGACAAGGCTGCCGCCCATCTCGCGCGGCTGCTCGGGGGCAGCGCCGAGGTGCTACCCACGGTGCGGCTGGGCTCGCCGGGGCTCTGGGCCGCGCTCAACGGCCGCTTCGCCACGGTCATCGCCGGTCGCTTCCGGATCACGTCACCGTGCCTGGCCTGCCACCTGTACATGCACCTGGCGCGCCTGCCGCTCGCGCTCGCGCTCGGAGCAGTGCCCATCGTGGCCGGAGAGCGCGACAGCCACGGGGGGCGGCTGAAACTGTCGCAGACACCCCTCGGCATCGACGCCTGTGCCCGTGTCCTCGCACGCGCCGGCGTCGAGCTGCTCGAGCCGATCCGCCGGCTGCGCGACAACGAGGAGATCGCCGAGCTGGTCGGCCCGGGATGGGAGACGGGCGCCCGACAGTTGTGCTGCGTACACTCCGCCAACTACGCGGGATTGGACGGCGAGGTCGCGTTCGACGAGCTGGCCTACGCGCGCTACGTGCACGGCTTCCTCGAGCCGGTCGGCAACATCGTGGTCGACGCCTGGCGCGAGACCGCTGAGCCCGACTACGAGGAGCTCGCCCGCGCGGTCCTCGAAGGTCCTGACGCCGCCTGACCGGTCGTCTCCGGGATCCTTCGTCAACAGTCCTGCGCCGTCCGCACGGCACAATCTGCCGTATGTCCGGACGATAGAGTCATCCGTCGGAACCATACCGCCTGCCCCGTTATGCGCTGCGATGAGTGCGGGTAGTTCCAATGAGCATGGGCTTTCCACCGTTCGCGGAAGGGCATCGCGGATGGGCGCGCTGGCGCGGAGCATCCCCCCGGCTGTCCGCGCCTTCGTGCGTCCAGGGGCCCATGCCTCCCCGCTCCCTCGCCGGCGGCCTCCGTTGGAGTACCGTTGTGCGCATGGCGGTCATCCTCCTCATCCTCGACGGCATCGCGGACCGGCCGTGGCCGGCCCTCGGCGGGCTGACGCCGCTGCAGGCCGCGCGCACGCCCAACCTCGACCGCTTTGCGGCCGCGGGCCAGACGGGGCTGCTCCACTCGCTCGGCCGCGGGATGGCCCCGGGCAGCGAACTCGCCCACTTCGTGCTCTTCGGCTACCCGCGTGAGCTGTATCCGGGTCGCGCCGTGTTCGAGGCGGCCGGCGAGGGACTCCCGCTCTCAGCCGATGAGGTCGTGTTCAGAGGGCTGTTCGCGACGGTCGAGCGGATGGGCGACGGCTCGCTGCGGGCGATCACCCGGCGCACCCCGATCGACGACGCCTCCTGCCGGGAGCTGACCGCCGCCATCACGCCCTTCGAGTGGGACGGCGTCACCATCGAGTTCGTCTACAACTCGGACCACCAGGGCATCGTCTACGTCCGCGGCTCCGCGGGGATCGAGCCCTCGGAGGATGTGACCGATTCCGACCCGTACGTCCCCGGTGACCGGGTCATCCGCCCCGAACCGCTCGAGGGCGCACGTGACCCGTTCGGCGCGCGCCACACCGCCGCGGCGCTGGAGGCCTGGCTCGCCCACGTCTACGCGAAGCTCGATGCTCACCCCGTCAACGTCGCACGGCGCGGTCGGGGCGAGCAGCCCGCTAACTTCCTTCTCGTGAAGTGGTCGGCCCGCTACACGCCGATGCGCCCGTTCGAGGACCAGAACGGACTGGTCGGCGCGAGCGTCTCGAGCGGCGTGACCTACAAGGGCATCGCTGAGGTGCTCGGCATGCGCTGGTACGGCTGCGACTACCTCGCCGACACGACGAACGACCTCCGCGCGCGCGTCGCTCTCGCGGCTCGAGCGGTCTCGGACGGCTGCGAGTTCGTGCACGTGCACACCAAGGCCCCGGACGTCGCCGGCCATACGAAGGACCCGCTCATCAAGCGCGATGTCATCGAGGCGCTCGACGCGGCCATCCCCTCCCTGTGGGACGAGGGCCTGGTGTGCCCCGAGAACCTCGTGATCGTGACCGGTGACCACGGCACGCCTTCCGGGACCGTGCTCGTGCACTCGGGGGACGCCGTCCCGATAGCGATGGTGGGAGCGGCCACGTTCGCGGACGAGGTGGCGGCCTTCGACGAGCGCTCCTGCGCCGCGGGCTCACTCGGACACCTCGAGGGGTGCGACATCATGCCCGAGGCGCTCAACCGGATCGCTCGCATCAAGTACATGACCGCGAAGCTCACGCCGGGCGGCGGCATCTACTGGCCCACACGGACGGAGCACCTCCGGGTCCGGTAGGAGCACCGAACAACTAGTTCGACAAACATCGAACTAGTTTGCTACACTTCCGTCGCCACATCACCGAGCCGTCGGGAGAAGCCGTGTCCGACACCACGATCGCCCCTGAGCCGCCCGTGCCCGCTCCCGAAGCGCCCTGTTGAGGTCCGCGCACCTTGCCGGGAAGCAAGGTCACGCGCCCGAGTCTCGATCAGCCCTTCGTCACCGGCTCGATCGATACGATCGCGGGTCCCGTGCCTGTCGTGCTCGCGGAGCTCACGTGGCGTGACCGCCGCGGGGGCTACAAGGTCCGCTGGGGAATCGGCCGCTACACCTACACCATCGACCCCGGGCTCTACGCGGTGGGGACGCCAACGGATCTCTCCCCCGTCCTCGTCACGGCCAACTACAAGCTGACGTTCGACGCGCTGCGCCGCACCCTCACCGGACGCGACGCATGGATCCTCGTGCTCGACACACGCGGCATCAACGTGTGGTGCGCCGCGGGCAAGGGGACCTTCGGGACCGCCGAGCTCGTCTCCCGCGTGAAGAGCTCGGGGCTCGCTCAGGTGGTCTCGCACGGCGTGCTCGTGCTGCCTCAGCTGGGTGCGACGGGCGTGGCGGCCCACGAGGTGCGCCGCGGCTGCGGCTTCCGTGTCGTGTGGGGCCCGGTGCGCGCCACCGACCTGCCCGCCTTCCTCGACGCCGGGCTGCGCGCGACGCCGGAGATGCGCGCCGTGACCTTCCCGCTGCGCGAGCGCCTGGTGCTCGTTCCCGTCGAGGCGGTCAGTGTGCTGAAGCTCGCCACGGCGATCGCGGCGGGAGCAGTCGTGGCCGGCGGCATCGGACCGGGGTGGTACTCGATCGCCCGCGCCCTGGAACGCGCCCCGATCGGCATCGCGGCGGCGGTCGCCGCCGTCCTTGCAGGCACAGTCCTGACCCCGGCCCTGCTGCCGTGGTTACCGTGCCGCATGTTCGCGGTCAAGGGCGCCGTCGTCGGCCTGGCCGGAGCCCTGTTGATCGACCTGGCCTTCTGGAGCGCGGGAGCCTCGTTCTCGCTCGCCGCGGCGGGCGTCCTCGCCGTCGTCGGCTCGTCGTTCGCGGCGATGAACTACACCGGCACGTCCACGTTCACCTCGCTGCACGGCGTGGAGAAGGAGATGCGGCTCGTCCTGCCATGGCAGGCACTCGGCGCGGTGCTCGCCGTCGGGCTCTGGATCGCGGGAGGGTGGTTGTGATGTCCGACGGGCTTCGCTACATCGAGGACGTCATCACGCTGGGATTCGACGTCGAGAAGTGCACGGGCTGCGGGCAGTGCGCGCTCGTCTGTCCGCACGGCGTGTTCGTGATGGACGGCAACCGCGCGAAGATGGTCGATCGCGGCGCATGCATGGAGTGCGGGGCGTGCGCACTGAACTGCGCCTTCGGCGCGATAGACGTGAAGTCGGGAGTGGGCTGCGCTTCGGCGATCATCGCCTCGTACTTCCGGCGCGGAGCGGTGTCGTGCGGGCCGGACGACCCCGAGGGACCGACCGGCGCCTGCTGCTAGCGCGCGACCCCGTGCGAGAGCAGGAGCGCGCGACGGATACCCTCGAACGAGCGCTCCTCCGCCTCGACCACGCTGCTGCGCCGTCCGATCTCGTCGCAGTGGTGCGAGTCCGAACTCCTGATGCAGGCGACCCGCTCCGCCCACTCGCCGAGGCGCGCGGCGTTCTCCAGATCGAGGAACTCGAGCGCCACGACGGGCGCGTCCTCGACGATGCGACGGAGCAGCGGCCGCTCGAGAAGGCGGTAGGGACCGAACCATCGGTCGACGTGCGCGACGTGACACATCCCGCCGAGCCCCTCGATCGCGCGGACGGCGTCCACGGGGTCGTACTCGACCACGACGCGGTGCAGTGGGTCCGCGAGCGTCGTGCGGTCGACGCCCAGCACCGACATGAGGGCGGCGAACCGCTCCTCAGCATGGGCGGGAGGGAAGAGCGCCACCAGGTGCACCTCGTCCTCGCCCCACGAAAGACGCATCTCGACGCCGGGGAGTACCAGCAGCGGAAGGCCCGCCGCCGCCTCGTGCGCCCGGCGGAAGAAGTCGAGCGAGAAGTGGTCGGAGACCCCCAGGACGTCGATCCCCGCCGTCACGGCGGCCCGGACGACTTCCTCACCGCTCGTCTCGAGCGGGCCGCGGTAGTCGGTCCGCGCGAGCGGCATGTGGTTGTGGAGATCGATGGTGTAGGGGCGCAAGGCTCGTTCCCGGGTCGCCGGAGAGTTCACCCCGGATGATACGACCGCGACGCCGTCCATCTCAGGAAAGCCCTCCTGTGGTGTGGGACAGCGCCGCCCCGTAGGCCCCGACCAACTGCGCCTCGACGGGTACGAGGACATCCCCTGCATAGCCCTGCGTGATCAGAGCGACCATCGCCGGATTGCGCGCGACCCCGCCCGCGAACACCAGCGGGCCTTCCGCGCCGACGCGCCGGAGGGCACCGAGCGTGCGGCGTGAGATCGACTCGTGCAGGCCACGCGCGATCCGACCGCGGTCCTCGCCGCGGTGGACCAGACCGGTGACCTCGCTCTCGGCGAAGACGGTGCACATGGAGGAGATCTGTATCCCCGGGCCCGCTGCCATCGAGGCCGAGCCGAGCTCCTCCAGGCTGAAGCCCAGGGCCTTCGCCATGACCTCGAGGAACTTGCCCGTACCGGCGGCGCACTTGTCGTTCATCTCGAAGTCCGCGACCTTGCCCGCAGCCGACAGCGAGATCGCCTTGGTGTCCTGACCTCCGATGTCGAGGACCGCGCGCGCGTCCGGGAAGAGCTTGGACGCGCCGATCGCGTACGCCTTGATCTCGGTGACGACGTTCGCGGCGAAGGACTCCCGCGCGACATGCCGCCCGTAGCCGGTTGCGACGATCGCATCGTGGGCACCACGAGCGACGAACGCGGCGGCCACGGACGCCGGGTCGAACCCGGAATCCGCGACCGCCGCGTCCACGATCTCACCGTCACACAGCCACACGGCGTCGACCGAGCGAGAGCCGATGTCGAGCCCGAGTACGCGCATGCTCGTCATCCTTCCGCTCCGTGGCCGGTGTCCGTGAGTCTACTTGACCATCTCGAGGAAGGCCTCGACGCGCGTGGAGAGCTGGCCGACGTCCTCGGCCGAGTAGTCCGTCTCGATGCGCAACACGGGGACGCCCGAGTCCGTGACCCGCTTGGCGACACCTGCCGACTCGATCTGGTATGTCCCGCAGAAGCTCAGCGCGTAGTCGATCACGCCGTCGACCTTGAGATCCTTCGCCATGCGGATGACGTCGTCGATACGTCCGTCGTTCGGAGTGAAGCAGGCGCAGTTGATGTCCAGGTACTTGGCGGCCAGATCGTCGAGCATGTCGTCGATCGTCGCCGAGTCTTCGTTCACGAGCTTCTCGTAGTAGCGCGACCCGGTGCACATCTCCTCGCCCACGACGACGCCGCCGGCGTTCTCCACGATCTGGTGGAGCTTCCAGTTCGGGAGAGCCATGGGGGTGCCGGTGATAAGGATGCGCGGGGCGCCCTTCGGCGCGACGCCGACGCCGTCAGCAACGCGCTTCTCGAGTTCGTCGGCCAGCGCGTTCATCGACTGGGTGAAGCGCGGCACGTCGTCGTAGAAGGCGACCTGGACAGCGAGGAGCGCGTCGAGGCCCGAGATCGGCGAGGGGTCGGCCGCGCGGGCGGCGTTGACGCGCTGCAGCGCGCGGCGCTTGTCGTTGACCTCCTTGATGGAGGCGGCGAGCGACTCGGCCGTGATCTTCGTGCCGGTCAGCTCTTCGAGCTTCGCGATGAGGTCGACGAGCTCGCTGCGCCAGAACGCGACGTCCTTGGGCCGCTTCATCTGCGGCAGCTCCATCGTGTAGAGGTTCTGCAGCTTGCCCAGCTCCTCGTACGCCTTCTTCTTGCCGTCACAGGTCGTCTCCCCGATCAGGAGATCGGACTCCTCGAGGTACGGGCACACCTTGCCGAGCTTGAAGCCCATCATCGACTTGATCAGCGCGCAGGTGTTGCGCGGCAGGATCTGCTCGACCTGGTCGTAGGCCCACTCGGCGCCGGCGCAGATGCCGACGGACCAGGCCCCCGCGGCGCGGATGAGTTCCTCCGGGACGTAGAGGCAGTAGGTGCCGACGACCTTGCCGCCGGACTTGCGGAAGTCGTGGAGCTCCTTGATGCGAAGGCCGTGGACCTCGCTCATGACGAAGTCGAGGTAGCCCATCCCCTCGGGGCGGTTCTTCTGCGTCATGAACGTGCCGCCGTACATGCCGCCGACGGCCTCGAGCAGCGCGTCGTGCATCGGCAGATCGAGGCCGAGTTCGGCCCACATCTCGTGGTAGTCGACGACCGGTGCGTCACTCATGAGCGGCTCCTTGGCTGGCGGCGACACGATTCAGCACCCCTCAGGTGCGTACCGGCACAGCATAAGCCACTTCTATACCGTATATAAAGACTGTCGGCCAATTCGGGCATAGTTGACGCCGAAAGGCGGTTCACGGTGTGGATGCGGGCGGAGCGGGAAGGTGTCAGGTCGCGCGCGGGTACGACCCGAGGACCTTCACGTCGCGAAGCTTGAGGCGCAGGCACTCGAGTGCGAGGGCGACCGCGGGGTCGTCGACGTGGCCTTCGAGGTCCACGAAGAACATGTACTCGCCCAACTGCTTCTTGGTCGGGCGGCTCTGGATCTTGCTGAGGTCGATCTGTCCGTAGGCGAACTCGGACAGGATCATCAGGAGGGCGCCGGGCTTGTTGCGCTGCATGAAGAGCGCAAGGGAGGTCTTGTCGCGGCCGGTGTGGGGTCCGAGCCCTCGCCCGATCACCACGAAGCGCGTCTGATTCCCCGCGTGGTCCTCGATCGACTCCTCGAGCACCGTCCCGCCGTAGAGCCCGGCCGCGAGCGACGTCCCGATGGCCGCCAGCCCCGGCTCGGCGACGGCGCGCTGCACGGCCTCGGCCGTCGAGTTCGCAGCGATGGCCGGGCGCCCCGGCAGGCGCCCGGCGAGCCACGAGCGACACTGTGCGGTCGCCTCGGGCTTGCTCACGATCGTGGTCACGTCCTCGAGACGCACCCCGGGTGCGACGACGAGGGCGTGATGGATGTCACGGACGATCTCCGCGGTGATGTGAAGTTCGTGGTCGAAGGCGAGCGCGTCGAGCGTCTCGTTGACCGAGCCTTCGACGGAGTTCTCTATGGGCACGACGCCGGAGTCGCAGTCTCCGGAGGCGACGGCGGCGAACACCTCGCCTATCGTGGCGCACGGCACCGGTTCGACCCCTTCGGTGCCGAGCGAGAGCAGAGCCTCCTCGGTGAAGGTCCCCGCCGGCCCGAGGAACGCTCGGCGCGCCATCACAGTCCTCCCTGCTCGACGGCGTGCGCTCGCTCGGCCTCGCGCTCGAGTTCGAGGTCGCGCGCGCGCATCTCGTCGACGCCCAGGGGCGACGCGCTGACGCGGTTCCGTCCCGAGCGCTTCACGACGTACAGCGCGTCGTCGGCGCGTCGCAGGAGCGCTTCCCGGTCGTCGGCGGTCCCCGGGTAGGTCGACAGGCCGATGGACACCGTCAACTGCTCGGTGCGTTCGCCATCGCCGTTCTTGAACGGATGAGCGGCGACGGCCTCGCGGACCTTCTCCGCGACCACGAAGGCCCCCTCTCCGTCGGTCTCGGGGAGGAGGATGGCGAACTCCTCGCCGCCGTAGCGGCACACGATGTCGATGTCGCGGACGGCGCCTCGCATGGCGGCGGCCAACTCGGCGAGAGCCACGTCACCGGCGGGGTGGCCGTTCGTGTCGTTGTAGACCTTGAACTCGTCGGCGTCGATCATCAGGAGCGAGAGACTGCGGCCGAAGCGTTTCGCGCGGCCGATCTCGTCCTCCGCGCGCTCGAGCAGGTAGCGGTAGTTGTAGAGGCCCGTGAGCTCGTCGGTGACCGCCAGCCGGCGCGTCAGCTTGTAGAGCTCCGAGTTCTCGACGGCGACCGCGAGCTCGTTGGCCACCGACGTGAGCACCAGCCGGTCTTCACTGCCGAGGCGCTCGAGGCGCTCCCCGGAGGCGCAGAAGATGACCATCAGCCCGCCGCGGTCCATCAGGGTCGTGCAGGCGAACATCTCCTCGCCGTGGATCTGAGCGTCGGGACCATAGGCGTAGGGCGCGTTCTTGGCGATCCCGGGGGCGAGGCCGAACGAGGCGTTGAACACCGTCTCGTCGCGGTCCTTGTCGATCACGAACAGCGCGCTACCCGGCAGGTCGATGACCTTGGACAGGATGTCGAGGACGAGCTGGCCCACCTGCTCGAAGTCCAGTGTGGAGTGGATGAGCTCGGTGATCTCCGAGATCGCGCGCACCTCTGTGAGCCGGCGTCGGAGGTTGTCGTTGAGGTCGTGGTACTCGCGTTGGCTGCGCCGCAGGTGCATCTCGCGCTCCGCCTGCGAGCGCTGGACGGCGGCGACCGTGACTCCGGTCGCGAAGATGCCGAGCGTCTTGAAGACGTCGATCGCGACGACGGAGGGCTCCATCAGGCCGTGGGCCAACGCGTGGGCGGCGAAGTAGGTCAGGCCCACGACCGCCGCGAAGATCGACGCCTCGCGCCGGTCCGTGCCGGATCCGAGGATGATCGCGAGTCCGATCATCCAGGGATAGATCGGGTCCTGATAGCCGGCGAGCGCCCAGATGAGCAGTGCCGACGCCACGAGATCGGGCACGAGCAGTTCGTGCAGCACCAGACGCGGCTGCTGCTCCCATACGAAGAACGCGAGGACGCTGAACACGGCGCTGGCAAGCATCAGGCCCAGTCCGACGGCGAGCGCGAGCTCCGCGCTGGGAAGCGGCTTCAGGATGCCGAACAGGTACATCCCACCGAGGAAGCCCGCGACGGCGACCCGCGCACTCACCGAGAGGTAGTCGGCAAAGCGCAGGGCGGGCCATCGGCCGAGGGACGATCCGTCCGGCAGGGTGGATCCGCCGCCGGCCCCGGCAGACCCCTTGGGCCTAGCCGTCTCTGCCATGGCGACGCCTTCCCTCGGATGTGACCGTCAAGCCGGTGCCCTGCAAGGCCCGCGCGCACGCCCGGACCTCCTCATCGGTGAGAACCAGCTCGGCGAGGCCGTCCGCGATGGGTTTCGCGTACAGGCGATAGGCGCCGCGCCCATACATCGAGGTCAACACGAAGCCCGTCGCGGAGTCGTCGAGGAGCGCGACGGCGAACGAGTTCTCGCCCACGTCGCCGGGAAGCGCGTCGAAGCGCACGATCCCCAGGTGGCGTATGGCGCGCCCCAGGAGCCGGGCCAGCGCCTCGTCGTCGGCGCGCAGCCGCACATCCGCCGCGTCCAGCTGGTCGAGACGGAGCTGGACCGCCTGCGCGATGCCCGCGAAGTCGCCCGCCGCAGCCATGCGCCCCAGTTCGCCACGCGCCGCCGTGAGCCGACGCAGGCGCTGCGCGAGGGCGAACGTCCATGCCAAGGCGAGCACTGCGACGACCAGTGCGACGATGGCTACGACCAGCTCGACCCGCATCAGTGACCCTCCCCCGCTACACTTCAAAGGAGTATACGACGAACCTGTGCGGCCTACGCCACCGGCGAAGGGCCGCGTCGGGCACGCGACCTGCGCTTCTCGTGCGCCGGCACGGGCCCCGGACGGAGGATCCCATGGACCCCGCAACACTCCGCCAACTGCTCGACGCCGTCGCAGACGGGACGGTGGACCCGGATGACGCCGAGAAGCGCCTCGCGGACCTGCCCTACGCCGAGGTCGCCGCCGGGGGAACGCCGGTCGCCCGCGTCGATCACCACCGCGAGCTGCGAACGGGCTACCCCGAGGCCGTCTTCTGCCAGGGAAAGACGCCGCAGCAGGTCAAGGCCATCGCTCGAGACATCCTCGACCATGGCGCGGTGATGCTCGGGACGCGCGCATCCGCGGCGCACTACCAGGCCGTCGCACAGGTCGCCCCCGACGCCCGCTACTTCGAGGACGCGCAGATCCTGCTCGTCGACCGCCGCAGCGATCGGCCCTCGATCGGGCACATAGTCGTCGCGAGCGCCGGCACCGCCGACTACCGCGTGGCCGAGGAAGCCGCTCTCTGCGCCGAGGTGATGGGCGACCGTGTGACCCGCCTCTTCGACGTCGGGGTCGCGGGCATCCATCGGCTGCTGGCGGTGCGCGACGACCTGAACGCCGCGAACGTCATCATCGCGGTCGCCGGCATGGAGGGCGCGCTGCCGTCGCTCGTCGCCGGGCTCGTGAAGGTGCCGGTCGTCGCGGTGCCGACGAGCGTCGGCTACGGCGCCCACTTCGGCGGCGTGGCTCCACTGCTCACCATGCTCAACTCGTGCGCCCCCGGCATCGGCGTCGTGAACATCGACAACGGCTACGGCGCGGCGGCCCTCGCGTCCCGGATCAACCGGGCGTCCGTCGGCGCAGAGGCCGGCGCCGAGGCCCGTGAGCGGAGCTTGCGAACGCCGGACGAGACCGAAGGGCTCGACCGAAGCGCGAGCCGCGAAGCGAGCGGGAGCTCGGCGCCGGCCGAAGGCGAGGCCTGACCGCCATGTTCGGATTCCTGGACTGCTTCTCCGGAGTCTCGGGCGACAAGTTTCTCGGCGCGCTGGTCGGCGCGGGGCTCGATCCCGACGTGCTGCGCCGGGAGCTCTCCCTGCTCGATGTGAGCGGGTACACGCTCGAGGTCTCCGAGGCGCGCAAGGCGGGCATGGCGGGCGTCAAGGTGGATGTCTTGGTCGAGGAGGGCCAGCGCTCCCGCGACTGGCGGGCGATCCGTGAGCTCATCATCTCGTCGCGGCTCTCGGAGGGGGTCAAGCAGCGTTCCCTGGACGCGTTCGGCCGCCTCGCGATCGCCGAGGCCGCCGCTCACGATGTCGAGGTCGACGCGGTGCACTTCCACGAGGTCGGCGCCGTCGACTCGATCGTGGACATCGTCGGCACCGCCATCGGCATGACCGAGCTCGGGGTCACCGAACTGTGGGCGACGCCCGTGCGCCTGGGCCACGGGATGGTTCGGACCTCCCACGGGATGCTCCCGATCCCGGCGCCCGCCACCTCCGAGCTGCTGCGCGGCGTTCCCGTGTACGCCGGCGAGCTCGAGGGTGAGATGACGACTCCGACGGGCGCGGCCCTGCTGCGCGCCTTCGTGACCCGATACTCCGCCATGCCGCCGATGACGATCTCGAGCGAAGGCTGGGGGGCGGGAACGTGGGACCTGCCTATCCCGAACCTCCTGCGGCTCAGCCTCGGCGAACCCGAGATGGGCGGAGGCGGACTCACCGAGATCGCGGTGCTGCAGAGCTCCATCGACCACGTGACCGCCGAGCTGCTCGCGGCGACGCTCGACATAGCGCTCGCCGAGGGGGCGCTCGATGCGTGGGCGGACCCGATCAGCATGAAGAAGGGGCGCGTCGGCACTGAGGTGACCGTGCTCGCGCGTATCGCGGACGCCGCCCGGCTGACCGACCTCCTGATGTTGCACACGGGGACGCTGGGCGTGCGCCGGACGATCACCTGGCGTCAGGTCGACGTGCGACGCGTCGAGACGATCTCCACGACGCTCGGGACCGTCCGCGTGAAGGTCCAGGGAGCCGGGGCGTCGCTCCGCGTGCGGCCCGAGAACGACGACGTCGTGGCAATCGCACGGTCCACGGGCCTGCCGCTCGACCGCGTGGCCCGTACGCTGACCGAGCAGGCTGAGACGGTGCTGCGCGCGCGCGGTTCCGACGGCCTCTAGCTACCGCACGCTCCACTGCTCGCCGTTCCGGACGAGGAATCCCTCGCCCCCGAGCGCCCCGAGCAGCTCCAGCGCCTCGGAGGTCGCCACGCCGGTCTCGCCGGCGTAGGCGTCCGCATCCAGACCGGGACGTCCCAGGACCGCCCGCAGGAGTCTCGCACGCTTCTGCCGCCGCGAGCCCTCGAATGGCGACTGCCGCACGTGATGCCTGCTCCGTCGTGACGGGTTCGGAAGCGTCCGCTTGAGGTGTGCGCCGTAGTCGGTCAGCGCGTAACCCCACTCGCGGGGATCGCCCGCGTCCCACACCGCGTCGACGATGGGGCGCAACTCGCGGTCGGGCACGTCATCCGCGTCGGCGAAGAAGGCGTGGAGCAGTGCGGCCCGGACGTTGGTCTCGATGAAGGGCGCCGGGACTTCGTAGGCGTAGTTGACGACCGCGGCTGCGGTGGCCGGTCCGATGCCGGGCAACGTCTCGAGCAGCGCGGTGTCGGCCGGCAGGACGCCGGCGAAGTGCTCCGCGACCAACTCCGCGCACCGTTTCAATGCGACAGCTCGACGGCTGTAGCCGAGCCCCTGCCAACGCTCGAGCACGGCGGCGAGCGGCGCGGCCGCCAGGGCGTCGATCGTCGGAAAGACGCCCATCCACTCGGTCCAGCGGTCCGTCACGCGCGCCACCTGCGTCTGCTGCAACATGACCTCGCTGACGAGCACGCCGTAGGGGTCGTCGATCCCGCGCCACGGCATCTCGCGCCCGTTCTCGCGGAAGTACGACCACACCGTGGCGCGGAACGCCTCGAGGGCGTCCGCGGAAGGGAGATCGGCTGCGTCGTGGGGATCCATGCGCAGAGTATAGAGGCGCCATCGGCTCCCGGGGTCGCGGCGCGTGCCGTGCGGGCATCCGGGGAATCTACCCACCGTGTGCAGCATCCGACGCGACTGAGGGAACGGTCATGCGCAACCATCGCCTGGCGCTCGCGGTCCTGATGCTCGCCTGCGCGGCCACCGTGGTCGCGGGGTGCGACTCGGACGCGAGCTCGCGGTTCGCCGGGAGTCCCGTACCGACCACCGGCCCGACCTCGGCCGCCGCACCGGTGACCCAGACCGCGGCCACCGCCACCACGATCTCAGGCCTTGGGCACATCACCAACATCGTCGCGCCCGACGATGGCAGCGGGCGTCTCTTCGTCACGGACCAGGTGGGGATCATCCGCATCGTCAGGAACGGCGCGGTCGCGCCGAAGCCCGCGCTCGACATCCGCGCGCGCGTCGGCTCCGTCGGGAACGAGCAGGGCCTCCTGGGGCTCGCCTTTCCCGTCGACTTCGCGTCCAAGCAGCGCGCGTACCTCTACTACACGGACCTGAAGGGCACCTCCCGCGTCTTCCGCATCCGTGTCAGCGCAGGCGACCCCGACGTGTTCGACCCCGCCACGCTACAGCCCGTACTCTCGATCGCGCAGCCCTACGCCAATCACAACGGCGGACAGCTCGCGTTCGGTCCGGACGGCTACCTCTATCTCGGCTTCGGCGACGGCGGCGGCGCGGGCGACCCGGGGAACCGGGCACAGAACCTGCGCGTGCTGCTCGGCAAGATCCTGCGCATCGACGTCGAATCGCACCCGGACTCCCCGGGCTACCGGGTCCCCGCGGACAACCCGTTCGTCAGGCGCGCCGGGGCACGGCACGAGATCTGGGCCTACGGCCTGCGCAACCCCTGGCGCTTCTCGTTCGACTCCGCCACGGGCGACCTGTGGATCGGCGACGTGGGGCAGAACAAGTACGAGGAGGTCGACTACGTCCGCGCGGGCTCGAAGCGTGGACTCGACTTCGGATGGAGCCTGTACGAAGGGAACCACCTCTACAAGGCGAAGTCGAAGAAGGCCGGGTTCACGTGGCCGGTATCGGAGTACGCCCACCCCTACGGCGAGTGCGTGACGGGCGGCTACGTCTACCACGGCAGCGCCTATCCGGCCGAACAGGGGCTGTACGTGTTCGGCGACTACGTCACGGGGAAGCTCTTCACCCTCAAGCGCTCCGCGAGCGGCTGGACGCGGCGTCTTGTGGCGACCACCCCGTGGGGCATCACGTCGTTCGGCGTCGACGGGTCCGGCGAGCTGTGGGCGGCGGATCGGAACACGGGATCGATCCACCTGCTGGGCGACTTGTCCAAGTAGGACCAATGCAGCAGGAGGAGCCGCGCGCGCGTCGAATGATGAAAGAGCAGGACTAGCGCCGTTTGAAGGAGAACCCCGGTGCCGAAGAGAATCCTCGTCATCGACGACGAGCCGATGGTCATCAAGATGGTCACGGACGCGCTGACCGGACGCGGTTTCGACGTCACCTCAGCCCCGAACGGCTACGAAGGGCTCATCGCCGCCCACAACCTGGGCCCCGATCTCATCCTGCTCGACGTCGTTATGCCCGACATCGACGGTCACGAGGTCGCCCGCCGCCTCCGCAAGGACGCGCGCACCAAGGACATCCCCATCATCCACCTGTCTGCGATCGGTGACTTCGACCAGCAGCTCGCGGCCATGGACGGCGGGCTGTCCGACTACATCACCAAGCCCATCAAGTCCGCAGACCTCGCGGACCGCGTCGAGGCGTTCCTGGATCCCAAACAGCGCGAGAAGGCCGACCGCGAAGCGCACCAGCGGGCCGGCAGGCTGCGGGCGATCACCGACATCATGCACCGGGACCACGAGGCCTAGCTCGCGAGGCGTCGCGGTCGCGCGGGTGCGGTCGGCTCAGTACATCGGGATGTGGTAGCGGCAGTGCTCGCCGTCGGGACAGTCTTCCGGCAGCGTCGCTACCCTGACCTCCCACAGCTTCCCCTCGACGAAGCACGAGCAGATCACCCGTTTGTCCCGTGGCTTCACGTCCGGGTCCCAGCGGTCGTACTCCTCCATCCGCTCGCGCCAGTAGAGGCACTTGCCGCGGATCTGGGTCTGCCCGTCGAGGACCGTCGAGCTCACGCCACGTCCTCCTGCACCGTCGCACGGGCGCCCCTGAAGCGGCGCCCTTTGCACGGTTATCGGCAGCGCGCGCCCGGACGTGAGCAACGGTGTGAGCACATCACGCCTTGCGGCGCTTCCTGAAGAACCGGCGCCAGGCCCAGATCCCGAGCCCGGTCGCCACGGCGCTGGCGACCGACAACCAGCCGCCGGCCGCGCCGCCGATCCACGTGCCCGTCGCGTAGGCGAACCATACGACCAGCGCGAGCGGCACCCAGATCAGAGCGTGTGAGATGAGCCGGATCCAGACGCTCTCGTACGCGTCGGGTTCCTTCGGGGGCTCGGGCGTCTGCATCAACGTACGGCCGTCGATCGCCATGGTTCGAAGCCTCTCGTCGGGTCGCGTCCCGCATCGTACCGCTCTGTCCCCGTTCGGCAGCGACCGCCGCGCCATCGCGCGGAGAGACGCGGGAGGCTGTCTGCCCCCGCGGTAGCCACGGGGCACTCGGTGCCTGTTCCCGTGGGGGCTACTGGAGCGCGAAGACCACGGTCACGTTGGCCGTCACGTCGAGCTGTCCCGGCGAGATCGGCACCGGCACGGCGGCCTTCCCTGAGCTGGCCGAGGCCGAGTCGAACAGCGGACCGGGTGTGGAGACGGAGGTCTCGCTGATGCTGATGACGTCGCCGACACTCTTTCCGGCGGCCTTCGCCATCGCCTCGGCGCTCGCGCGCGCGTCCGCTACGGCCTTGTCGATCGCCGCGGGACGGTACTTCGAGTCCTCCGAGATGGTGAACGTGGGACCGTTGATGTTGTCGGCCCCCGCGCCGTTCGCGGCGTTGATGACGTCGCCCAGGGTCGCGATGTCCCGGACCTTCGCCTCGACCGTCAGTGACGCCTGGTAGCCGGTGATCGCGGGCTTGGGCGAGTTGTCGTACGTCGGGTAGACGCTCAGGTTCGAAGTCTGGATGTCGATGTCCGCGATCCCGGCCTTCACGAGCGCGGAGGTGATCTTGGCCGCGATCGTGGAGCCCTGGGCCAGGGCATCCTTCGCGCTCGAGGAGGTCCTGCTCACGCCGAAGCTCATGTCCGCCTCGTCGGGCGACGCCGCGACCTTGCCGGTCCCCGTCGCGGTGATCCCGTAGAACGGAGAGCCGGCCGGCGGGCTCACGACCGTGGTGCAGCCCGTCGCGATGGCACCGACAAGCAGCAGCGCGGCGGCGCACGCCGCGGCGGATCCGAGTCCTCGTCTCATCGATCTCTCCCGTCTCCGCGACCGCCGGGCGGCGGCCTGATGTCTTCCTACCCTTTGACGGGCGCGCTGCGGCCCGGGTTCGCTAGTGGAAGAGCGAGACGGCGCAGTAGACGAGCAGGGCCGCCATGATCCACGACACGACCTTCCCGTTGCGGGCGAGGAAGCGCTCGAACAGGGAACCGAACGCCGCCCAGCTGCTCGTCGCGACGAAGCTGACCGCGGCCATGAACAGGCAGAACCCCGCGAGGACGACGGGGGCCTTGTAGTACGGCACCAGGAAGGTTGCTGCCGCGGTGATCCCGTAGAGGATCCCTTTCGGATTGACGAACTGCAGCAGCGCGCCGGCCGCGAACGTTCCCGTGTCGCCGGCGCCTGCGGCCGCGTGCGGCGAGGAGGTCGCCGTCTTGTACGCGAGCCAGAGTATGTAGGCGGCCCCGACGACCGTCATCACCGGCTTGATGCTCGGGAGCGCCTGGAACAGGACGACGGTGAACGCGCACGCCAGCGCCATCACGACGAAGAAGCCCGCGAACACCCCCGCGGTGAACCGCAAGCTGGGACGGAAGCCGAGTCGGCAGGCGTTCGACATCGACATGATGTTGTTGGGCCCCGGCGTGAACGTCGTCAGCATCACGTAGGAGAGGAACGCGAAGTAGTTCGGCACTGTGCCCCCGTGAGTCGCCGGCTCTGACCAGTCTCGCACAGAGCGTGCGGTCGCGGACGCCTAGCTCCGGCGCGGCCCCTCGTCGCCGCCGAGCGCCCTCCACACGGCGGACGCCGCGACCCTCAGCCGCCCTGCCGCCGCCTTCGGTGTTCGCCGGGCGAGCCGTTCGCGGGCGCCGACATACCGGCGGAGGCGACGAAGGTCGTCGGAGTCGAGCCCGCGCAACGTTTGCCCGAAGGCCCGGACGTCGATCTCCCGCGAGCCGAGACGCACGAGCGCGTCCATGCCCTTGTTCGAAGCCGCCAACGCGCCCTGCGCGAGCCCGCCGATGCGCTCGCGGAGCGCATCGATCGCGATGCGCGCCTCGGTGCGCTCGGCCGGCTCGAACTCCGCGAAGTCGTAGTCGAACGGAACTTCCTTGATCGGTCGCCCGCTGATCACGTTGAGCTCGCAATACAGGTACTTGAAGGCGAGGCGGACCAGGCCCTCCTTCTCGATGCGGCGCATCGACGTCCCCACACGGAACGAGTGGAGGACGCGGAACTTGCCCTGCCGAGCGGCCCGCTGCACGTAGTCGTGGTCCTCGGCGAGCGCCAACGTCTCGTCGAAGCCGCCGATGGCCTCGTGCACGTCGCGGCGGACCATGATGCAGAAGCCGCCGGCGTGAGGCGAGACGTACTGCATGACGTCGATGTACAGATTCACGACCTCGCACGCGAAGACGTACGCGGGGTCGCGCTCGATCGGCTCGATGAGCGTGGTGGCGACCGACAGGCCCCGGTCCTCGAACTCCTCCACGGCCGCTGCGATGAAGTCGTCGTCGAGCACGTCGTCGGCGTCCAGGAACAGCAGCAGGTCGCCGGTACTCGCGCGGGCGCCCGCGTTGCGCCCCACGCCCGGCATGCCGCCCTCCACGACCGTCGCCCCGTGCGCCTCAGCGATCTCGCGCGTCCCGTCGGTCGAACCGGCGTCCGCGACCACGACGCGATCGGCGGGCCGAGTCTGGCGGCCCAGTGCGTCGAGCAGCACCGGAAGGCGCTCGGCCTCGTTGAGCGCGGGGATGACGACGGTGAGCGTGGTCGACATGGTGGGACTCCTCGCAGCGGATTCGCGAGTAGTCTCCCACACCTCGCCGAGCGCAAGAACGGCCTGACCGGCGACGCGGCCGGGCGCGAGTCCGTGCGCGCTCGGGAAGGCCTCGAGCGCGGCCGGGGTGCCACGGCCGAAGACGCCGTCGGGCGTGAGGCCCGGCTTCGCTGGACGGCGGTTGCCCGTGTGCTCCGTGGCACAAAGGCGTGCGCGCGGACATCGGACCTCCTCCTCCACTCTGGGGAGCAGCGAGGCCCGGGGCAGCGCGACCGGCTGAGAAGACGTCGTGACGGACACCCGTGGAGGGGCTGTGCGCCGCGCGTGAGTTCTCCAACGGGACGGAGCCGGCGGACCGCAGCACGCAACAAGGGCCTCACCGTGTCGGCGAAGCCCTTGGTCGGTATCTGTGGTGCGGGCGAAAGGAGTTGAACCTTCACGGGGTTTCCCCCACATGGACCTGAACCATGCGCGTCTGCCATTCCGCCACGCCCGCGTGACGTGCAAAGGGGAGTCTAACAGGGGGGATTGTGACGGGCAACCATTGGTGAGACCCACAAATCGTTGGCCAAAACCCTAGATACCGTAGCGAATCCCT
>JANYKZ010000044.1 GCA_025361505.1 Coriobacteriia bacterium
TCGAAGTTGCCGGAATGGACAGGGACGTCCACCGGGCCGATGCCCCAAAAATGGTTGGCGGCTAGATTCGAAACCCATGGGGCCAGGGAGCCCGTCTCAAAGCCTGGGTTCTGGACGATGTTGGCGTGGGCGCTGGCGGCCACCAGCGCGAGCGCGGCGCCGGCGAGAAGGGCATTCGTCGATCTCATCATTTAATTCCTCTTGATTGCGGAAACAGAAGGCGGACCCGCTCGCGGGTCCGCCTCCTGTCACCTCGGGCGCGGTGCGCGCTCCGCTACCTGCCGGCGCGGGCCCATCGGCACACGCGCGCCTCGATGAGCTCGATCGCCTCGTAAAGCAGCACGCCGAGCAGCGCCATCGCGAGGATGCCGGCGAACATCTCGCCGTACTGGATCCGGCCCCACGCGTCGAAGACGAAGTAACCCAGGCCGGTGGAGCCCGCGATCGACTCGGAGAAGAAGAGCACGGCGACCGCGGTCCCCACACTGATGCGCAACGCCGTGAAGATCTCCGGCATCGAACCCGGCACCACGACGTTGACGAAGACCTGCCAGCGGTCGGCGCCCAGAGATCGCACCGACAGCACCGAGGCGCGCGAGATCGAACGCGACGCGTCGCGGGCGGTGACGAGGATCTGGAAGAACACGATCAGCGTGATCAGCGCGATGATCGAGGCGTTGCCGATCCCCAGCAGCACCAACAGCACCGGCAGGAACACGACCTTGGGCACGGGGTAATTGAGGAAGACGAGCGGCCCGAAGACCAGGTCCGCGCGCTCGGATCGGCCCAGGAGGAGCCCGAGAGGCGCTCCCACGACGAGCCCGAGCACGATCGACGAGACCGCTCGCAGCGCGCTGTAGCCGAATGCCGGAAGCAGCAGCGGGAACTGCCGGACGAACTCGCCGAGACCGTCGGCGGGCGTCGGCAGGGCCGGCGAGTGCAGCACCAGAGAGGCCAGCTCCCACGCGACGACCATGATCGCGGCGGCGGCGACGTAGCCGGCCGCTTTGCGCGCCCAGCCTCTCACGACTCCCCGCCTCCCCGGTGCAGCGCACCCTCGGCGGCCAACAGGCCGCGGAGCTCGACGCACGCTCCGTGGAAGGCCTCGGTCTCGCGGTAGCCCGGATCGCCCATGCCGGGGTTGTCCACGACGGCGGCGATCCTGCCCGGCCGCGGGGACATGACCAGCACACGACGCCCGAGGTACACGGCCTCTTCGATGGAGTGGGTCACGAGGACCGAGGTGTGGCCGCGGTCGCGCCAGAGGCTGAGCAGCAGGTCCTGAAGGTCTTCGCGGGTGAGCGCGTCGAGGGCCGAGAGCGGCTCGTCCATCAGCAGCAGGTCCGCGTCGAGCGCGAGCGCCCGGGCGAGCGCGAGCCGCTGCCGCATCCCGCCGGACAGCTCGCTCGGGAACAGCCCGAGGAACTCCTCGAGGCCGACACGGGTGAGCGCCTCCATGGCGCGGCGGCGGGACTCCGCGGCGGGGTGGTGCCGGATCCGCAGGCCAAGCTCCGCGTTGTCGAGCACGGTCTTCCACGGGAGGAGACCGAAGTCCTGCAGGATGAGCGCCGTGCGCAGCCGGGGATGGGCGATCCTCTCGCCTTCCACGACGACGGCGCCGCCGGTGGGGACGAGCAGCCCGGCCGCCGCCAGGAGCAGCGTGGACTTGCCGCACCCGGAGGGACCGATGAGCGCGACCGCCTCACCGTCGGCCAGGCTCAGGTCGACACCGGCGAGTGCGCGGACATCCGCATCCACCCCGTGGTAGGTGACGCTCAGGGAATCGATGCGGACGTCCGCCATCTCGCTTGTGTTCTTCTTGAGTGGGGGTCGCAGCCGCTACTTGGCGGGCGCGGTCCACATCAGGTCGGCGTAGGTGACCTGGGTCTTCAGCAGGCCGGCGCCCTTCATCCAGTCGAGAACGGCCTGGACCTCGGGCTGTGCGGGAAGCTGAGCGGTGGGATACGTGTTCACCGCGTAGACGTCCTTCAGCGGCAGCGGTAGTCGCGCCTTGTCGACCAGGAGCGCGCGGTAGGAGTCGGGAGCGGCGTTGATCGAGCCGACCGCGGTGTCCCACGCGCCCAGCAGCTTGGAGACGGCGGCGGCGTCAGTCGCGTTGTCGAGGAACTTCTGGTCGAAGATCAGCACGGTCTGCGAGATGTTCGCGCCCTTGGTGTCGACGGCGACGATCTTGGCGCCCGTCTTCTCGGCGAGCGACAGGAAGGGCTCCGGCAGCGCCGCGGCCTTGAGCTTGCCGCTCATCAGCAGCTCGAAGCGCACCGGTACCTTCTTGACCTCTTCCTTCTTGATCTGGGAGTCGGGGACGCCCGCGGCCTCCATCAGCTTGTCGAGCACGTACTCCTGGATGGTCGCGCTCGACGTGCCGACGGGCACGTTCGCGAGCTGCTTGAGCGTCGTGACGGTCGAGCTGGGCTCGACCGCGATGCCGAACCGGCCTTCGGATGCCTTGGCGCCGAGCATGACGGTGACGACCTTCACGGGGATGCCGCCGGCGCGCAGGCTGGCCGCGGCGATCAGGTCGCCCATCATGCCGTCGATGGCGCCTGCGGTCAGCGCTGCGTCGCGCTCCTGGGCCGACTGGAACACCGTGATGCTGACGTCGAGGCCGGCCTTGGCGAACAGACCGTCACGCTCGGCCACCCACAACGGGAGGCTGTCTTCGGTCGGAAGGGTCCCGATGCGGATCTTGACCGGCGTGGTGCCGGTCCCGGTCGATCCGGAGGGCTGCGACGGCTGCGAGCAGGCCGTCACGCTGATGGCGAGCGCGACGCACAGCATCACAGCGAGCAGGGTGCGAACGGTTCGATTCACTGAGAGGTCCCCTTTCACGGGATTCACGGGCACACCGGCCTGCGAAGGCGTATCTCATCACGGATCGGGATGCCGGCGAACCCGACTCCCGCATAGCCCAACTTGTCGGAGAGGAGCCCGGTCGCGATCTCCGCGATCGAGAACTCGTGGCGCTGGTAGAAGTAGAGCAGAGGAAGGTCGTCGTTTGAGACCGCTGCCTTCATCGAGGTGAGCGAGCGCGATGCCGCCATCTCAGCTGCCGCGTCCAGAAGGGCCGAGCCGATGCCCCGGCCCTGGTAGTGCGGATACACCGAGTACATGACGACGGTGAGTTCACCGCCGTGGACCGTGCACGAGATCAGGCCGAGCAGATCGTCACCCGCTACGGCGAGCAGGTTGTCGCACACCAGGACGTCGAATGTCCGCCCGAAGACGTCGATCTCCGTCTCGCCCCACGCGCGGTCGCAGATCTGCTCGATCGCGCGGCGGTCCGCGGGACGGGCCTCACGGACGGTGAACGCGAGGGCGTCGCAGCGGGGCTGATGCTCCGCGCAGGTCACGCTCATGCGCGCCTCCGCGAGCGGCAGCTCCTTGCCGTCGACCGGGCACAGGTACTGCGGATAGGGGACCTCGACCTCGCGACGTTCGATCATCTGATCGTTCTCCAGCCCTCTGTCTCGCGTGGGCGTTCGCTCGCGCGCGAGCCGACATTCTACCCCAAGGCGAGTCCGGCCCGCAGCGCGGAGGCCGCCGCATCGGGGTCCACGACGTTGGTGTAGACGCCGCTTCCCCACTCGAATCCGGCCTGATCGCTCATGCGCGGCATGACCTCCACGTGCCAGTGGAACGGCAGACCCGCGTGCTGGGCGGAGTAGGGTGCGTCGTGCACGACCAGGTTGAACGCCACCTCGCCGAACGCGCCGCGCAACGCGCGCGCCGCGGCGACGAGCGCGGCTCCGAGCGACGCCCGCTCCTCCGGGCGCGCGTCGGCCAGGGTAGCCGAACACCGCCGCGGCGAGATGCGCATGAAGTAGGGCGACGGCGAGGCCCACGGGGAGTGCACGACCGTCACACCGTCGTCGAAGACGATGCGACCGCCCGAGTCGTCGGCGGACATCACCGCGCACAGCAGGCAGCGTCCGCGTTCGGTCGCCTCCTGCGAGAAGTTGCCGATTTCGTGGACGAGCGCCTCCGGCACGCGGGGCAGCGCGATCAACTGGCTGTGAGGGTGGGACATCGACGCGCCGGCGGCCCGTCCGAAGTTGCGGAACACGAGCGCGCACGCGAACCGGCCGTCCTCACGCCACTCCCGGATCCGGAGCGCCCACGCGTCGACCAGCAGCGCGGCGTGCTCGGGGGCGTATCCCGCGAGCGAGTCGTCGTGGTCGGGCGACTCGACGATGACCTCGTGTACGCCGAAGCCGGTCGTGCCGCGGTACGGCCACGGGGCGTCGAGTTCGCGCGGCCACTCGTCGTCGGGCCCCGCGGTCAGCGCCGGGTACCGGTTCTCGAACACGCGGATGGTCCACGACGTCCCGCCGGGGAGTTTGAGCTCGAGCCGCGCAGGGGGCGTGCGGTCCTCGTGCCCGGGACAGAACGGGCACTCCGCGGGGTCGGTGAACTCCTCTGCGGTACGGACGAAGTCACGGGGCCGACCGGCTCGCTCCGGTTCCAGTACGGTCATCACCCCGGTGAGGGGGTCCTGCCTGAGTTCGGACACTGTCGCCCTTCCGCGGTGCTACGCTGTGGGGCAAGCATACGACACCGCACCCGGGAGGTCCCCGACCCGTGCCTGGCGAGATCCCCTTCCTCGACGAACACCCCGGCGCCGGCGCGCGCCTCGCGGCCGCGCACACGCTCTTCACCGACCTCGACGGCACCCTACTCGGACGGGGCGCGTCGATCCTCGCGGACGGGCAGGGGCGGCCGAACCTCGACGCCGTCACCGCGATCACCCGGCTGAACGCCGCCGGCCTGCGCGTCGTCATGACCTCGGGGCGCAACGCGAGGCAGCTGCGCGAGAGCTCCCGGCTCCTGGGCTGGTCCGACTTCATCGGCGAGCTCGGCTGCGTACGAAGCTACGACCGCGGCGCCCGCGTCGTCTACGACACGGGGTCGTGGCCCGAGAGCGCCACACTGCTCGGTGAGACGCCGTATCAGGCGATCGTCCGCGTCGGCGCCGTCGCGCTGTTGATGGACGCCTTCCCGGGACTCATCGAGTACCACGACCCGTGGCACCTCGACCGCGAGGTCACACACATGCTGCGGGGGCGCGTGGACGTCGCCGCGGCGCAAGCTCTTCTCGACACGCTCCCGCTGCCCGTCACGATCGTCGACAACGGCATCATCCATCCGCTCCGGCACGGACTGAAGTGCGACGAGATCCATGCGATCCACCTCGTCCCCACGGGCGTCTCGAAGCATGGCGCCATCGCCCGGGACCTGGCCGAGCACGGCGCGACGCCCGGGCAGGCCCTCGCCATCGGCGACTCCGCGACGGACGTCGACATGGCCGAGGCGACCGGACTGATGGTCTGCGTCCGCAACGGCCTCGACGACCCGCTGCTGGTCGCGGCCGCTCGCGGGCGCGCCAACGTGTGCGCCACCCGTGCCACGCACGGCTCGGGCTGGGCGGAACTGGCCGACGCCTGGCTCGCGGCGCGCGCCGGCGCCTCGCTCTGACGCTCGTCACCCCCGGCGCGGCGGCCGCCGTTCACGCGGGTTGCGCCTCCCGTACGCACAGACCTACAATGGCCACGGCCCTTCGGGGCGTTGACACCACGAATATGGCTCCATCCGTTAGGTGCGGCTCCTGTTCGAACACAGGCCACTGCCCGGAAATGTCGAGAGACGCCAATGGGTAGAACAGCCCTCGCCGGCTTAAGGCGAAGGATAAAGTGGCTAGGCCGGCTCCTCGGTCACTACGTCGGGCAGTGCTAAAACCAAGACGAGGGATGCGAGCATGGCGCGCAGACGCCTGAGGCAGGCCTGCGCGCGAGACCGTTGGCCGGCTCGTCGGCCTGCGGCTCCCCATGCGGCCCCCTCGTCCCGAAAGCGGACGGTGGGGTCTTTTCGTTGTGTCGATCATGCAACCGGATAGATGAGGACGTAGTGATACCTCCAAGTAGTCACTAGGTCCCGACACTCTGCTCACCTGTGCAGGGTCGGTCGGGACCACACCCGACAGACCCGCAATGATCGCCCCGGGCAGGGGTGGATCGCAGACACGGGAGCAGACATGATCTATCTCACCCGCATGCTCGGCAAGCCGGTGGTCGACGCCGGCGGCGAGCGCATCGGTGTCATCAGCGACATCGCCATATCGACCGGCGAGGTCTTCCCGCGTGTGACCTCTTTGGCGTTCCTCGGACCCGGCAAGACGCCCTTCATGCTGTCGTGGCGGAAGTTCGTCGAGGGGGTCGACGAGGACCGCATCACGCTGAACGCTCCGCGCGACGAGCTCCGATTCTCCTACCTGCAGCCGGACGAGGTCCTGCTCTCCCACGACCTGCTGGACAAGCAGATCGTCGACACGCAGGGCATGAAGGTCGTCCGCGTCAATGATCTCAAGCTGTCCGAATCGCGCGGACAACTGCGTTTGCTCGGCGCGGAGGTCGGCCTGCGTGGCGTACTGCGCTCTCTCTGGCCGCCCTTGGAGACGGCCGCGGCTGCCGCCGCCAAGCTCTTCGGCCGCCCGCTGCCTGAGAGCATCATCGCGTGGAACTACATGGACCTGCTCGACCGCGACCTGAGCCACGTGCAGCTGTCGGTCACACACAAGCGCCTCCATGAGCTCCATCCTGCCGATGTGGCCGACGTCCTGGAGCAGCTGTCCCCCTCGCAGCGCGCCCGAGTCTTCGAGCACCTCGACAACGACCAGGCCGCCGATGCGATCTCGGAGCTCGAAGACGAGCTCCAGGCCGACGTCTTGGACGACCTGACCGAGGAGCGCGCCTCCGACATCCTCGAGATCATGGATCCGGACGATGCCGCCGACATCATCGGCGACCTCCCCTACGACAAGGCCGAGACGCTTCTGCACCTCATGGGTGTCCGCGAGGCCCGGCAGGTCCGCAAGCTCCTCGGCTACCGCGAGAAGAGCGCCGGCGGCATCATGACGCCCGAGGTGACCACGGTCACCGAGGACATGACGGTCCAGCAGGTCATCGACCAGCTGCGCGCGAACGCCGGGGACCTCGAGAACATCTACTACATCTACGTTGTGAGCGCCAAGCGCGTGCTCGACGGTGTGATCTCCCTGCGCGACCTCATCGTCGCGAGCCCCGAGACACTCGTCTCCGACATCGTGACGCGAGACCTGTTCACAGTCGGTCCGGACGACGACCAGGAGCAGGTGGCCGACATGATGAGCAAGTACGACCTGCTCGCCCTTCCTGTCGTGGACGAGTCCGGCCGGATCCTCGGCATCGTCACCGTCGATGACGCGCTCGACGTCATGGAGGAGGAGAACGCGGAGGATCTCGAGCTGGCCATGGGATCGGCTCAGTCCGCCGCAGACGCGTGGCTGTGGCTGCGCCGCACCGGATCATGGGCGGTGATCTGGGCGATGATCGCGTTCACTGTGGCCTTCGCCGTGCGCGCCCTGTCGCGGACCGGCACCGCCGGAGGTCCGCCGTGGCTGCTCGGCGTCTCCGGAGCCGTGCTCTTCCTGCCCGTCGTTCTTCGCATCGTGGAGGACCTGTCCGCTCGCGCGACGACGGGCCTGATCGAGGGTCGGGGCGAGACCGGACGCCCGCCTCTCGGGCGCCGCCTGTTGACCGACTCCCTCGTCGGGCTCGTGCTCGGTTCGCTCGCCGCGCTCGCCGTCTTCGCCATCACGGACATCGTGACTTCTCAGCCCACGTTCGCCGCCGCCTTGGCCGTGCCGATCGGCTTGACCCTGCTCGTGATGACGCTGCTGTCAACAGCTGTCGCGGTCTTGGCGGAGCGCGCGTCCGACAGCGGGCAGCGCGTGAGCCAGAGCCTGCTGGCTGGTGGGCTTCTCATCCTGTCCGCGCTCATCTACCTCGGACTGGCGGGTGTGGCGTGGTCGTTCGCGGCCCGTGCCCTGTCCGGCGCCGGGGTCTAGGGCCGACGTGACCGCGCGCGCAGCCGATCCGGCCAAGAGGCCCCGCTCACGCGTGTGGCTTCTGCTCGCCGTTATGGGTCCCGGCATCATCGCGGCAAGCGCCGGCAACGACTCCGGTGGCATCTCCACCTACTCCCAGGCCGGTGCCAAGTACGGCTATCAGATGCTCTGGATGATGTTCCTGATGACGTTCTCGCTCGTCATCGTCCAAGAGATGGCCGGCCGCATGGGCGCCGTCACGGGCAAGGGTTTCGCCGCGTTGATCCGAGAGCGCTTCGGCGTGCGCCCGACCTTCTTCGCGATGCTCGCCCTGCTCGCGAGCAACGCCGCCACCAGCGTGGCCGAGTTCGCCGGCATCGCGGCGGCCATGGAGCTGTTCGGGGTGAGCCGCTACGTGGCGGTACCGATCGCCGCGGTAGTCGTTTGGCTGCTCGTGGTGCGCGGCTCGTTCCGCAACGTCGAGAAGGTGCTGCTCGCGCTGTCGCTCGTCTTCGTGGCCTACATCATCACCGCGTTCGCGGCCAAGCCCGATTGGCTCGTGGTCGGGAGATCGCTCGTGACCCCCTCGTTCCAGATGAACCCTGCCTTCTTCTCCCTGGCGGTGGCGCTTACCGGCACGACGATCGCTCCATGGATGCAGTTCTTCGTGCAGAGCAACATCGTCGACAAGGGCACGTCGATCAAGGAGTGGTCGCTCGCCAAGTGGGATGTGATCGCCGGCGCGGTAGCGGCCAACTTCGTCGCAATCTTCATCATCGTCACCACTGCGACGGTGCTGCACCCGAAGGGGATAGTCATATCGCTCGCATCGGACGCGGCGATCGCACTGACGCCGCTGGTCGGACACTACGCGACCATCCTGTTCGCGATCGGGCTGCTGTCCGCGTCATTCCTGGCGGCGTGCGTGCTGCCGCTGACCGCCGGCTACTCGATCTGCGAAGCGTTCGGCTGGGAGGCGGGGGTCGATCGGAAGTTCTCCGAGGCGCCGATCTTCATAGGCATCTACACGTTCGTGATCTTCGTCGGGGCCGCCATCATCCTGATCCCCGGGGCCAACCTGATTGCAGTCATGATCCTGTCGCAGGTCATCAACGGCATGATGCTCCCGTTCCTGCTCATCTTCATGATGATCATCATCAACGACAAGCGGATCATGGGGCAGTACACCAACGGCCGCATCTACAACGTCATCGCGTGGATCACGATCGGCTCCGCCATTGCACTGACCGGGGCGCTGCTGGTCCTCACCGCTCTGGGAGTGACGTGACGCCCGTGGGCCCGTCCAAGTCGGAGCTCCGCGCGCTCGTTCGCGCGGCGCGAGCGGCCGTCCCCGGACCTGCCCGGCGCGAGGCGGCCATACGGGACGCCGCGGGCGCCGCGGGCCTCACGGGAGTCGTGGGGGCGCGCGGCGTGCTCTCCTACTGCGCGACGCCCGATGAGCTCGACCCCTCGCCGCTGACGCGCATGCTCAGCCAGTCCGGCGCGCGGATCGCGTACCCGCGGGTGTGCGGTCCCGGAGCGCTCACCCTGCACTGGGGAGACGCGTGCGAGCTGGAGCCCGGCTACTGCGGACTCCTCGAGCCGCCGGCCGGGTCCGAGGAGGCGGCGCTCGCCGAGATCGGCCTCGTGCTGGTCCCCGGCGTGGCGTTCGACGCGGAGTGCCACCGGTTGGGGATGGGAGGCGGGTTCTACGACCGCCTCCTGGCGGCGCTCGCGCCGACGACGCTGAAGGTCGGGCTCGCGTTCGACGAGCAGATCGTGGATGCGGTCCCGTGTGAAGCGCACGACGTGACGCTCGACGCCGTCGTCACGCCCCGCAGGATCTTCCGTCGCGGCAGGCCGGCGACCGACCGCCCCTAGGGCTTCGGCTTCGAGTACAACTCGCTCAGCGTGACCATGGAGTAGCCGCGTGCGGCGAGCCCTTTGAGGATGACCTGCAGGGCCGCGACAGTCTGCGAGCGGTCCCCGCCCCCGTCGTGCATGAGGACCACCGAGCCGGGGCGGACGTTGTCGAGGACCCGCCGAGCGATGACCTTCACGCCGGGGCGCCTGTAGTCGTGCGGGTCGATGGTCCATAGCACGACGCGCAGGTGGAGTCGTCGCGCCTCGCTGAAGACGAACGGGGTCACGAACCCGCCGGCGGGCCGGTACCACACAGGCCGCACTCCGAGGATGTCCTCGATCGTGGAGGCGCCCCACGCGATCTCGCGGGTCACGACGTCGGGAGGGTCGTTGACCAGGTACTTGTGGGAGTACGAGTGGTCGCCGACCTCCATGCCGGCCGCGAGCACGCGCCGGCCGATCTCCGGCCTGCTCTTGAGCGTCTGGCCGACCATGAAGAACGTCGCCTTCACCTTTGCTGCGACAAGCTGGGCGAGGACCGCATCGGTGCTGCCGGGCCACGGCCCGTCGTCGAAGGTGAGCGCGACCCACTTCCGCCCCGGCCACACCGGCTCGAGACGCACGACCGTGGGCTGCGGCGCGGTGAGCCGGGCACTCTCGATCACGATGCCCGAGATAGCCCCGCGGACCTCCCGGGCGGTCCCGGGAGTCCCGCTCGACTCGACACTCTCGACCGGACCGTGGCCGCGGTAGACCACGGTGGGTGTCGTCTCGACGGTGGTGACGACGGTGGGTTCGACGGCGTTGCGGCCCCGCTGACTCGTGACCGTGGCGCCGAAGCCGACGACCGTCTCCGACGATGCGATGCTCCCGTTCACCTCCACCACGACGGGATCGCCCCGGCGTGGTTCGAGGAGGCCTCCCCGGATGTCATACAGGTCACCGGGGAAGGCACGCACGCGATGTTGGGCCACCAGTTCGGCCACCGTCGTGCCGTGGCCGACCCACTGGGGGTACCCGTCGATGGTCACGAGGTAGGGGCCGAAGAGCGCGCCGGCGAGGACGACCGCGATCACGAGCGCGATCGCACCGGCGGTGAGGAGCCTCCGTCGGATCATGAGGCACTCTCATGCGAGATGCGGGCCACACGCCCGCCGGCGAGCCCGAACAGGACCGTCCGATCGATGCGAACCATGGAGGCGGGCGTGCCCCCCGCCGTGTAGAGGGTGTCGAAGCGCTCGAGCGAGTCGTCGATGAGCACCACGAGGTCCTCCGGGAGGTCGAAGGGCGACACGCCACCGATGGCATAGCCCGTGGCCGCGCGCACCGTCTCCGCATCGGCGAAGCGGACTGCGTCGCCCCCCATCAGCGCCGCGATCGCGCGACCGTCACCGCGACGGTCGCCCGCCACGAGCGCGAGCACCGGCCGCGCGTCTGCTACGAAGACCAGGGACTTCACGATCTGGCCGACCTCGCAGCCCACGGCCTCCGCCGCAAGGTCGCAGGTCTTGGTCGAACGATCCTCGAACTCGAGCAGCCCGCCTTCGAGCCCACGTTCCGCGAGGAAGCAACGGACGCGCTCCAGCGATCCTTTGGTGCGCGGGCTGAGTATCCCGGGATCGGTCACTGCGAGCCCTTCCTGAGGTCCGTGGCGTTCACGAGCGGCGCCGGGACCCGCTCCCCGAGCCGGCGGGGAAGCTGGATCGCGTCGATGACCGCCTCGATGTTGTCCGTCCAGCTCACGAGCGACTTCAGCTCGAGCCGCATGAGCGGATAGAGCGGGTGCGGCCGCGTGACCCTGAAGCCCTGACCCATCAGGAACTCGACACTCATCAGTGGCGAGCGCTCCCGATCGACGGTTTCGGCGGCCGCGTACGCCTCGACGACCTTCTCCCTGCGGGAGACCAGGTCACGCAAGGCCGCCTGGAGCAGCACCTTGCCGAGGCCCGCGTCGCGGACGTCGGCGATCACGTGCACGCAGGCGATCAGCACGGCGTCGATGTCCGGTGCGCCGGAGGGCATGCGCGCTGCGCGCGGGAAGAAGCGCGCCGGAGCGTACTTCACGAACCCGAGCGGGTCGCCGTTCTCGTACACGATCGCGCCGCACTCGCCCCACTCGGAGCGGACCGCGGAGATCCACGCCTCGAGTTCGGCGCGATCGGACGCGGGACCGCACTCGGGGGCGCCCGGCCCCCCGGCCTCCCACAGTGCGCACGAGCCGCACGGCTCGGGTAGCTCTCCGAGCCGCTCCACCGTCAGGGGCTTGATGCGCCGTGCCATCGCCTACCGCCTCGCCGTCGCGTTCACTCGTCGTCCTTCATGCCGTCGCGGAACGCCTGGACGCTGTCCCGCCACGTCTTCCGTGCCGTGCGGGTGGCGCGTTTGGCAAGGTCCGCCTGCGCGACCGCGCGGATCGCCTTGCCCGTCGCTCCGCTCGCCCCGATCACGGCATCTCCGGCGGCCCTCGCGGCGACGGTCGCCGTGACCGCTCCCCGGGCCGCCGCGACAGCCAGCCCTCCGGAGCCCTGGAGGTCGCCGGCCTCGGCGGTGATATGGACGGCACCCGACTCGAATCCGGTGACCGCGTCGCCCGGCACGAGGTACCGTCCGTGGGCGACATCGGCGACGGTCCCCGAGCCCACGTCGATCCGGTCGACGACGCCGGAGGTCGCGTCGAAAGAGACTCCCCGGACGACTCCGATCGCGCGACCGTGCGGGTCGGCGACCGGCATACCGGACCAGATGACCGTGGTCTCGGGGTCGAAGCCGAGTCCCTCCGCGGCCTTGCGCCCCGTCGGGAGCTTGTCGAGTCCGCACGACGTGCCCTCAGCGCCGAACGAGAGCGCGGACAGCGGCAGGTAGGTCCCCTTGCGCGTGACCACGACCGCCACGGCGGGGGGTCGGACGGCGACACCGATGACGCGAGGCTCGGTGGGGTGGAAGAGCACGTTCGTCACCGTGCCGAGCATGGCGCCGCCGGCCCCGGTGAGCGAGTTGCCCTCTATGTCGCCGATGAAGACCATGCTCGCTCGATCCTGTCTACGGCAGCAGGGCCGACCGCCCGTCGATGCGGCGCCCGGCCCTGCGTGATCACGGTCGGTACGAAAGGTTGCTAGACGCCCGGCTCCGCCGGAACGGCCGACGGGTCGCCGGTCTTCTCGGCGACGAACCCCAGAGCGTCCTTGGCCTTCTCGCCCGTGACGTCGACCGCGCTCTTCGCGGCCTCCGCACCCGACTTGATGCCCGCGCGGGCTTCCTTGCCCAGCTCGGTCACCTTGGCGCGCACGACGTGCGAACCCTCGTCGATCTTCTCCTTGACGACCTCGGCGACTTCGCCGACCCGGTCCTTGTACTCAACGGCCTTCTCGGCAACGACGTCCTTGGCGGTCGAGTAGGCCTCGACGAGCTTCTCGCGCCCGTCGCCGTACGTGTCCTTCGCCTCGTCCAGGTACTCCTGGCCGCGGTCGGCGAGTATCTCGCGCGTCTCCTTGCCCGAGCGCGGTGCGAAGAGCAGCCCGAGGATGGCTCCTACCAGCCCGCCGAACAGGAACGCACCGAAGACGTTTCCCCCGCGTCCGTGATGGTCATACATGCCACACACCTCCGTCGATGGTGAGTTCTGGATACGGACCGGAGAGTCGCGGGACCCACCGTCCGTGCAAGGATTACTGTACCCCTAGACGCGGCGCGTGAGCGCAGACCGGGTCAATCTGTCGACCAGAAGTTGGAATGTGAGACCCGCCGCCTCGGCCGCCATCGGGAGGAGCGACGTCTCCGTCATCCCGGGGCTGGTGTTGACCTCCAGGACCCACGGGCGGCCTTCCGCGTCGACCACCATGTCCACCCGGCTGACGTCGCGGCAGCCGAGCAGCGTGTGGCAGGCGCCGGCGAGCCGCGCCACCTCGTCGGCCGTCCCGGGGGCCAGACGCGCGGGGCAGTAGTACTCGGTCTCGCCGCGCGTGTACATCGCCGTGAAGTCGAACAGGCCCGACTTCGCGACCATCTCGACGGCGGGCAGCACCTCGGGCCCCTCCGGACCGTCGAGCACGGAGACCGCGAGCTCGCAGCCCTCCACCCAGCGCTCGACGATCGCGGCGTCTCCGAAGGAGAGCGCGGAGAGCAGCGCCTCCGGCAGCCCCTCCGCGTCCCCGACCCGCGTCAGCCCGAGCGCGGAACCCTGCTTCGTCGGCTTCACCACGACGGGGAATCCGCCCACCGCCCTGGGGACCAGGTCGAGCGCGCTCGCGGCCCCCATCTCCTTGAACGCGTCGGTCGTGAAGGTCACCCACGCGGGAGTGGGCACGCCCGCCTCGGCGAACTGCCGCTTGGACAGGCTCTTGTCCCATGCGAGCGCGCTCGCGGTCACGCCCGGTCCGGTGTAGGGGATCCCCAGGAACTCCAGGGCTTCCTGCACCGTCCCGTCCTCCCCGAACTTCCCGTGGAGCGCGATGTAGACGGCGTCGGGGCGCTCGCGCCGCAGCGTGTCGACCAACTCGGGCGTCACATCCAGCGCCAGCGGCCGGTAGCCCAGCTCCCTCAGCGCCCCGAAGACGCGCTCCCCGCTCCGCAGCGACACGTCGCGCTCGAGCGAACGCCCGCCCATCAGCACCGCGATCTTCTCGTTCACCGTGAGACCTCCCGTCCTGGCGCGCCGGGCGATCCGGGAATGACCCCGGCCTCGACGAACGCGCGATACAAGGCCAGCTTGTCCTCGAGCACCTCGGCGATCCGGCGCACCCCCTCGGCGATCTGCGCAGGCTCTTCGTAGCAGAACGCGAGGCGCAGACTGTTGGAGCCCTGCCCGGCCGGGTAGAAGTCGCTGCCCGGGACGAAGGTCACCCCGCGCTCGACCGCCTCCGCCAGCAGGGGTTTGGTGTCCAGGTGGCCGGGCAGCGTGACCCAAACGAAGAACCCGCCCTCGGGGTGCGTCCACGTCACGTCCGCGGGGAAGTGCTCGACGAGGGCGTCGAGCATGGCGTCGCGACGCTCGTGGTAGGTGCGCGTGAGGTCCGCGAGCACGCGACGCCACGCGGTGCCGGTCATGTAGCGCTCCGCGACCGCCTGCGTGAACGAAGAGCCGCAGAGATCGGCGCCCTGCTTCGCCAGCAGCACCTTCGCCAGGATCGGACGCGGGGCGGCCAGCCAGCCGAGCCGGAGCCCCGGCGCGAAGATCTTGCTGAAGGTTCCAAGGTAGATGACGTCCGGATCGAGCGCCCGCAGCGGCAGGATGTG
The DNA here is from genome assembly GCA_025361505.1 of Coriobacteriia bacterium. GTDB lineage: Bacteria > Actinomycetota > Coriobacteriia > Anaerosomatales > PALSA-660 > PALSA-660. Next base: position 14,975 of record JANYKZ010000044.1, read on the forward strand.
CCCGCCCTCGTAGCGCAGCCGCCCGTAGGGGTCGTCCTCGATCACCGGGATGTCGTATTCGCGCGACAGTTCGAGCAGGCGCCGGCGGCGTTCCGGCGACAGCGTCACGCCCGCGGGATTGTGGAAGTTCGGGATCGTGTAGATGAACTTCGCTCCGCGCGGGCCGAGCCGGCGTAGCGCCTCCTCCAGGAGGTCCACGCGCATGCCGTGCTCGTCCGTCGCGACGCACTCGACGCGAGGCTGATAGACGGAGAACGCCTGGAGCGCTCCCACGTAGGTCGGCCCCTCGCAGATGATCGTGTCGCCGGGATCGAGGAAGACCTTCCCGAGCAGGTCGAGCCCCTGCTGGGCGCCGGCGGTGACGACAAGGTCGTCCTCGGACAGACGCACGCCCGACTCGCCCATCAGTCCGACGATGATCGAGCGGAGCGGGAGGCGCCCCTCGCTCGACCCGTACTGGAGCGCGGACGCGCCGTCGTGGCGCAGCGCGTCGCGGACCGCCTTCTCGACGAGCGGATGCGGGACGCGGCGCACGTCGGGCATACCCCCCGACAGCGAGATCACGTCCGGGCGCGACGCGGCGGCGAAGAGGTCGCGCACAGCGGAGGAACGCACGTCGGCCATCGCGGCCGCGTATCTTCCGTCCCACCGGTCGAAGACCACACGCGCAGTGCCCATCGCGCTCACCCGCCTTCCGCAGACCCTGTCTCCGGAGCATTCCCCGGAAACAACAAGACGACCCCCCTATTCAACAGGGCGAGGGTCGTCTCTCGCGGTACCACCTGTCTTCACCGGCCCGCGCACGCAGCGCGGGTGGCCTCTGACCCCGGTGGTAACGGTCCGGGAGACCGACCGGCTTCCGTCGCGGTTCGCGACCTGGCCGGGGACATCGGAGGGGTGGCCGGGCCTCGAGTGCGCCCTCTTCCCTCACGTCCGTTGTGACGGTGTGAACGCCGCGGGCTGACCCGCAGGTTGGCGCGTAGGCTACACCGCCGACGGTCCGGCGGTCAAATCGCGCGCCATGCGCGCTTGCACTTTCGTACGAATCGTACTATTGTTCTCAACAAGTACGAACCGTACCACTCAACAAAGGGCGGATCCTCGATGGAACGAGCGAGCGCGAAGGAACTGTTCATCCTCGGGCGCGTCTCGATCCGCCCGACCTACGGCCACGAGATCATGCGAACGCTGCGCGAGTCCCGCGCCGATCTGTGGGTCGAACTCTCCGAGAAGCACGTCTACTACATCCTGAGGAAGCTCGATCGCGAGGGTCTCGTCACCGAGAAGGGCGAGCGGTCGGGGAAGCTACCCGCACGCAACGTCTACACGATCACCGAGGCGGGGTGCTCCACGCTGGCCGAGATGATGGTCGCCGACAGCCTGGTCCGCGCCGTCCCCTACTCCGAGTTCGATGTGCTGCTGGGCATGCTGGCCTACACCGACCTGCTCGACGACGCGGCCAAGAGCGAGGTGCTGCGGCGGCGGCGGGAAGTGCTGCAGGAGCAGCTCGACGGTCTGGCCGAAGCGACGGAAGGCTCTGCCTTCGCGAGCGGCCCCGACGGGTTCCCTCGGCTCATGCTCGCCAAGGTGCTGCGCAACGTGACCGCCGAGCTCGAGTGGATCGACTCGATCGCGGCCCATGTGGCCGGCTCGGGCTGGGCGTCTCTGAAGCCGACCTTCTCGGTCGCCGACCATCCCTCCATCACTCACTAGGAAGCAGGGCCCATGTCACCGATGCTGGTCTTCGCGGTCGTCGCGATGCTTCTCGCGGCCGTCCTCTACACCGTCGCGGTCTTCGGCGAGCGCGCCGCCGCCACCCTCAAGCCGTGGCACCTCGTTCTGTTCTGGACGGGTCTCGTGTTCGACACGACCGGCACGACCCTCATGACCGACATCGCCGGAGGCTGGCGCGGTGACCTGCACGCGTACGTGGGACTCACCGCCGTCGTCCTGATGCTGATCCACTCCGTGTGGGCGACGATCGCCCTGGCCCTCAAGAAGGAGAAGGTCCTGCGCGGGTTCCACCGGTTCAGCATCCACGTCTGGGCGCTGTGGATGGCCGCCTTCATCAGCGGCATCGTGATGGTGGCCTTCCATCTGGCGTAGGTCCCGAATGCCGTGACCCATCGCGCGTGCCGGGGAATAGAGCCCCTCGTCGAGAGATTCTGCGGCGGGAGGTGTGCCGTGTTCGCCAGGGTGAGCAGGTACGAGGTTCCGCGGGAGATGCTGGCCAAGGACATCGCCGGCGTCGAAGCCACGAAGAAGAGGGTCGCGGCGATCCCCGGGTCCGTCGGGATGTACTACCTCGTCGACCCGGACTCCGGGAAGACGATGGCGATCACGTTGTGGGAGAGCGAGCAGGCCATGCGCGAGAGCGAGGCCGCGGCCTCCCGGGTGCGCGAGGAGACGAGCGCGGCCGTCTCCTCGACGTTGATCGCCGTCGAGCGCTACGACGTGGTCGCCAAGCCCTGGACCCCGGGCGCCACATCCTGAGCCGGTGCGGCCGTCCTCGGACGGAACTGAGTCCTGTACAGGTCGGCGTAGAGCCCTCCGGCGTCGAGCAGCTCGTCGTGCTTGCCGCGTTCGACGATCGTTCCATCCTCGATGACGAGGATCTGGTCGGCGTCGCGCACAGTCGACAGGCGGTGGGCGATCACGATCGACGTGCGGCCGGCGAGTGCCGTCTTCAGGGCGAGTTGCACCGCCACCTCCGACTCCGAGTCCAGGTGCGCGGTCGCCTCATCGAGCACGACCACGTCAGGCGCCTTCAGCAGCAGGCGAGCGATCGCGAGCCGCTGCTTCTCGCCGCCCGAGAGCCGGTAGCCGCGATCGCCCACGAACGTGTCGAGACCCTGGGGCAGCGACTCGATGAGCGGCATGATCTGCGCGCCCGCGAGCGCCGCCCGCATCTCGTCCTCGGTGGCCCCGGGCTTCGCATAGGCAAGATTGGCGCGGATCGTGTCGTGGAACATGTGCGGGTCCTGGGTCACCATGCCGACCACCTCATGCAGCGACTCGAGTGTCGCGTCGCGCACGTCAACCCCATTGATCCTCACCGCGCCCCCCCGAACGTCGTACAGGCGGGGGATCAGGTAGCTCATCGTGGTCTTGCCCGCGCCGGAGGGGCCGACGAGGGCGACGAGCTGCCCGGGCTCCGCCACGAAGCTCACGCCACGGAGGACCTCGGTGGAGGAGGAGGCGTCGACGTTCCCGATCGCTTCGAGCGACGCGACGGAGACCTCGCTGCTCGAAGGGTAGGAGAAGTCGACCCCGTCGAACTCGACCCGGGCGGGTCCTCTCGGGATCGAGACAGCCTCGGGCTTCTCGGCGACCATCGCCGGCAGGTCGAGTACCTCGAACACGCGCTCGAACGAGACCAGCGCGGTGAGGATGTCGATGTTGATGTTGGACAGCGAGGTCAGCGGGCCGTAGAGCCTGTTCAGGTAGGCCGTCAGGGCCACGACCGTGCCGATGTCGAGGATCCCCTGCACCGCCATCACGCCGCCCCAGCCGTAGACGAGCGCCGTCGCGAGCGCGGCGGTGAGCATCAGTGACACGAAGAACACGCGGGCGTAGATCCCGCGCGTTATAGCGATGTCGCGGACGCGGCCGGCCTTGTCCGCGAACTCGCGGTCCTCCTCGTCGGCGCGCCCGAAGAGTTTGACGAGCAGCGCGCCCGAGACGTTGAACCGCTCCACCATCGTCGTGTTCATCTGGGCGCTCACGTCGTAGCCCTCGCGGGTGATCGCCTGGATGCGTTGCCCCAGCCAGCGGGCCGGCAGCGCGAACACGGGTACGAGGACGAGGGCGACGAGCGTCAGCTGCCACGACAGGACGAACATCGCCACGAGCACGAGCGCGACGCTGATGAGGTTGCCGATGACGGTCGACAGCACGTCCGAGAAGGCCTCCTGAGCGCCCTGGACGTCGTTGTTGAGCCGGCTGACGAGCGCTCCGGTCTGCGTGCGCACGAAGAACGCGAGACCCATACGTTGAACGTGAGCGAACACCTTCGTGCGCATGTCGAAGATGAGCCCCTCACCGATGCGCGACGACAGGTAGCGCTGTGCGAGAGACAGCCCTCCGTCGAGGATGGCGAGTCCGGCCACCAGGGCGGCCAGCCCGACGATGAGGTTCGCGTCGTGACCGATGATGCCGCGGTTGATGATCTCGCGGTAGATGAGCGGATTGGCTACGCCGATCACGGCGTCGACGACGACCAGCGACAGGAATCCCACCAGGAACGCCTTGTAGGGACCGACGAAGCCCAGGATGCGCCGGAAGGTCCCCGGCGCGATCTTCACGTCCTTGACCGACTGGTCGCGGCGCAGCGAGTGCAGCGTCCCCCAACCCGCGGGCCCCGGACTGACGGCCATCAGGTCGCCTCGGCGTCCGACTCGCAGAGCCGGGTGAGGAGCCTGAGCAGCTCGTCGCGCTCGCCGGTGGCCAGCCGACCGAACATCGCGACCGCGCTCTCCCGCCGCTGCAGGTCCATCCGTTCGATGAGAGCCAGACCTTCGGCGGTCGCCTCGAGCAGGATCGACCGGCGGTCCTGAGGGTCGGGACGGCGAGCGACCAGCCCGGCACCCTCGAGCGCGTCGACGGTCGCAGTCGCGGAGCGCGGCACGATCTCGAGCCGGGCGGCGAGGTCTCCGATTCGGAGCGGCTCCGGCGCGCGAACGACGAGCCGCAGCGCCCGCGCCTGACCGAACGTGAGCCCGAGCGCCAAGAGTTCCTGTTTGCCACTGCGGCGCAGCCTCCACGACGCCCTGGTCAGGGCCTCGGCGAGTTGCGCGAGCGGGTCCGATGCGTTGGTGGTGTCCATACGCGGAGTCTAGCACATAGTGAGTCAGACTCCGTATTCGCGGTGGCAGATCGCGATGCCTCGAGAGGACGTCCGTCCCCGCCCCGTCTCATCGCCTCACGGCATCTGCCGTCGCTGCGGAGAAGTCATCGTTGATACGACGATGGCCTACCGCGCAGCCCCCTGAGCCTCAGTGCCTCCGCCCTCACGTCCGGCGCCGCCTCGCCGTTCACGAGCGCGGACACGAGTGCGCGCGCGCACCTGAGCGCGCCCAGCGCGACGAGATCGTCGTCCCACTCAAGGGCGACTCGAAAGGTCAGGGACCCGTCCGCCGCAAAGTCCCACGAGGTCGAGCCGCGCAGCGTCTCGCGGGAACCGGCCATCGCCATGATCTCGAGCGCCGCGTGCTCCACGAGGTGGGCCAGTTCCGTGTCCTCCAACTCCCCGGCGAATCCGAGGCCGAGTCCGTTGTGGCACCGGTGCCCCTTCAGCCCGGGGAGCAGTTCGAGGGCCGCCCGGGAAATTCCGGGGACCTCGGACGTGCTCAGCGGCTCGCCCTCGTCGAAGACGAGGACGGCGCGCAGGAGCTCCGGGGTGACGTTCGTGCTCACGACGCGCATTGCGCGTGCGTGGCCTACAGGTACTCGGCGGCCCGGCGACCCGCCCGGGTGCCGAAGAAGTACGCCAAAGAGATGACCGCGATCACCGCGACGACGCCGACGATGACGATCTGCGTGCCGCGTTCCGCTATCTGCGCCCTGGCCTCGTCGACCACGTCCTCGCGGATCGCGAGCGCCTTGTGACGGAGATCCTCGAGGCTGATCGCCGCTGCGGGCACGACCGCTCTCTCAGTCTGCTCGCTCATCGCTGCATCGACCTCACCTTCACGGCAGTGAAGATCGCCGCACCGACGATGAATACTGCGCCGACGATGAAGAACGCGAGCGGCGTGCCGAGCACCTGAGACAGGTACACCAATGCGGCGACGGCGATGAACAGCAGGCCGATCAAAAGCAGCGAGGCCGCGGCGAACCCGGACGCGAGCGCGAGCCCCAGCCTCTGCAGGGGCGGGACGATCTTCTCCTTGACGGTGGCCTCGGCCTCCTGCCGCACCCAGTCGCGTGCGGTCTGCAGCAGGTCAAGGAGCTGGTCGATGATCCGCGTCAGGAAGTCCTCGCGCGGCCCGCCGTCCTCAGGCGAGGACACGTCGTCGCTCATCTGCTCCCCCGCTCCGTTGGTGGTGGACTGCCCCCAAGAACATACCCTGAAACGCCACCGGCCGCCTCCCCTCAGCGTCACTGAGGGGAGGCGGCCGGTGGGCCTTGATGTCTCACACGATGGAGCGCGGCCTAGTACCAGTGGTGGCTCGACCAGAAGGCCTTCGCCTGCATGACTCCGCCGTAGCGGCCCTTCATGTACCTGATCGCGCGCCTGGTGTTCCACGCCGCATCTTTCCACGGGTGTCCCGAGACCATCGCGGACGACAACTGGAACAGCCCGTAGCAGCCGCTGCTCGACGCGCTGGTGGGGTGGAAGTTCGATTCGTGCTTGGCGATCCAGAGCAAGGCGGCGATCTGGGTCTTCGACAGCTTGGCCTCGCTGGCGACCTTCGCGATGATCTGGGGGACCGTGAGCTTCTTGGCGACGGGCGCCTTCTTCACGGGTGCCGCCGGCGGCGTGGTCACGCTCGACGGGGCGGTGGCGGTCGTCGCCACCGTGGCGATCGCCTCGGCGGTTGCGACGGGCGGAGCCGCGGACACGGGCTCCTGGGCCGCCGCCATCAGCGGTGCGGCGATGGCTGCCGTCATCGCGAATGCGATCGAGACGGCTACGAGCGCGCGTGTTGCAGGATTCGAACCGAACAGATTGTGGGCCTTCAAGAAGGGCCTCCCGGTGCCGGGTACAGGACTGGCGGCGGACGAAAGGCGCGAGGAAACACGCATGGAGACATGCGTGAAGACAGCTTGGGTGGAGAGGTGCGTCGCTTTGAGATGCAACGCGGAATGGAAGCAGGAAGTTCAGCTGCCTCGCACCTTCGGCTCACTGGGGGCCGTCATCGGGCCGCCGCCGTGCGCCAAGAAAGAGCACGAGTATGCGCTTGTTCGACGCTGGGACCGATGCTCTCGTCTCCTGGAACGCCGCCCTGCTCGACCTGTCGTCTGAATACCCGCGTCGAGCGGCGAACCTAATCCGATGCGATGCGCTCCGGCGCCGATCCCTGCGGCCTGCCCGTTGAGAGGGCGGCCGCACGCCAATGGAGCACCTTCCGCGGCCCGTATCGGACCGCACGAGGTGGAACTGTAGCACAGACGTTGCTTGAGCGCCAATCGCGAGCGGTCGGAAGCAGGCCTCAAACGGCTGGCGACGCCCCCCGTCGGCGCCTTTCAGGCGACAGGCGAGGGACTATCTGACAGTACCTACTTGGCGGTCGTCGTCGACTTCGACGGCACGGCGAGCTTCTCGAGGATCGTGCCGAGCTCCTTGATGTACGTGCCGTAGGCTGCCCAGTCTCCGGCCTTCTGCGCCGCGATGGCCTTGGCGTACAGGTCGCGCGCGGTGGCGATCTCGGACGGTGTGCCGCCGGTGACGGTGGGGGTCCCGGTCACCGAGCCGGTGGTCGTCACCGAGCCCGCCGGCGCCGCGCCGAACACCTTCATCAGGGCGCCACCCAGGCTCGAGTCCATCGCGATGCGGTCCGAGTACGAGACGATCACGCGCTTGAGCTCGGGCATCGGCGACTGAGACGCCTGGATGTAGAGCGGCTCGATATAGACGATGGAGTCCCTGATCGGGATCACGAGCAGGTTGCCGAAGATCACCTGGCTCCCCTGCTGATTGAGCAGGGTCAGCTCCTTGCTGATGTCGGGCTCCTGGTTCAGGCGCGCCCTGATCTGCTCCGGGCCGAGTACGAGTCGCTGCTTCGGGAAGTTGAAGACGATGCGCTGTCCGTACGTTCCCGGGTCCGACTTCGCGGCCATCCACCCGATCATGTTGTCCTTGTTGCGCGGTGTGAACGGCTCCATGAGCAGGAAGTCCTCGGTCGACTGCCCGGGGAGCTGCATGAGCACGTAGTACGGGTCCATCGGCTTGTCGGTCTTCTCGCCCGGCAGCGCCCACTGGTCTTCCTTGTTGTAGAAGACCACCGGATCGAGCATGTGGTAGGTCTTGTAGACCTCGGCCTGCATCCTGAAGAGATCCTCGGGATAGCGGAGATGCTCGCGGATGCCGGCCGGCATCTTCGACAGGTCGGTGAACAGGCCGGGGTAGAGCGTCCGATATGCCGCGAGCACCGGGTCCTTCGTGTCGAAGGCGTAGAACGTGGTGGTGCCGTCGTAGGCGTCCACCGTGACCTTGACCGAGTTCCGGATGTAGTTGACCTCGCTGCCGGGGGCGCGCTCGGAGTACGGGTATGAGGTCGAGGTCGTGTAGGCGTCGAGCACCCACACGATCCTGCCGTCGGTGATCACCGGATAGGGATCGCCGTCGAGGGTGAGCCACGGGGCCAGCTCGGAGACCCGGTCCGTGATGGTACGGCGGAACAGCATCTTGCTGTTCGAGCCGATCGCCGTCGAGAAGAGGATCTCGACGTCCCCGGTGCGGATCGCGAACGCCAGGCGATCGACGAGCGAGCCGACGGGGATGCCGTTGGCGCCCGTGTAGGTCGTGACCGCGTTCTCGCCGCCGACCGGGTAGTCGAACTCCTTCTGGGTCCCGCCGACGATCGAGTAGTCGGTGGTCTCCTCGCCGAAGTAGATGCCGGGCCGGGTGACCTTAAGGTCGGTCGCGGACTTGGGCGGCAGGTCCTTGACGATGAGCTCCGGCAGACCGTCCGCTCCCACCTTGTTCACGGGACTCACGACGACGCCGTACCCGTGCGTGTAGACGAGATGCTTGTTGATCCAGGTCTTGGCCTGCTCGCTCAACTGCGTCGTGTTCATCTCGCGGGCGGAGATGAGCGCCTGCTGACGGACACCGTCGATCGTGTAGCGGTCGATGTCGACGTCCTTGAAGTCGTAGTAGAAGCGGATCTCCTGGAGCTGCTTGTAGGAGTCCACGACGACGTTCGGGTCCCAGAGACGGACGTTCTTGACCGTCGACGTGGCGTCGACGATGTCCTGAGCGGTGAGGTCCGCGCTCGCCGGGAAGCCGGTCGCGTCCACGGAGGTCAGGTCGAAGGCCGCCCTGGTCGCGGTGATGTTGCGCTGGATGTAGGGCTTTTCGAAGGCGAGCTCGTTCGGCGCCACCACCAGCTGCTGCACGGCGACCGGGTAGACGACGCCGACCAGCACGCTGGCGGCCACCCACACGCCGAGGCCGATGAGGGGCAGCTTCCATCCCTTGTAGCGGATGTTGAGCAGCAGCAGCACCCCGACCGCGATGGCGATGACGATCAGGATCCAGTAGGCGGGCATCTGCGCGTGCACGTCGGTGTACGACGCGCCCAGCACCTGGCCGCGGGGAGAGAAGTCGAGTTCGTAGATGGACAGCCAGTAGTCGAACGCCTTCGAGGCGACGAGCAGCCCCAGCAGCACGGAGATGTGGGCTTTCACGTGCGGGTCGAAGCCATCCAACCGTTCGGCCGGCCGGATCCCGCCGTCGTAGAGGTGCAGGAGCGCGGTCACGACAAGGGTCAGGAAGAGCGCCCCGAACAGCCAGTCGGCGATGAGGCGCAGTGCGGGGATCGAGAAGACGAAGAAGCCCACGTCGATGCCGAAATGCGCGTCGGTCGTACCGAACTTCACGCCCGCCAGCGCGAGACGGAACGTCTGCCAGTTGTCGGACATCGACGCCCCGACCCCCCACGCGAGCACCACGGCGACGCCAACGATGATCCAGCCGGTGTACGGCTCGATCACGGCGCGGACGCGGGTCAGCGCCTCCTCGATCTGCTGCTGCGGGTTGAGCGCCGCACCCTGGGGCCACGCGGCGGGCGAGACCCTCGGGCGCAGCCGACGAGCGACCACGAGGTTCGCGTACAGGATCGCGAAGGTGACGACTCCGAAGGCGGCGCCCACCGCCCACGCGCTCGCGATCCGCGTCCAGAAGACGTCGGTCTGGTGAAGGTCGGCGTACCACAGGTAGTCGGTATAGAAGGTGGCGGCCGCACCCGCAGTCGCGCTCAGGAAAACGATGACGATGGCGATCGCGGTGATGACGCGCGTTCGCAGGGGCACGATCGCGCCCCGGGCTGAGCGTGTTGCCATACGGCTGACTCCTCGGTCGTGTGGTGCGGGCGCCCTCTAGCCGGGCAGGAGGTAATCGTCGACGTCGATGTTGAGCAACGCCGCGTCGAGACACTGCTCGACCTTGCGACCGCCGGCCTTCGCGGCATCGGAGAGATCGAGGTCGTGCGGGGTGACGAACGCGCCGTCGCTGTCCGTGATGATGCGCACGCACGGCGAGACGATGTCGCTGTTCGGCATGACCACGATCGCGATCTCACCTGTGGAGAGCCGAACGACCGACCGCGGTGGATAGATGCCCATCATCTGCGTGAACATGCGCACGAGCTCGGGGTCGAACGCGGTCCCGGCGTTCTTGGCGATGACCTCCATCGCCTCGTCCTGGGGCCGCGCCTCCGCGTAGCTGCGACGGGAGGTCATCGCGTCGTACGCGTCGGCCAGAGCGACGATGCGGCTCGTCAGATGCTGCGGTCTGCGCGGCGTCCGGCCGGGATAGCCGTCGAGGTCGTAGCGCATGTGATGCTCGAGGATCACCACGATCGAGGAGCGGTCCAGGCCGCGCATCGAAGCAGCGACCTCGGCCCCATGCACCGGGTGGAGGCGCATGATCTCCCACTCCTCGGCGGAGAGCGGCCCGCGCTTGTTGATGATGTCGAGCTCCACGGTCATCTTCCCGATGTCGTGCATGAGCGCCCCCACGCCGAGCGAGTTCAGGAATCGCCGGTTCGTGGAGATGAGCGAGCCGAGCGCGACGGAGAGGATCGTGACGTTCACCGAGTGGAAGAACGTGTACTCGTCGTGGCTCTTGAGGCCGCCCAGTTCGAGCATCGCGCCCTTGTTGCCGAGCACGTTGTCCACGATGCTTCGGGCCGCGTCCCGCACCTGGTAGACCGAGACGGGTTTGTTGTTGGCCGCGCGCTCACCGAACTCGCGCACAGCGTCGAGGGCGTGCATGTAGGAGTGGCGGTTGGTCGCCTCCTCGGCGGCCTCGAAGTCGCCGGCGTCGCGCGCGAAAGCCACGGTGCCGATCTGGACGTGCGGGATCGAGACGGAAGCGACCGCCTTCTCGAGGCCGCCGGCCTGCTCGATCGCGTTGCCGTCGAGGGCGAGGACCTGGAGCGCGCGCTCGAGCTCGTCCATGTCGAGGCCCTGCAGGAACGTCACGCTCGTCATGCCCGACTCGGTCATGTCGCGGATCAGCTGGTCGAAGATCATGCTCTCTTGCGCGAGCAGCTGCTCTCCGAGGAGCACCTCGTTGTCGAAGAACACGAGCGGCACGTCGACGCCATCCTTGTGATACTGCTCGATCGCCGCCATGAGCGCGACGATGTTGTCCTTCACCACCACGTGTCCGCGCGGGTAGAACGTCACCGAGCGGCGGGCGCCCGACAGCCGTGCGAGCAGCTCGCGCGTTCGCGCGGTCTGACGCGATGAGAAGACGGTCGAGGACATCTCCTCCGCCACCGCACGCTCGAACTCGACCTTCGCGATGGAGGGCGGTTCCGGGTTCGGCGTGATGATCAAATCGTCGGTCATGAGCTCACCCCGGTCGCCGTCGTGGCCGCGGACAGTGCGGGAAGTGCGGCGAGCGCGGCGTCACGGATCTCCCGGGGAGGGCCGCCCCCGAACAGGCCGTGCTTGCGCGCCAGTTCGGTCAACACGGGGATCGATGTCACCGATCCGAGCTTCGCGAGAGCGCCGATGGCTTCGACGCGCGCCGCGGTCTCATGGTTGCCGAGGCTCTCTCCCAGAGCGACCTGCTCGAGCGCCGGCACCGACGACTTTGCGCCGACCAGCCCGAGGTACCGCGCGGCGGCCTGGACGTTCTGGGCGTCGGCGTCGTTGAGGGCGGCCGAGAGGATCGAGTCGGCCATGGGCGCGCGGATCGCCGCGAGCGCGCGGATCGTCTCACGGCGCACTCGCGCGTCGGCGTGGCGCAGCGTGCGTTGCAGGTAGGGCAGCGCCTCGACGGCGCGCGTCGAGCCGAGGATCGCGACGACGTTGCGCACGAGATACCAGCGGTGGTCGGTGAGACGCGCGCCGAGCTCCGGGATGTAGTCGTGGGCGCTCGAGGAGATGAGGTCGATGAGCGCCTTGCGCGCCGTCATGTCCTGCTCGTCCGCGAGCACCTCGAGCAACGGGTCGATCATCGACTCGCCGAGCACGCCCAGCAGTCGGCGGCATGCGAGATACTCGGCGGAGTCCGACCGGTAGCGTCGCAGCGCCGTGGTCACCCGGGCGAGCGACTCCGGACTCGCGATGGAGTGCACGACCTTCAGCATGCGTTCGCGATGCTCGGGGGTCACGTCGGGTCCGGCAGCGACCGCCGAGAGCGACTCGGCCACGTCGGCTGCGACGTCGGCCTCGTGGGCCTCGACCAGAACGCCGACGCTATCCTCCAGCATCGACATGATCTGGTTGAACTCCTGGTCGCGGCTCTCCATCGTGGCGACCGCCACGAGCGCCGAGATGACGTCGCCGTCGGTCGTCCCGCGCGCCGCCTCGGCCCGCAGCGGCTCAACAGCGTCGTCGTACACGAACACGTCGCTCGCGTCCGGGGCCATGTCGACGAGCCTGAGCACCGTCTCGATCGGACCGGACGCCGTCTTGCGACGCTGGTCGGCACCCGTGATCCGGGGCGGCGCGACCTTCTCCCCGAGGTCGTCGATGAACACTTCGCTGAAGCCGCGGGTCTTGAGCTTCGACACCGCGAGATCGAGGACCTCGTCCTTCTCGGCGTTCACGTTCATGAGAGCGAGGTTGCGCACCGCGCGCGAGAGGCCGGTGAGCGCTTCGGGGGTCTCGTCGATCTGATTGAGGATGCAGTTCACGATCTCCTCGACACCGAGCCGGTCGATGATCGCCGCGATGGCCTCATCGAGGCGCCCCTGCTCCAGCAGATGCGACTCGTAGAGGTCGCCGCGCTCCTCGGGGTGCAACTCCATGATGGCCTCGGCGATGACGTCGAGGACCGCGGCCTGGTCGGCCGGCAACTCGTCGCGGGTGTTGCGAGCGAGGTTGAGGACCCGGCGGGCGAGTTCATCGACGCTGGCGTCGGGCTCGCGGTCGCGTGCCTGCTCGAGGTACTTCGCCACCGCGCGGCGGTCGCGCAGCACGCGCATGAGCACACGACGATCGCGGGACTGGTCGGTTCCGGCCTCCTCGAGGAGCTCCTCCACGCTGCGCTCCATCGGGACCTCGAGGTGCCCGTCGACGTCGTACCCGGCTTCTCCGCCGGGAAGCACCGTCTCGACGATACGGGTCGCGGCCTCGGTGACCGAGATGTTGACCACACCGAGCTCGGAGAGCGACGGCTCGAAGCCACCCTGCGCGGCGAGGTCCTCGGGCGGCATGATGATGAGCGAGGAGAAGCGAAGCAGCTCGTCGGGCGTGACGCCGCGATGGAAGCGCACCGCGGCGAGGTTGCGCTTGTAGAACTCCCGCGCGAACGACTGGAACCCCTGTGAGCGCGGGAACACCGAGGATCCGCCATAGACGAGGCCGACCCGGGTCACGGCGAGCTCAAGATGCTCGTCCTGGCCGAAGGCCTCGTTGAGGATGTCGAGAGCCTCCTGGGCGTTCTTCCGCGGGATGTCGCTGCCGGCAGGATAGATGCGGAGTGACTTCATCGCCGTGCTGAGCCGCGTCGTGAACAGAAGGACGGGCCGTGGGACGGCCGTGGGTCGTGCCCCCGCGCTTTCCGCCATACGTGTCGCTCCCCCGGGATCGTCGCGCCGCCCAACGCGGCCGTAGGCCGTTCCTGCCGATTATGCACCGTGCGGAGCGCGCTGACCACGACGGGGGCGCGGACCCCGGGATGGACGGTGCGCTATCATCCGCGCCATGGAAGCACCCGTTCTCACCCTCGCATCAGCGTCACCCCGCCGCCGGCGCCTGCTGGCGTGGCTCGGCGTGCCGTTCGATGTCGCCGCCACCGATACCGCCGAGGACCTCACCTCCCCGCTGCGCAACGCGCCGTCGGTCCTCGCCCGCTCGCTTGCAGCCGACAAGGCCCGTGCGGCGCTCGGCCGCGGCGTCGCCGAAGGCGCTCTGGTCACCTGCGACACGATCGTGGTCCTCGACCGCGCTGTGCTCGGGAAGCCGGCCGACGAACAGGAAGCCGCTCGCATGCTCCGAGCGCTCTCGGGCCGCACGCACCAGGTGATCACGGGCGTGGCGATCGTGTCGCCGGGGCAGCGCGAGCCGGTGACCTTCGCCGTCACGACGACGGTCGAGATGCGCACGCTCGACGAGGACGCCATCGCCGCGTGGATCGCCAAGGGCGAAGCGCTCGGATGCGCGGGCGCGTACAACATCGAGCACCATCTGGCGTCGGTCACGGTGGACGAGTGCTACCAGAACGTCGCCGGCCTCCCGCTATGCCACCTGTACCAGCGCCTGGAACGCATCGGGATCGAGGGGCTGACACAGCCCGTGGGGGCGTGCGACACGGCCTGCGCGCGCACGTGCGTGCTCGGGCCGCGCGCCTGCGTGACGCCCGGGCTGTAGCGCACGGCGCCTACGCGCGCACGGCCACCACGATCACGGACTCGTCCCTCTCCGCGTCGAACGCCGTCCCGTCGTGTGAGCCGTAGCGCGCGATCTCCGAGAACCCCGCCTTCCGCAGCGCCGGCACGAGCACGTCGCCGGGCAGCGCGGTGTGGGCGGACCTGCGCGAGGTGACGTCCCACGCCGCTCCGCTCTCCCACGCGCCCGCGGGACGTTGCATCGTGACGAAGTCGAAGAGGATCGCGCCCTCCGCGTAGTCCATCACGCGCAGGAAGACCCTGGTGCCATCGGCGGTCTCGCGCACGACCGGCGCGATCGAGCGGACGCGCCCCTTGATGAGCCGGTCGTGGTTGAGCAGGTGCAGGATGACGATGCCTCCGGGCCGCAGAACCGTCGCGAAGTCCGCCAGCGTCGCGCGCAGGCCCTCGACTCCCGCGACGTGCGGCAACGCGTTGCCCGTGCAGGTGACCGCGTCGAAGGTCCCGAGGCCCAGCGCCTGAAGGGCGCCGAAGCCACCCGTAGCGAAGGCGATCGATCCGTCCGCAGCATCCACGTCGGCCTGCATGGCGGCGCGGTTCGACTCTGCCTGCGCCAGCATCGACGCGTCGGGGTCGACGCCGACGACGTCGAGTCCCCACTTGGCCCAGGTGAGCGTGGGCATCCCGCTGCCGCAACCGACGTCCAGGACGCGCCGCACGCCGTGCGACTCGAACTGCGACGAGAAGAACGGCGCCTCGCGGACGAGGCGCCTGTTCCAGTCCACGAACGTGTCGTAGTCGGAGGCGGGGGCGACGCGCTCGGGCTGGACCGGGTCTGGCAGTGGTTCCCCCATGCCTATGCCTCGAGCTTGTAGAGGCGGACGGCGTTGGCCCGCAGGATCAGGTCGCGGTCGTGGTCGGAGAGTCCCATCTCCTCCAGGGTCCGCACCTGCTGGAACTTGATCCACGTGCGGTACGCAGCAGTGGTGCCGGCGTCCGTGCCGAACAGCACGCGCTCCGGTCCGATCGCCGTGAGCGTACGCTCGAACACCTCGGCCAGTGTCATCTTCGGGACGTGGTAGTCCATCCAATTGTTCGTGCCCGACGTGTCGACGCACACGTTCTTGCACTGGTAGGCGAGCCGCAGCACGCTGTCGAGCCAGCCGGCCCCGAAGTGCGCGATCACGAACGGGATCTCCGGGAAGTCGCGCGCGACCGGGGAGAGGTCGATCGGGTCCGCGTAGCGCAGGTCGCCCGTCGGGTCGACCGTGACGCCGTAGTGGATGCAGATGGAGGCCTTCAGCTCGTTCGCCTTCTCGAAGAACGGACGGCAGGCGGGATCCGAGATGCGGTAGCACCGGTTGACGGGCAGCAGCTTCACGCCCTTGAACCCGGCGGCCATCTCGCGCTCGAGTAGATCCGCCGCTCCGGGGTCGCGCGGGTCGACGTTGCACAGCGCGTGCACGTGGCCCTTGGCGGCGACGATGAAGTCGCGGGTCCACTGGCTGTCGGGCATGACGGACATGACGACGGCCCGCGAGACGCCTGCGGCCGCGAGGCGTTCGACATAGAACGCCGCAGTCTCCTCGGGTGTCAGTTCGGGAAGTGTCTGCTCACGACCGGGGCGACCCCACTTCCGGGTCTTGAGTCCTTCGCGGAACCGCTTCATCGCTTCGGGCGGCTCCTTGGAGAGGACCTCTTCCAGCAGCCCGACGGTAAAGAGGTGTGTGTGAGCGTCGATCACCTCACCCGGGCGCGTCGCAGGGGCGGGAGCGAGCGGGGGCTCGAGGGGCGTCTGCGTCTCCATGCGGCTACGACCCGTCCGACGACGACGCGGGCGGCTCGACGGGCTCGACGGGGACCGGAGTCTCCACGGGCTCGCTCGGCGCCGGGGGCGTCGACGGCGCGGGCCATCCCGAGGGGGCGGGATGAACCGATGACGTGGTCGACGCGTAGGGAACGAGCGGCTCCTCGGGCACCACGATCCACATGACGATGTAGGCGATAACGAGTGAGCCGAGCCCGACCAGCGTCAACAGGACGGTCGCGACGCGTAGCACGACCGGGTCGACGCCGAAGTAGGCGCCCAGTCCGCCGAGCACGCCGCCGACCATCTTGTCGGAGCGCGACCGATACAGCCGCGTGCCGCGTGCCGGCATCGTGAAGGGCGTCGAGCGCCGGCTCACTATCAGCACGGCGACGCCGAGGCCGATGATCGCGATCGCTCCCACGGAGCGGCCGAGCAGGTCCAGCATCGCGGCGGAGATGACCCCGGTCGCGACGAGCAAGGCCCACACTCCGACCACGATGAGGACGATGCCGGCGATGGCGGCCACTCCGGCGCGAGAATCCTTCGGTGTGCTCATGTGTATCGCTCCTAGTAGGTCTCGACGGTGAGATTCGATACCCCGGACTGCAGGGTGACGGTGACGGTCGGGCCCCCGGCGCCCTCCGACGCCCAGCTGCTCTCGCCGAGGACCGGCAGGCCGCTGATGTGCTTGAAGCCGAGCGGGACCGTGACGTTGGAGAGTCCGCTCTTCGAGTCCAGTCTCACGGCTGCGCTCGCCGGGACGCGGAGGACCAGGTTCGCGGCGCCGCCGGATATGTCGACGGTGACCGCCGGGGCCGACTTCCCGATCCTGAGGGTCAGGTCCGAGGCGCCGACGTTGACCGAGACGGCCTCGACCTTCAGCCCGCTGAGGTCGGCGTCCGCCTGTACGGCTCCGACGTCGAAGCGCAGCTCGTTCCAGGTGACCGCTGAGTCCAGCGTGAGGTCGAGCGTCCGCTGCTGAACGCCGAACACCACGACGCTGCGCGAAGGCTCGTCGACGGCGACCGTCGCCCGCCCCGCATCGACCGTGCTCGACAAGGTCGGGACGCTTCCCGAGGGAGCTATACCGCTGATCCGCGCCAGGTCAGGGCCCGCGCCCACTTTCAGACGCGTCGCGCCCGCCTTGATCGTGGCCGTGCCCGAAGTCACGGCGGAGTCGTGCGGCTTGGCGGTCGCGTAGGCGGAGCCCGATCTGCTGAGACCGGGGATGTTGACGCCCAGGCCCACCGTGCCCGGTGCCAAGACGAACGCCCCGTACAGCAGACCCGCGATCAGTACCACGTTCGACAGCGCGCGCACCCACGGGAGCCCCAGCCCGCGACCCAGCAACTCGACGCCGAGCGCCACGAGCAGGAGCGGCCAGAGAGAGACGGTCGTGATCCACACGCCCCACGGGAGGTAGCCGAAGGTGTTGCCGAGCAGCACGAGACCGACCGCGATGGAGCCCGCCCCCTCGGCCGCACGCTTGATCGCGGGATCGCCGTGCCCGTGGAGGATCTGGACGACTCCCCCGATCACGATGAGCAGTGGCCACAGTCGGACCACGTCGAACCACGGCACCCAGCGGCTCGTCAGCATGGCCGCCCCGACGACGACGAGGATCACGCCGACGGTGGTCCCGCTGCGCCGGACCCCGGACTGCACCTGCGCGACCGTCGGCTTGTCCCGCTGTCCTGCGTCTTGGTCGCTCATCGGCCCTCCCCCTCAGACGAGGCGTCCTCCGCGAGGTCGTCGACCTCACGGCCCGCGCCCGCCACCGTCACGCGCAGACGCGCGATCCGGCGCTGGCGGACGGCCTGGACGCGCAGCTCCACGTCCCCGGCGAACACCCGCTCCCCCACGACCGGGATGTGTCCCAACACACTCAGTACCCAACCCGCGAGCGTGTCGTATTCCTCGGACTCGGGCACGTCGAGGCCGAGCTTCTCGATCGCGTCCTCGACCGGCAGGCGGCCGTCGACCATCCACACGCCGTCCCGTATGCGGTTGATGTAGCGGTAGTCGCGGTCGAACTCATCGGCGATCTCGCCGATGACCTCTTCGACGATGTCCTCGATCGTCACCAGGCCGGCGGTCCCGCCGTGCTCGTCGACGACGATCACCATGTGGTTGTGCGAGGCGCGCATCTCCTGGAGCAGGTCGAGGATCGGCTTCGTCTCCGGCACGAACGCCGGCGGCCGCATCAGGCGCACGACGAGATCGGTGGTGCGCCCGGCCGCGATCGGCCCGAGCAGGTCCTTGAGGAGCGCCACCCCGATGACGGAGTCGGGGTCCTCGTGGAAGACCGGCATGCGTGAGAAGCCGGTGCGCCGGAACTGCGTCAGCGCTTCGCCCGTGGTCATCGTGTCCTCGAGCATCTCGGCATCGACACGCGGCACCATGATCTCGCGCGCGACCGTGTCGCCGAGCTCGAACACCTCGCGGATCATGCGCTTCTCCTCGTCGAGGAGCGTCCCCTGCTCCCGGACGAGCAGCTTGATCTCCTCTTCCGTGACGCCATGCGCGATGTCGCCCGGCTTCACGCCCAGGACCCGGGCGAAGAGGTTCGTCGAATGGCCGAGCACGAACACGAGCGGCTTGACGGCGATCGAGAGCCAGGTGACGGGCAGCGCGACCGCCTGCGCCACCTTCTCCGAGCGCTGCAGTCCGAGGCGCTTCGGCGCGAGCTCCCCGAAGACGAGCATCAGGTAGGTGACCGCGATCGTCACGAGGAAGACCGCGAGCCCGGAGGCGATCGAGCTGACCCAGGTGACTCCGAGTGACTGGAGCCACGACCGCAGGGGCGCCTCGAACGTGACCGCGGCGAGCGATGCGGCGGTGAATCCGATGAGCGTGATGGCGACCGAGATGGTCGACAGCAGCCGGTTCGGGTCGTCGAGGAGGCGGAGGGCCGCCTTGGCCCGATTGGAGCCGTTGTCGGCCGCGGACTGAAGGGCGGTGCGCCTCGCCGCGATGAGCGACATCTCCGCGGCTGCGAAATAGCCGTTGAGTGCCACGAGGACCACGATCGTGATCATCTCGCCGAGATAGCTTCTCATGCCGGTCGCCTCATCGGCGTGCTCACTCGTCGTGCGGGTTGATCTTGTGCAGCACCAAGGCGATCAGCGCCAGCCGCCGGCCACGCTCCTGGCATGCGGCGACGAACGATTCGATGGTCTCCCGGATCTCGGGATCGGGGTGATAGCGGACGAGGCCTCCCGAGGACTCCAGGATCCGGTCGCGACACAGCGCGTCGATCTCGGGCTGCAGCTCCTCGACGCGACGCCCGAGGCGGGAAGCCAGGCCCTCGACATCGAGGACGGCGTCCGGCGTGCGGTGGAAGAAGACGAGCAGGTCCCACGTGAGCAACGACCTCACGTGCTGGTCAACGAATCGCGTTATGGGGAGTCCCAGGACGTCCTCGAGCTCGTTCAACTGGCTACCGTTCGGTCGGCACTGGTCGGTCCGTGCGACCCTTCGCGCTGCAGGGCCGGGGCGTGAGCTCCCGACGGCGCGTGCGCGCGACAATCCACGCTGGAAGTGTACCCCATGCGCCGCGCCCGCCCCCCTGTCCCGCGAGCTCGGAGATGGTATAAGGTCGGCATCGGAACGCAACCTCTCACGGATAGGAGGCGGCAGCCTCATGCCAGTCAAGACCGGAGACACCGTCAGGGTCCACTATCGCGGTTCCCTGACCGACGGGACGATGTTCGATGCAAGCGAGGGGCGCGAACCCTTGGCCTTCACCGTGGGGCTCGGGCAGGTCATCCCGGGATTCGAGCGGGCCGTGATCGGCCTCGAGCCCGGCCACACCGTCACCGTCAGCATCGAGCCGGAGGACGCCTACGGGCCGCATCATGAAGAGCTCCGCCACGTGGTCTCGACGGCGGACTTCGCGAGCGCCCCGTACGTGGGCGGCGAAGTGAACATGGTCTCGCCGGAGGGCGACGAGCTGCCGGGCCGGATCATCGCGATCGACGGCGAGAACGTCACGCTCGACTTCAACCACCCGCTCGCCGGCGAGACGCTCGTGTTCGAGATCACTCTCGTCGAGTACGACTCCGCGTCCGAGGCATAGGTCCCGCAAGCGACGCGACGAGGGCCCCGGGCGACGCGCCCGGGGCCCTCGTCGCGTTCAAATGAGCTACTTCGCGGACTCGAGCTCGCACACCTTCTGCATGCTGGCCGCAGCGAGGAACAGCACGCCGGCGATGATCTCGGGCGCGATCAGGAAGAGCGCCATGATCCCCCACACACCGAGCTCCCAGCCCGCCATCACGCCCCACGCCACGGTGGCGATGGCGCCGGCGAACAGGAGCGCGGCCCCTAGGTTCTCGAAGAACCAGCCGATGAGCAGGGCCCCGACGGCAAGGACCAAGACCAGGATGGCACCGTACTGGTCCATCCACGCGACTCCCGACGGGTAGACCACCGCGGCGCCGAGGGTGAGCACGAACCAGACGAGCCCTCCGAGTCCCACGAAGACGCGCGCGGCGATCCGCTCGTTGTTCATGACATCGTAGTTGCAGCTCCTGGCAAGGATGTTCACGTCGCACTCGCTTTCCGCTCGCTGGTGACCGGCCGGCGACCCCTCCCGGGTTGCCACGCCCTGACAGTCGGTCTATACCCTCGAACCGCGTGTGCGACCGCGCCGGCGACGCGCCGCACCGGCGGGGATCACTCGTATCCGGCGAACGACTCGAAGGACGAGTGCTCCCGGTCGACGCCGAGTGCCTCGAGCACACGCCCCATCGGGTCGACCATCGCGGGCGGACCGGAGACGAACCAGTGCCAGCCGTCGTGCGGGTCGCAGTGCCGCAGCACCGTCTCGGCGGTGATGAACCCGCGCTCTCCCTTCCAATCGGCGGAGGGACGCTCGAGCACGTGGACGAATGTGATGCCGGGGTTCTCACGCTCCCATGCGTCGAATTCCCCGCGCATCGGAACGCACGTCTCGTCGAGGTTCCCATCGAAGACCAGGGCCGCCAGGCCGGTGCCGCGCAGCACGGAGTCACGGACGATGCTGCGCATGGGCGTGATACCGACACCTCCGACGAGGAAGGCCGCGCGATCCACCCCCGCGGGCAGGACGAGCCGCCCGAAGGGCCCCTCCACGGTCACGAGGTCTCCCGGACGGAGCGCGAGCAGCGCGTCCTTGAAGGCGCTGCCGGTCAGCCGCGTGAGGACGAGGGTCTCGGCGTCACCCGGCGCGTCACAGTGTGAGAAGCTCTTCGTCTGCGGTCCCTCACGGGTCTCCAGCGTCAGACGGAAGTACTGCCCGGCCGTATACGAGTAGCCCGCAGGTCGAGAGAACCGGAACGAGCCCGTCGAGGCGCAAGGGCTCTCCGAGCCGGTGAACGTCACTCGAGACCCGCCTTCGCCCACGCCGCGCCTCCTTCGGGAACATACTGGTATCGGGCGCTCGCGTCGTCCCGGCCGGAACTGCCCTTCGCGACGATATCAGGAGGACACCGTGGATCCAGCACGTCGGAACAGCATCCCCATCGGTACGTACCCGCTGAGGCGGCCCCGCGTCGCGCGAGCGCTCGTCGCTGCGCTGCTCACCGTTCCGTTGCTGGCCGCCTGCGCTCCCCCCTCGAACGTCGGCGGTGGCGTGCTGCCCGGCGTCGAGGTCCGGGCCTACCAGGGCCAGCGGCTCGACTCCGTCAACGACTTTCGGGAGAACTCCATAAAGGGACCGCAGCACGTGGACATCTCGACCTACAGACTGAACGTGACCGGGCTGGTCGAGAAGCCCGCCACCTACACCTACGACCAGGTCATCTCCAAGGAGACGACCTACACGAAGGTGGTGCAGCTTGATTGCGTGGAGGGCTGGAGCGTGAAGCTCCTCTGGGAGGGGGTGCTGCTCTCCGACCTGATCGACCACTCGAAGCCGTCGGCGGAAGCCACCACGGTCGTCTTCAAGGCCTACGACGGCTACACGACCTCGCTCCCACTCGCCTACATCCGCACGGCGCACATCCTGCTCGCCTACAAGATGAACGGCATCCGGATACCCGACGAGCGCGGCTTCCCGTTCATGGTCGTGGCCGAGGACCGGTGGGGCTACAAGTGGGCGAAGTGGGTCACGTCGATCGAGTTGTCGAACGACCCCAAGTACCTGGGATACTGGGAGCAGCGCGGCTACTCTCAAACGGGCATCCGCTCGCAGGACATGTTCGCGAAGTGACCCGGAAGGAACGCGCATGAGGCGATCGGCATCGTTGGTCTGGATCGTCGGCGGGCTCCTCGCGTCGGCGGGGATCGTCTACCTCATCGACTTCGCGGCGTACCCGCAGCTGCACGACTCGATGGGCTTCTACACGCTGCTCGACATCGCCTTCATCCCCCTGAACGTCCTGATCGTCGGCCTCTTCATCAACCGCCTCCTGGCGCAGCGCGACAAGGCCGAGCTGCTCCACAAGATGAACATGGTCGTCGGGGCGTTCTTCGCGCAGACCGGCAACGACCTGATCGCGCGCCTGTCCCTGTTCGACACGGACCTCGCCGTGGACCGGCCGCATCTGTTGTTCGACGCGACGTGGACCCCTGCCGACTTCGACAAGCACCGCCTGGCCGTGTGCGGAGACACCCACACCATGGACGTCGATCGGGGCGACCTCGAGGGCCTGAAGTCCGCACTGGCGGAGCAGCGACCGATGCTCCTGGGGCTGCTGCAGAACGGGAACCTGCTCGAACACGCCGGGTTCACGGACGCGCTGTGGGCGGTGTCGCACCTGAGCGAGGAACTGTCGGCGCGCCCGGACGTGTCCTCGGTGCCGGCCTCCGACCGCGCCCACCTCGAGTTGGACATGGCCCGGGCGTACGGAAGGCTGCTCGGCGAGTGGCTCGGCTACGCGCGCCACCTCAAGGCCGACTACCCCTACCTGTTCTCGTTCCTGGTGCGGACCAACCCTTACGACCCGACGTGCGAGATCGAGATCGAGGCGCCGATCAGCGCATGACCGCCGGGGCCACGTAGAGGAGCACCGCGAGGAAGTGGCAGACGCTTCCGGTGAGCACCCACAGGTGCCACACCATGTGGAAGTACGGGACGCGCTTGTACACGTAGAAGACCGTACCGAGCGTGTAGCACAGGCCGCCCGCGACGAGCAGCCACAGACCGCCCGGCGCGAGCGTCGCGCGCATCGGTCCGATCATGAACACAGCGAGCCAGCCCATGAACAGGTAGACGACCGCCGAGAGCCATCGTGGACGGTACGTCCAGAACGCCTCGGCCCCGATGCCGACAGCGGCCAGCACCCACACGACGGAGAACATCCACCAACCGCCGTTCGAGCGCATGGTCACGAGCGTGAACGGAGTGTAGCTGCCGGCGATGAGCAGGTAGATGGCCGAGTGGTCGATGATCTTGAAGACGTGTCGCGCCTTCGGCATCGGTATCGCGTGGTAGAGCGTCGATCCGGTGTACAGCAGGATCAGCGAGATTCCGAACACGATGCCGCTGGCCAGCGACCAGGGGTCGCGCCACTTGTACACGATCAGCAGGGTGAGCGCGACGATGGCGAAGGCGACGCCCACCCCGTGGGTGACGCTGTTGGCGATCTCCTCGCCGACGGTGTAGTCGCGGGAAGTGCGCTCCCCGCGGGCCGCATCGTCCCCGGAAGCCGACGTCGCGATGTCGTCGCGGCGGTCGGTCACCGGACCACCTTGATCGCGCGAGCATCAGATGAGATGGAGTGGCACGCGCCGCAGGACGCCGCGTAGTGCCCGGCGGGCGGGACCTGATCGGGCCGGATCGCGGGGCTCGAGACGCGCAGCATGAGGAACCCCGCGCCGGTCACGAGTACCGCGCCTACCACGCCGGTGACGATCTTCGCCTTCATCGACATCGGCGCGGCGGCGTCCGAGTTCGGTTCGTCGCTCACGTGTTCCGCCGCTCCCCTCGAGTCCGCTGGGTCCGCGCGGCGGGACGCCGCGGGCGTGTCCAATGCTAGCACCGCTCGACCCCGTCCGGGCGCGCCGCGGGTCTAGCCCAGAGGGACCCAGCGAGCCACGTCGCGTCCGCTGAGAGGCTCCCAGGCGCCGTCGCATCCCTCCGAGCGCGCGCCGAGCTCGAAGTGCAGCATCGCGATCCCGCAGTCGAGTCTGGTCAGGGACAGCGGGAGCGCCGCGGCGGCCGTCGAGATCACGACGGCACCGCTGTCGAGACGGAAGCGCCAGGGCTGACGGTTCATGGCGGAGGGAGCGATGCGCGCGGCCGTGACCCCGGCTGCGGCCCACGCCGGCCACCCCGCGTTCCCGGGCGCGATCTCATCGAGCGGCCGGCGGCGCTTCGGCTTCCTCGCACCGTAGAGGAGCGCCTCCGCGTTCGTCGGCTCAAGCACGGCGTGGCCGACGGGCGAGATGGCGCGCACGACCTCGCCTTGGCGCAACGTCATCGCGGACACGACGGCGGAGCGCGAGAACGAGCCGGCGATCCAGCACGTCTGGAGCCCGAGCGCGTTCGCCTCCAGGATGATCCCCTCGCCCGTGTACCCGCAGTGTTCGGCGCTCTCGCTCGAGGATCCGTCGGCGATGAAGACGAGCGCCGAGGGCGCTCCCGTCACCTTACCGTACGAGCCGATGATCCCCGTGAAGAAGGTCGGGGGCGCCTTTCGCACCAGCACGACGCGTGCGTCCTCGAACGGGAGGAACTGGGCCGCGGTCGCCTCGATGACGTCGAGTTCGTCGTCGGAGACCGGCTGCCCGTCGAAGACGCGCCGCGAGTGGCGCTCGGGAACAGCCGAGATCCAGCGATCGACGTCGAAGGCGGGATGCATGCTCATGGGGAGGTTCCCTTCACAGGAGTTGCGTGGCGCGGCACCTAGGCAGATTCTACTTCCCGGAGGTGCCACATGGACGGTGAGCGAGTCAGGATCCGCGCGCTCGTGAGCGGGCGCGTGCAGGGCGTGTGGTTCCGCCAGTCGACCGCGGCTGAAGCGGCGCTCATCGGTGTGGACGGTTGGGTCCGCAACCTGCCCGACGGGGCCGTCGAGGCGGTGTTCGAAGGCGCTCCGGCAGCGGTGGCCGCCGCGATCGCCTACGTCTCCCACGGGCCCGAGCGCGCGGCCGTCGACCGCCTGCTGACGTTCGACGAGGAGCCCGCGGGCGAGCAGGGTTTCGTGGTCCGCTGACGCGGCAGCCCGGCCCGGACCTATCCGCCGAGCTTCTTCGAGGTGAAGTAGTCGGACGCGGCCTGGGCCTGCTGCCCGGCGAACTGCGACACGGTCGCGAGGTTCGCCTTGATCTCGTCGATACGGGCGAGGACCTGCTGGTACTCCACGGCCTTCGCGCTCTTGGAGCGCGCCGTGAAGAGCAGGTTCATCTGGCTGTAGAGGTCCGCGTTGAGGTCGACGACCTTGATCCGCGTGGCGATCGCGGTCGACTCGAGGCTCGCATAGGTCTTGAGCTCGGGCGAGACCTCCATCGAGGTGATGGAGTCGATGGCCGCTTTGGCAGCGCCGAGCTCGGTCTTCTCGGTCACCAGGTCCTTCTCGATCTGCGTCGTCAGTTGGATGGCGCTCGCGAAGCCGGCCATCGTGTAGGGGACCGACCCGAGTTCGGCCGCAGACGATGTCACGGCCGATCCGGCCGCGGTGGCCTTCTGCAGGTGCGTGTTCGCGGCGGAGATCGCCTCGTTCGCGGGCTTCGCGGGGCTCTCGAACCACGTCGAGCACCCCGTGAGCGCGAGCAGCGCAACGATCAGAAAGGCAGTGAGCGCAGCGGCCGGGGTCCTTCTCATACGGCGAACCTCCTCGGTAGTGCCATGTCCGCAGGAATGGTACACCACTTCCCGCGTGACGGCCGTCGGCTCACAGCGGCCGTGCGAAGGCGAGAGCGGCTCTCGCGTTCGCCGGCCGATAGGGCTCGATCGGCACGAATCCCTCGTCGGTATACAGGTCCGTGGCACCCTCGAACTCGTCGGAGGTGGTCAGGACCACGCGCCGGTAGCCGAGTGCCGACGCCTCGGCGACGGCCTGCTTCACGAGCGCCCTGGCGAGGCCGCGCCGGCGATACGAGGGCCTCACGTAGAGCCTTCGCATCTCGGCGTCGCCGTCACCCCAGGCGCGGAACACGGCCCCCGCGGCCGGCACACCGTCCACGGTTGCCAGCAGCGCGCGCCCTCGCGCTCCGCCGTACCACTCGTCGAAGTGCTCGAGCTCCTCCTCGAAGTACGAGGGCTCGATCCCGAGGTGCGCCGACATGTTCGCCATCGTCTCCTCGGCAAGCTCGCGGACGGCGCCTCGTTGCTCGGGTGTCGTCGCGACGAGTATCTGCGTCACCGGCGGTCGCGGACGGCCCTTGGTCTGGACGAGGATGACGCCGGCGAGGGCGAGCCCGCCTCCGGCAAGGGTCACTGTGCCGGGGATGGTGTGCTGCCACACCCACGCGACGAAGGTGGCGAGGACCGGGCTGGCATACAGGAAGCTGGCGGTCGTCGAGGCCGGCATGCGCGCGAGCGCATATCCCCACAGGAAGTAGGCGAGCGCGCCGGGGAACACTCCGAGGTAGACCACGATCCAGATCGAGGAGAGCGGCGTCGCCGGGAGGTTGTGCAGGAGCCCCGGCAGGAAGACGAGCATGGGCACCGTCCCGAACCAGATCGTGTAGCTCGTGAACTCGAGGGAGCTGTAGGTCCGCAGCGGCTTCTTGCTGAGGACGAAGTAGATCGCCGTGGAGATCGACGCGCCGAGGATGAGAAGCGCCATGGGCTCGAGACGGAAGCCGCCTCCCTCGCCGAAGGAGATCGCGGCCACACCGCTGAACGCGAGCGCGACACCCGCCCAGCCCCACTTGTTGAGACGCTCGCCGAGGAAGGCGATGGCCATCAGCGCCGTCCAGATCGGCCCGGAAGCGATGATCAGCGACGCGGCTCCCGCGGAGACCCTGGTCTCCCCGAAGGTGAAGCCGAGATGGTAGAGGGTGATGCCGAAGAGGGCGGCGACCGCGATGCGGCCGATGTCCTCGCGCTTCGGCATGCGCATCCGGGTCACTAGCGCGGTGATGCCCATGGTGGTCGATGCGACCAGGAAGCGCAGGAGGGCGACCTGACCTGCGGCGAGCGAACCCTGGTTCAGCACGACGGAGATTCCGGCGAACGCGCTCGACCACACGACCACCGTGGCGACGGCAGCGGCGACGGCTCTTGTGTCGGTCTTGGTTGCCATGGTGCGAGGGCCTTTCGCGGATCCGGATCGTGGGTCGAGCGGCGACGCGCGGCGTGCGGCAGCTAGATGCGGGTCCTCGCGATCCGCGCGAGCACGGGGCCGCTCCGCAGCTCGCGGAGCGCGTCCGAGGCCACCCAGCGGGCGGCCCTCGACTCACTCTCGCGCAACCGGGACGCCACGACAACCGCTGCCGCGTTGAGGACGGCGTTCCGTTTGCCGATCTGGCGCAGCGCCCAGTTGACGCCCTTCTTGACGTAGGTGCGCTCGTCGCACGCCTCTCGCTCCACGAGCTCGAGGAACGAGAGGAAGACCTCGTCCGGCATGTGCTTGGCGTGGACCGTGAGCGCGACCATCACGGCGAACCCCGAGCGCTTCACGAACTCCTCGTCGCGGCCCGCCCACTCGAGCGCCTTCCCGACCGCGAGCGGCGTCGACGCCCACAGGCCGCTGAGCCCGTCGCACACGTCCCAGGAGTCGATCTGGGCGACCCAGGCGTCCGCCTGCTCCCGTGTCACCAGCTCCGGCACCTCGATCAGCCCGGCCAGGATCCGGGCCTCGTGAACCCCGCTCTCCCACAGCGCCGCGGCGAGCCCATGGACCGCCTCGGGGTCGGACTTCGAGTACGGCTTCACCTCCCGCGCGATCCCGCGCAGCACGGGCATGGTCACGCCGAGCGTGCCCGCCGAGGAGATCCCGTAGCGGGCCATGCCGGCCACGTTCGCGGGGTCGGCATACTCGCGCAGCCGTGAGATCAGCTCGCCGGCGGTCGGCACCATGGCTACTCCAGCTTCAGACGCGCGACTCCGATGAGCAGGAACAGCGCAGCCATCCCGAGCAGGACGGCCGACGGGAGCACGGCGTGCGAGGCGCCCTGGTAGCGCACGACCACGTCCGTGAGGCCGGTCATCGCCCAGCCGGTCGGCGTCATCAGTGCGATCGTCCGCATCGCGGGACTCACGATGTCGAGCGGCCAGTATGAGCCACCGAGCATCGACAGAGCGGTCGCGAGCACCGCCGTCATGGCGGACACCTGTCCGCGGGTCCTGACCAGCGTCGAGATCATCACGCCCAGCCCCGTCGTCGCCAGGCCGAAGGTCGCGAGGATCATCACCACGCCCAGCGGATCGTCGCCCCACGGGACGTGGAAGACGAACGCCCCGAACCCGACCATGATCACGGCCTCGAACAGGACGGTCACGTAGATGCCGGCGACCTTGCCGGCCACCAGTTCCGTCCGGCTCGTGGGAGTGGTGAGCAGCCGCGACAGGGTGCCCTGCTCCCTCTCGTCGAGGAAGCCGCCCGCCGAGCCGAGACCCATGAACATCATGAACATGAGGGTGAAGCCCATGGAGTACTGCTGGAATCCCATGGCCTGCGTGGCCGCCCCGCGCACTTTCGAGACCGTGACCGGGACGTCGCTCACCGAAAGCGGCGGGTCGGGCGACCAGAGCCGATCGGCGTACGAGTAGATGTCGGTGGGCGGAGCGGGCGCGTAGTGCGCGCCCGTCGCGGCCGAGGCGTCGCGGAACGCCGCCTGGACGATGCGGATGGTCGCCGCGTTCGCGGCGACTCGCTGCACGCGTCCGGTGACCGCCTCGACGATCGCGATGGACGCGGTCGAGCGCGGGTCCTTCAGGATGCGGACCTGCGTGTCGACCCCGCCGAGCACATCGGCGGCGAAACCCTTGGGGATGACGACCGCGGCGGCGGCCTCCCCCGAGGCGGCCATCGCCGCGGCCTCGGTGTCGCCCGCCCGGGTGATGCGGTAGCTGGTCTCGTCGAGCGCCGAGACGATCTCCCGGCTCTGCGCGCTGCCGTCGAGATCGGCCACCGCCACGGGCACCCGGGTCTCGCCCCCGCCCATGACGGACCCGAAGATGAAGGTGAGCATCAGCGGCACGAAGATCAGCGTGAGAAGGCCCGTGCGGTCCTTGAGGACCTGCGTCAGGTTGAGGCGTGCGAGTGTCAAGATCCGGCTCATCGGCGGCTCACTCCCACCGCAGGCGCCAGGCGCCGATGCCGAAGAACACGGCCGCGATCGCGAGCAGCGCGGCCACGTTCGGCAGGACCTCGACCGCGTTGGCGCCCCGCATGGTGGCCAGGATCCCGTCGATCGCCCACCCGTTGACGCTGGCGTAGTGGAGCGGCTGCAGCCAGCCCGGGAACTGCGACACGGGGAAGAACGAGCCGCCCACCGCGGCCATGAACTGGATGAGCATCTGCGCGACGCCCGATACCGCGCGCACGGTCTTCGCGACCGCCGCGATGAAGATGGCGAGTCCTGTCGCGGCGGCTACGGTCGACACGGCTATCAGCCCCACGGCCATCGGATCGCCCCATCTCACCCCGAGCGCGCTGGTGAACGCGAGCAGGACGAGGAACTGAAGGCCGCCGACCATGAACACCCCGAACGTCTTGCCGCCGAGGATCTCCCATCGGGTCCCGGGGCTCATCAGCATCCTCGGCAGCGTCCAGTTGTCGCGCTCGCGGACGAGGGAGAACGCTCCGAACATGGCGCCGAACATCAGGAACATCACGGACATGGCGCCGGCGTAGTACGACAGCGTCGACAACTCCGTGCCGCGCGCGGCGGTGGATTCAACGATCTGCACGGCGCTGAGAGCGGAGGTGTCGCTCGCGCTCTGCACGGCCTTGCCGATCACCCCGTAGACGAATCCGGGGTCGCGCACGCGCAGGGGCGCGACGTAGAAGGCGCTCGTGCGGGCCGCGATGGACGCGGCCGACACGCGGGTCGAGAGCGACTCCGCGACGCTCTTGAAGATGGTGCCCGAGATCTGGCGACCGGGGTCGGTGTAGAGGGTCAGCTTCGACGCGCGTCCGGTGTTCAGCCGCCGCGTGAAGTCCGCGGGCACGACGAGCGCGCCCGCCAGGTCCCCGTTCGCCACCAGAGCCCGCGCCGCCTCCGGGTCGGTCATGCGCTGCGCGACGAACAGGGTCGTCAGCTGGGAGTCGCTGAAGAACGCGTCGGTCACCTGCGCGCCGACGCGGCCCTGGTCGAGGTTCACGATCGCCACCGGTGTCTTCCCCAGGTTCGAAGCGAGGTTGCCCAGCGCTGACGAGAGGATGACGATCAGGATCATGGGCATCGCGATGAGGATCGCGAGCGATCCCCTGTCGCGCACCGTGACCGTGAGGTCCTTGATCCCTACGTGGAGCCAGCGCACGTCGTCTCCCGGCCCCCGTCAGTCCCGCAGCGACTTGCCGGTGAGGTGCAGGAAGACGCTCTCGAGGTTGGGTTCGCGGACGTCCACGGACAGGATCCTGGCGCCCGCACGGCCGAGCACGGAGACCACGTCGGCGATCACCATGCCGGAGTCCTTCGAGAGCACCTGGACGATCACGTCGGAGGCGTCGCCCTCGGACGTCGCGCTGTCCGGGGCCTCGGCGGACTCGGTAGCGCGAGCGCTCGTCACGCTGTCGACCCCGGAAAGCGCACGCAGCGCGTCGAGGACGCCCGCGGGGAGCTCCGCGAGGTGCACGGAGATGACGTTCTCGTCGCCGACCACCCGCCTCAG
>JANYKZ010000050.1 GCA_025361505.1 Coriobacteriia bacterium
GGCTCGGTGCGCGTCCGTCCTCCCCCGCCCAACAGGTCTCCGACCAAGGCGCCGCTGGCGGTGAAGACCGCGAGTGAGCCCCGGGTGTGGCCTGGCATCGGCACCGCGACCGCGTCGACGCCATACCCGCCGAGCGGGAACTCGCCGTCGACCACGATGTCGGCCTCGGGGCCCGCCGTGCGATCTGAGTTCGCCTGTCGGCTGCGTATCATCGCGAGCATCGCCTTGCCCGCCACCCCGCGCCCCCGCATCTCGCGATCGAGGCCCTCGCGGCACTTCTCCTCGTCGCCGGCGCCAAGCGCGATCGGCGCGCCG
This sequence comes from Coriobacteriia bacterium, assembly GCA_025361505.1. GTDB lineage: Bacteria > Actinomycetota > Coriobacteriia > Anaerosomatales > PALSA-660 > PALSA-660. The sequence continues at coordinate 316 of JANYKZ010000050.1, forward strand.
GTCTTCTCGCGCAGCGCGGCGGCGCTGCCCGCGTGATCGCCGTGCCCGTGCGTCAGCAGGATCAGCGAGACGTCACTGAGCGCGCGTCCCTCACCGGCGATCGCCTCGAGGATCCGCTGGGCCTGGCCCCCGACGCCCGTGTCGACGATCACGACCCGGTCGCCGATCAGAGCGTAGGCCATCACCGTCATCGGCCCCATCTTTACAGGGATGGACAGGACCTTCACGTCGGACATGGCGCTCCCCTCTCGGATCCCGGCCGAACGGCTGCTACTCGGACCACTCGCCGTCGACGTAGCAGTACTTCCAGTCCTCGCCCGGCTCCGCTGAGCGGATGACCGGGTGCCCCGTCGCGTGGGCGTGCTTCGTCGCGTGCTTGCCGATCGACTGGTCGCAGCAGCCGACGTGACCGCAGACGACGCACTTGCGAAGGTGCACCCACCGCTGCCCGATCTTCAGGCACTCCTCGCAGCCCTCGGTCCGGCCGTCGGGCTCGGGAACGGGCGCGGTCCGCATGTGCTGACACTCGGGCATGGGGTCTCTCCTCGTGGGGGCGCGGTCGGTCAGGCGCGTGCGGGAGTCGGCGGCAGGGTGTACGAGAACTGCTCCTCGTCCCATCCGCCCTGGGTCGCCGCGACTCGATAGACGCTGGTCAGGAAGGCGAGGATCTCCCTGCGCGGGTCGTCGCACTGCCGCACCGCGTCGTAGGACATCATCCACTCGCCCATCGACTCGACCCAGCCGGCGTGCTCGGGCTCGATCGGCGCGGTCTCGCATCCGTCGGGCCGCGGCACCAGGTAGGCGTAGAAGCCCGCAGCAGGAGCGTTGTCGTCCCCGGGCCAGAAGCCCGCGTTCATGTGCTCGGCGTCGAGGTCGTAGCGCATGATGTAGCCGCGGTCGTCGGGCGCCGACGCGTGCTTCCCGTTGAACAGAAGGACGGCGAAGTCGAACGCTCCCCACCAGAACTGGACGCTGCTCCGGCCGAAGAACCGCGAGCGGAACTCCTCGAAGACCCCGTTGAGCGACGCCAGGACGCGGTGGAACCGCTGCGCCTGGCCGAGGTCGATCGTGCAGTCGTGACGGTTCTCGGAGAAGTCCGTGGTGTCCGCGAGCTCCTGCGGCTTCTCCCAGATGTCCACAGCGATGTCGAGATCGGCGAGCGCGAAGCCGAAGTCGCCCCAGACGTCGGCGACGCAGCGGTCCGGCGCCAGCGGGATGTCCGCGTGCCGGCCGTCGCTCGCGCGGATCCAGAGCGTCCCGTCGAAGACGTCGATGCCCATCGTCACCACGCGCGTGTCGGCGGGCATCGGCCCGGTCGTGAAGCCGCGCGCGTCCAGCAGCAGGCAGGCGTTGAGCCACTCGGGCTGCGGCGGCGACAGCGACAGCCGCGTCTTGCCGAGCATCTGCGCGCACATCTGCAGGGTCTTCTTGGTGGGCGCCCACTCCTCATAGGGAAGGGGCGGCCATTCGGCGTGCTCCGTCATCGTGACCCCTCGTCGTCGGCGGGTTCGGGCGGCGTCCCGACCTTCACGAACGTCCCCTCATCGTATTCCCGAAACGCCGTCCGCAGCTCGTCGGCCGTGTTCATCACGATCGGGCCTCGCCACGCGATCGGCTCGCCCAGCGGGCGTCCCGACACGAGGAGGAACCGCACACCCTCGCGTCCGCCCCGGACCCGCACGTGGTCGCCGAGCGCATACAGGCAGACCTGCCGGTTCTCCAGCGGAGCCTCGGGAGCGAACTCACCCTCGCCAGCGATGCAGTACGCGAAGACGGTGTGGTCGGGGTCGATGGGATGCGTGAACTCCGCGCCGGGCGAGACCGTGACGTCGAGGTACTCGGGGTCGATCACGATCCCGTCGACCGGACCGCGGACGCCCTCGACCTCCCCGGCGATCACGCGCACCGTGGCGCCACTCGCCGTCACGACCGACGGGATGTCGACGCCGGTCAGTCCGCGGTAGCGGGGGTCGCGCATCTTCTCGACGGCGGGAAGATTGGCCCACAGCTGGAAGCCCCACATGTGCCCCGCGTCGTCGCCCTGCGGCATCTCCTGGTGGATGATGCCGCTCCCGGCGGTCATCCACTGCACGTCGCCCGAGCCGATCACGCCCCTGTTGCCCAGGCTGTCGCCGTGCTCGACGTCGCCGCGGAGCACGTAGGTGATGGTCTCGATCCCGCGATGCGGGTGCCACGGGAAGCCCGGGATGAAGTCGGCCGGGGCGTCCGACCGGAAGTCGTCGAGCATGAGGAACGGGTCGAACGCGTGCTCGTCGCCGAAGCCGAACACGCGCCGCAGGCGGACGCCCGCCCCCTCCATCATGGGGCGGGCCTCATAGACCGCCTGAGCGCTGCGCCGCTGTGTCATGGTGTGTCTCCTGCCGTGAGCCGGGGCGAACAGCCCGGTCCTAGAGTCCGATGAGCTTGTCGAGCGCGTAGATGCCCGGTCCGGTGAGGGCCACGCCGACCGCGACGGCGATGATGGCGATGTTGTACTCGGTCCCGTTCGCCGTGATCCAGTACCCGATCTTCCCCGTGACGGTCTTGATCGCGACCATCATGATCACGACCATCGCGGCGGCGGCCAGCGGGGTCAGGAACCCGGCCGCGAAGAACAGTCCGCTGAGGAACTCGCCGGCCCCCGAGAGGGCCGCGAGCGGCTTGCCCGGCTTCAGCCCGATCGACTCGAAGAAGCCGGCCGTGCCGTCGACGCCATAGCCGCCGAACCAGCCGAACAGCTTCTGCGACCCGTGAGCCGCGAACGTGAGCCCGATGACGAGGCGTATGACCAACAGTCCCAGTGCGCTCATTTCATCCTCCGATGTGTTGCGCGGCCAGGTCTGGCCGCGAGCGTTCGATCCGGGCACCTTCCCGTGGTCGCTTACTTGTGGTAAGGTGCAACACGGAAGATAAGTCATGTCACTTACTATTGTCAAGTGGGCAACCAATGATAAGTGTTCCGGAACACAGCGGGCAGGTATGCGACCGGTTCCACGCGGCGATCGAGCTGATCGGCCGCAGGTGGACGGGAGCGATCATCTCGTCGCTGCTCAAGGGCGCGACGCGCTTCTGCGAGATCCGCGAGGCGATCCCGGGCATCAGCGACCGCCTTCTCACCGAGCGCCTCAAGGAGCTCGAGGAGAACGGGATCGTGGCGCGCGACGTGACTTCGGCGCGCCCGCCGCAGGTGTCGTACTGCCTGACCGCCAAGGGCAAGGCGCTGGAGCCCGCCCTCGACGCCGTGGGCGACTGGGCCGCCGCGTGGGGCTCGTGAGAGATGCCCGCACGCTGAGAGCCGTGCCCCGCTACCCTGCGGCGATCGCGTCCAGGAACGCGTCGGCGTAGCGCTCGAGTTTCGCCGCACCGACGCCATGGCAGGCCAGGAACTCTTCGCGCGTGCTCGGCTTGCGGGCCGCCATGTCCGCCAGCGACCGGTCGCCGAACACCACGTACGCCGGCACCTGCTGCTCGTCTGCCAGCTCGTGGCGCAGCTCGCGCAGTCGCTCGAACAGCTCCTCGTCCACGGGCCCGGCAGCGGTCCCATCGAACGCCACCGACCGCCTCCCCCGCTTGCCGCGCTTCGTCTCGGCGGCGACCTTGGCGCGCGGGCGCGCGAACGCCAGCTCCACATCGCCTCGCAGGACGCCACGCGCCTCGCTCAGGAGTTTGAGGGCTGAGTAGGCGGCGATGTCCTGCCGCAGGTATCCGTGGTGGATCAGCTGGCGGATGACGCTCGTCCACTCGTCGCGCGACAGGTCCACCCCGATGCCGAAGACGCTCAGCTGGTCGTGCCCCCACTGCCGGACCTTCTCCGTGTCGTGGCCGCGCAGCACGTCGATCACGTGGCCGGCGCCGAACCGCTGCTCCGTCCGGACCACCGCCGACAGCGCCTTCTGAGCGTCGATGGTCGCGTCGTAGAGCTGCGGCGGGTCGAGACAGACGTCGCAGTTGCCGCAGTCCTCATCGCGGCGCTCACCGAAGTAGCCGAGCAGCACGCGGCGCCGGCACGTCGTCGCCTCGGCGAACGCGATCATCGCCGACAGCTTGTGGAGCTCGATGCGCACCTGCTCCGGGTTGTGACCGCCCTCGATGAGGCTGCGGCACAACACCGCGTCCTGCAGGCCGAAGAGGCACAACGCCTCAGCGGGAAGGCCGTCGCGACCCGCGCGACCGGTCTCCTGGTAGTAGCCCTCGATGTTCTTCGGCATGTCGTAGTGGACGACGAACCGCACGTCGGGCTTGTCGATCCCCATCCCGAAGGCGACGGTGGCCACGACGACGTGCACGTCGTCGCGCAGGAAGCGGTCCTGCACCGACGTGCGCTTCTCGGCGGGAAGGCCAGCATGGTAGGCGGCCGCCTTGACCCCCGCTGTCCGGAGCTTCTTCGCGACCTCCTCCACACGCTTGCGCGACAGGCAGTACACGATGCCCGAGTCACCGGGCCGATCGAGGATGAAACGCTCGAGTTGCGCGGGCGCCGAGCGCTTGTCGACGACCGTGTAGCGGATGTTGGGGCGGTCGAACCCGGCCGAGAACACGGGGGCGCCGAGCAGTTGCAGGCGCTCCCGGACGTCCTCGCGCGTCTGGTCGTCGGCGGTGGCGGTCAACGCCACGAGCGGGACGCCGGGGAACAGGTCGCGCAGCTCGCCCAGCTGGACGTACTCGGGACGGAAGTCGTGCCCCCACTGGCTCACGCAGTGCGCCTCGTCGATCGCGAACAGCGCGATCGGCAGCGTGCGCAGCAGCTCGAGGAAGCCGTCGAGCATGAGCCGCTCGGGAGCGACGTAGAGCAGGTCGAGCGCGCCGCTGCGCAGGTCGCGCATGACCTGGCCGGCTACCTCGGGAGCGAGCGAGGAGTTGAGGCAGGCGGCGGCGACCCCGTTCGCGCGCAGCGCGTCGACCTGGTCCTTCATGAGCGAGATCAGCGGGGAGACGACGATCGCGGTCCCGGCCCGGTGCAGCGCCGGGATCTGGAAGCACAGCGACTTGCCGCCGCCGGTGGGCATGAGGACGAAGGCGTCACCGCCCCCTGCGACATGCTCCACGGCCTCCCGCTGATGCGGGCGGAACTCGTGGTAGCCGAAGACCTCGGCAAGGGTCTCGTCGATCGAGCTCGTGCGAAGCGGCATGCGGCAGCGGCCTCTTTAGGTTCGGCGCGAGGGGACACGGTGTGCGGTTCCGTCCGCGCAGTGTAGCGCGCCGGTGTGACTCCGGCGGTCGGCCGTGGGCGACCGTGGAGCGCACGCTCCCCCGGGGTACAAGCACTGGCGAGTCGACGAAGCGACTGAAAGGACGTGGCGATGTGACCGTCAGGATCAAGCGGGTCTACGAGGCGCCCGCCGAGTCGGACGGCTATCGCATCCTCGTGGACCGGCTCTGGCCGCGCGGTCTTTCCGCGGAGTCCGCGCACATTGACCTCTGGCTGCGGCGCGTCGCTCCCACGGACGAACTGCGTTCCTGGTACGGGCACGAGGTCGAGCGATGGCCGGGGTTCCGCGAATGCTACGAACGGGAACTCGCCGGACACGCGGAGCTGCTCGACCTCATCGGCGACATCGAACGTCACCGCAAGACGGTGACGCTGCTCTTCGGCGCCAAGGACGAGGAGTACAACGAAGCGAACGTTCTGCTCGAGGTGCTTGGCAAGCGCAGGACCGACGGCGGCTGACCCGCGGACGCTCCTAGGAGCACGAGTCGGGCACGGCCTCCTCGAGCTCGGCGAGGGCCGCGTCGGTGGGCTCGCCCTTGGCCCGCCACAGCACGTTGCCCGAACAGTCGACGAGGAAGACGTGGATCGTGTCGACGGAGTCGATCTCGAGGTCGCGCGCGAGATGCCGGATGTCCGTGTAGGCGGTCAGTGTATGCCGGCGGGTGTCCACGTTGGGGATGCCCGCGCGCATGCCGCCGTCGATACCGCCGCGGAACAGCCGGTACCCCTGCGAGATGCTCGGCACCTCCCAGACCTCCATGCCCGGGTGGCGCTCGGCCATCGCCGTGAGTCCGGGTACCCACTGGTTCACGAGCATCTGGTGCCACTGCTGGAACGCGACGATGATCACGTGCGGACCGCCCGGCAGGCCGTGCGGGATCACGTAGTCGGTGCCTTCGAGGTCGCGGACCTTGAGCGCCGGGAATTCCATGACCTTCTCCTCCTGCTCAGGTGAAACGGACCTCGGACAGCGACCCGTCCTGCTCGACGATCACGACGCGATGGTGCCCGGTGTCGGCGACGAGCAACGTGGAACCGTCGCTGAACACGCCTGCGGGCTCGCGCAGCGAACCGCGCTCTCCCGCCTGCCCCGGCCATGGCGCGCACGCGCGCGTGGCGGGGTCGACCTGCTTCAGGCGATCGTTGTAGGTGTCCGCCACCGCGAGCACCGACCGCTGCGCCGCGACGTCCTCGCAGTGCTGCAGCAGCGCGGCATCTCCCTTTCCGTCGCGGTCCCCGAACTCGAACAGGCCGGTACCGACGACCGTGCCGACCGAATCGCCGGCCAGGGTCCGAACGGCCGATGTCTCGCAGTCGGCGAACACGAGCCCCCCGTTCGGCAACGCGGCCACACCGGTCGGCTGGGCCACGGCGGCCCGCAGGCGAGTGCCGTCGCCGATGTCCTCGCGTCCCGTGCCCGCGAGCAGCGACAGCGTCCCGGAGCCGACGTCCAGGCTCCACAGCTGGTGGGTACCGGCCATCGTGATCACGAGTCGTCGTTCGTAGGCGACAAGGCCCCAGGGAGAGCGAAGCTCCGCCTGCGGCGCCGGTCCCGGACGGACGGCGTAGTCGCCGATGACGCCGGTGCCCGCGACGCGGACGCGGTCGCCCCCGAGCCTCCAGACGGAGTGCGCCGCGCGGTCGGCCACGTAGACGTGGCCTTGCAGCGCCGCGAGGCCGCGCGGTTCCGCGAAGCCGGCGTGCTCGGCGATCAACGCGGCGGTCTTCGCGATGGGGTCCCACGCGCATTCGAGCACACGACCGTGCCCGGTGTCCGAGACCCACAGGCGCCCGTCGTCGACGATCGCACGGGTCGGGAATCGCAAGGCGCCTTCGTGACGCGCGAGCGCTGGCGCCGTCGGGTCCGGGCCGCGTACGAGCGTCCCCCGCGCCTCGGCGCGCACCACGACGTCTCCGACCGCGGCGCTCAGGACCTCAACCGGGGTCTCACCCGGCGCGATGAACGCGATGTAGCCCTCGGGGTCGATCGCGATGACCGTCGGCCACGCCTCGACCGCGTAGTCGCGCCACACGCGGAACTGGCGGTCGTTGACGACCGCGTGGACGACACCGAGCCGGTCGCACGCCTCGGCGATGCGCTCCGTCACGCGCTCCGTGATGAACTTGCCGGCGTGGACGCCGATGACCGTGAGGCTGTCGGCGAACCGCTCTTCCAGCTCCCGTACACGCGGGAGTACATGCATGCAGTTGATTCAACCGTAGGTCCAGAAGTCGAGCAGCACCACGCGACCGCGCAGGTCCGCGAGGCGCACGGGCGCGCGCGTGCCGATCCAATCCAGACCGTCCCTGAATTCGGACGCGTGGACAGTTCCTGCGGGTACCGGGATCATCGGGTCCTCTCCTCGTGCCTGGAACCTTCGTGGTCATTGTCCCCGAACCGCCCCTCGGGGGAACGAACGGAGGAGCGCGGCGAGAGAGGCTCGGCACCGGTATCTCGGCCTCGATGGCGATCACCCACGACCGCCGCGCATGTCGCATGCACGCTACGATGTGGAGCCCTTTGAGCCCTCCGGGACGAGGATCCCGATCGCACCCGGCACCACCGTCGCCTCGACCGGGGTCTGCCCCGCGTCCTCTCCGTCGGCGAGCACGGACTGCCGTGGGCGGGCCTCCACCCGGATCCGCTCGCCGCGCCACCGCATCAGGGCTCTCGGGGTCTCCCCCGCCGCAAGATCGGCGGCGGACCCGACGAGTGAAGACAGGTCCGGCAGGTCGACGACGATGACATCGAGCAGACCGTCCGAGACCTCGACCCCATCGGCGATCTTCACGTCGATCACACCCATGCTCGCGGAGTTCGCGAGTATGCAGGCCAGCCCTTCCGCCTCCGCGGGCACCCCGTCGACCTCGATCAGATAGCAGGTTCGCGAAGGACTGGCGAGCTTCTGCAGCCCGGCGAACGCATAGGCGAGCCAGCCGAAGCGGTCCTTGAGCTCACGAGTCGCCGCCTCGACGACCGAGGCCTCGAGTCCCATCGTCAGTCGCAGGATGAAGAATCCCTCCCCGACCCGACCCATGTCGACCCGACGGGTGTCGTAGACGCCCCCCGCGATCAGGGCCGCTGCCGCCGCGAGCGTTCTCGGTATGCCGAGATCCTCGGCCAGCGCGTTGCCGGTCCCCCCCGGAAGGATCGCCATCGGTGGGCCACCCAAGACAAGGGCCGAAGCCACCTCGGTGACGGTCCCGTCCCCGCCGTACGCCGCGATAAGGTCGTAGCCCTGCTCGACCGCCCGGCGCGTCGCCCGATACCCGTCGCCTTTGCCGTGGGTGACCACGACATCCCAGTCGATAGTCGCGGGGCCGAAGGCGTCGTTGAGAACGCTCAGGACAGGCTCCGGTTGCCCGGCGCCGGGATTGGCTATCACCTTGATGCGCATCGGGAGCCTCTTTCGTGCGAGCGGCGGGGCTGTACGGCGCTATCGCGGTCCCGTCGTGATCGAACCGGCCGCGTCGGACCGGCCCACGCACTCGTGGCGCATGTGCCAGTCTCGTTCGAACGCGCGTATCCGCGCCTCGATGTACCAGATGTGAGGATCGGCGACCGGGCGCTTCTCTGTCACGAGGTCCATGGCCTCGTCCGCCGACATCCCGATGGCTATCAGGATGCAGCAGGTCAATGCAACGCTGCGGTGGCGTCCGGCCCGGCAGTACACCAAGACCCGCCCCCCGGCCGCGAGCACGGGCAGAGCCGCATCCACGCCGCGACGGAACATCCACAAGGGGATCGGGAAGAGGGGGAAGTCGATCATCGGTAGTCGCACGGCCTTGAAGGGTGGCCGCGTGAGCTCCCTCGTGGGCGCGAACCACAGTGTGCTGAGCACGAGGTTCACGCCCAGTCCACGCATGGCTACGACGTGCCGGGCACGTGGGCGAACGGCGATGAACAACTGGTCCGTGATCTCGGAGAAGTTGTAGGCAGGCGGTCCCGCCGGGGAGGCGGCGCGTATGTTCATCGACAGGCCGATGCGCGAACCGGCGGCGCGGGATCCGGGCAGCCGGATCGGAGCGACCCCCCTGCCCGGATCCCGCCGCCCACAGCGGTCAGACCCGTCGCCGGACTACGAGCCCGTAGACGAAGAGCACGACGATGGCCCCGCCAGCTGCGACCAGGATCGACATCAGGTTGAGGCCGGTGACAGCCGGACCGCCGAGCAGACCCGAGAGCCACCCGCCGACGAAGGCTCCGACGATGCCCAGCAGGATCGTCATGATCCAGCCGAAGCTGTCACGCATGATCAGTTTCGCGATCACGCCCGCGATGAGGCCCACGATGATCCACGTCAAGATGCCCATTCCTCGCTCCTTCTCGGTCGCCTATCGTCTGAAGGCGCGCGGCGCGCGCCCTTCATCGCACGTTCGAGTGCTCACTTCTGGCGGGTGTGTCCTCCGTCTGCCCCACACGCTCGACCGTTGCACCGCGTTCATTCCCGCCAACACGGGCACCTAGTCGGGGTCCGTGTCGCTCCCGCCCTTCAGCGGTACCATCGATCGCGACCGAGCGAGGACGGCTTGCTCGGGTACCTACCTGCCGAACGCAGACTCGGCCGATGCCGCCCCGACACTCGGAGTTCCGATGACCCAGGACCGACGGCACGCTCCGCACCCGGCCCGCCGCGACTCAGGCGCACCTGCGCAGTGGCGTCGCGCGCTTCTCGGGGCCGAGTC
>JANYKZ010000066.1 GCA_025361505.1 Coriobacteriia bacterium
CGACGTCGGCGACGACGCGCTCGACGTCGAGGTGACGGGGGAAGGGCTGCTGCACGAGGATGCCGTGGACGGCCGGGTCGGCGTTGTAAGCGGCGATCACCGCGTCGAGCTCCTCCTGCGTGGTGTCGGCCGGAAGGCGCGTGTCGAAACTCCTGATGCCGAGACGCTCGCAGTCCCGCTCCTTCATCTTCACGTAGGACTGCGATGCGGGATCGTCACCCACCAACACGACCGCCAGACCCGGCGTCACGCCGCGAGCGAGCAGCGCCTGCACGCGCACGGCTGTGTCGCTCTCGACCGCTGCGGAGACGACCTTACCGTCGATGATCACCGGAGGCATACAGGCGTTCCTTCTCTCGTGGGGTGCGTGACGAAACCGATCGGATGTCCTAGAAGAGGCCGACGATGTTGCCGTCTGCGTCGATGTCGACGTTCTCGCCCGCAGGGCGGCTCGGCAGCCCGGGCATGGTCATGATGTCACCGCACAGGGCATAGAGGAACCCCGCTCCGGCCGACAGACGAACGTCGCGCACGGGCAGCGTCCACCCGGTCGGTCGACCCTTGAGGTCGGGGTCGTGGCTGAGCGAGAGATGGCTCTTGGCCATGCAGACCGGAAGGGAGCCATAGCCGATCTTGGTGAACGCGGCCAGCGACCGAACGGCCTCCTTCGAGAGCTCGATGCCGTCGGCGCCGTAGATGGTGCGCGCGAGCAGCTCCATCTTGTGCTCGGCGGTGTCCTCGTCGGCGTAGGACAGCGTGAATGAGGACTCCTCCTCGCAGGCGGCTGCGACCGCGTCGGCAAGCTCGACGCCTCCGGCGCCGCCATCGGCGTGCGTCGTCTGCGAGACGGCCGCGTAGGCTCCTGCCGCCAGCGCCGCCTCCTTGATCAGCTCGTGCTCGGCCTCGGTGTCGGTCGGGAAGCGGTTGACCGCGACCACGACCGGTATCCCGAACGCGCGCACGTTCTCGATGTGCTTGATCAGGTTCGGCATCCCGTCGCTGACCGCGTCGAGGTCCTCTTCGAGCAACCGGGGGTCGAGCGGTTTGCCCGGGCGGATCTCGTAGCGCCCTGAGTGCGCCTTGAGCGCGCGCACCGTGCAGACCAGCACCGCGCAGTCGGGCGCGAGGCCGCTGGTGCGGCACTTGATGTTGCAGAACTTCTCGAAGCCCAGGTCGGCGCCGAAGCCGGCCTCGGTCACCACGTAGTCGGCGAGCTTGAGGGCGATCCGGTCGGCGATGATCGAGGAGTTACCGTGAGCGATGTTGCCGAACGGCCCGGCGTGCACGAACACCGGTCCGCCCTCCATGTTCTGCAGGAGGTTCGGCATGACCGCGTCGTGCATCAGCACGGTCATCGCGCCGGCCACCTTCAGGTCCTCCGTGGTCACCGGGTGCCCGTCGCGGGCGCTGCCGATGACGATGCGCCCGATGCGCTTGCGCAGGTCCTGCAGGTCGTCCGCGAGCGCGAGCACGACCATCAGCTCGCTCGCCGACGTGATGTCGTAGCCGGTCTCGCGCGGCACCCCGCCGAACCGGCCGCCGAGGCCGATGGTCACCGTGCGGAGCGCGCGGTCGGAGATGTCGAGCACGCGTCGCCAGGTGACGGCGTAGGGGTCGAGGTCGATGGCGTCACGGTGGAAGAGCGCGTTGTCGATGAAGGCGGCACAGAGGTCGTGCGCCGAGGTCACCGCGTGGGCGTCGCCGGTCAGGTGCAGGTTGAAGTCCGTCATCGGCAGGACCTGCGAGTAGCCGCCGCCCGCGGCGCCTCCCTTGATCCCGAACACGGGGCCGAGCGACGGCTGGCGGATGCACGTGAACGCGCTGCGCCCGGTGTGGGCCAGCGCCTGACCCAGACCGACCGTGGTGAGCGTCTTCCCCTCTCCCAGGGGCGTGGGGGTCATCGCGGTCACGACGACGTACTTGCCGTTCGGGCGGTCCGCCAGGGTGTCGGAGATCGCCAGGCGGATCTTCGCCTTGTAGACACCGTAGGGTTCGATGAACCGCGGCTCGATCCCGGCCGACTCGGCGACCCACGAGATAGGGCGGATCTTCGCGTGTTGGGCGATCTCGACGTCTGAGAGCACGGGGCGGGTCCTTTCGCAGCGGGGACGGTCGGCACTGCTGCCCGTCCCACCTCAGGGATTCTACGCTTCGCGACCCGGCACGTGCGCCGGACGGCGTGCCGTGATTCGGGTAGATACCGGGAGTAGACAGGCCCGCCGCACGTACCGAACCGTCAGGAGGACCGATGGCCGATGCACCCGCCGTCACGCTCGTCGCCGACTTTGTGGCCGCGAACGACTTCGAGAAGAAGCACACGCCTTTCATAACCATCGAAGCCCAGCTCGACCGGCTGCTCATCACGGTGGAGGTGGGCCACGAGGTGCCCCATCCCAACGGGACCGATCACTACATCACCTTCATCGAGCTGTACGCGAACGGCGCGCCGATCGCGCGCCTGGACCTGTCGCCCGCCGTGACGCACCCGAAGTTCTGCGTGCCGGTGTCGCTGCCGGCCGACACGGTGGTACGCGCCGTGGAGCACTGCAACCTGCACGGGTTCTGGGCCTACGAGGTCACGCTGTAGGCGGACCGAGTGCTCGCACGCGAGAGGCGCCCGCATCGCGCGGGCGCCTCTCGTTGCGTCGTGACGTGATGGCCCTGCGACCTAGAACAGCCCGCTCTGCGGAGCGTCCGGCGCCGGAGCCGTCAGACCCAGATGCTCGTAGGCCCGCGGGGTCGCCTGCCGTCCCTTCGGCGTGCGCATCAGGAACCCGAGCTGCAGCAGGAAGGGCTCGTAGACGTCCTCGAGCGTCTCGGTCTCCTCTCCCACCGATGTGGCGAGCGTGTTGAGGCCGACGGGCCGGCCCGAGAACTTCACGATGAGCGCCTCCAGGATGCGCACATCCATCTTGTCGAGCCCGAGGTGGTCGACCTCGAAGAACGCGAGCGCCTCGGCGGCGATGTCCTCGCTGATGCGACCGTCGTGACGCACCTGCGCGTAGTCCCGCACTCGCTTGAGGAGCCGGTTCGCGAGACGTGGTGTCCCGCGGCTTCGGCGGGCGATCTCCGCCGCGCCCTCCCCGTCGATGTCGACGCCGAGGATCGAGGCCGAGCGCTTCACGATCGCCTCGAGTTCGTCCGCCGCGTAGTAGTCGAGCCGGAACGACATGCCGAAGCGGTCGCGGAGCGGCGCCGTGAGCAGTCCCGTACGCGTCGTGGCACCCACCAGCGTGAACCGGGGGACGTCCAGGCGCAGGCTGCGCGCGGCCGGTCCCTTGCCGATGACGACGTCCAGCGTGAAGTCCTCCATGGCGGGATAGAGCACCTCCTCGACCTGACGGTTGAGGCGGTGGATCTCGTCGATGAAGAGCACATCGCGCTCTTCGAGGTTGGTCAGGATCGCGGCGAGATCGCCCGCGCGCTCGATCGCGGGGCCGCTGGTGGTCTTCATCGTCACGCCGAGCTCGTTGGCGATGACTCCCGCGAGCGTGGTCTTGCCGAGCCCCGGAGGACCCGAGAGCAGGACGTGGTCGAGCGGCTCGTTGCGGCCGGCGGCGGCCTCGATCAACACGCCGAGCGACTCCTTGACCTTGGGTTGCCCCAAGTAGTCGGTCAGGCGCTTCGGGCGCAGAGAGCGGTCGATCTCGATGTCGTCGGGGGTGAACCGCGCGGAGACCAGACGCTCGTCGTCGGGCGACCACTCGCTGGAGAGCCCCGCGGTCATCGCGCACCTCCGAGCGCCTTGAGAGCGGCCCGAAGCAGCTGCTCCGTGGTGGCGCCGGCGGGCACCTCGCGCAGACCGGCCGCCGCCTCAGCGGGCGAGAAGCCCATCGACAGCAGCGCATCCCGCGCCTCGATCGCGGCGTGCGACGAGCCCGCGCCTCCCCCGGCGCCGAGTTCGGGGGCGCCCAGCTTGTCCTTGAGGTCGATCAGCAGTCGTTGCGCGGTCTTCTTGCCGACGCCGGATACGCTCGACAGCAGCGTCACGTCGTCCCGCGCGATGGCGGTCCGCAGCACGTCGGGCTTGAGCGCGGAGAGCACCGCCAGCGCGAGCTTCGGCCCGACGCCCGTCACGCCGATGAGCGCCTCGAACAGCTCGCGCTCGTCCTCGCTCTCGAAGCCGTAGAGCGTCAGCTCGTCCTCGCGAACGTGGAGGTAGGTGTGGACGGTGACCTCGTCGCCCTCGGCCGGGAGCGCCGCGAGCGAGGACGTGGACATGATCAGCCGGTAGCCGATGCCCCCGACCTCGACGATCGCGTAGCTTGCCGCACGCGCCGTCACCCTGCCTGTGATGAAGGCGATCATCGGCCCGTGCCCGTCGCCTGGTGGCTCGAACGCTCGCGCGCCCGCGCCACTCTCTGGTTGGCGTGGCAGATGGCGGCGGCGAGCGCATCGGCGGCGTGGTCGGGGGTCGGGTCGTGATCGAGCCCGAGGATGGTCCGGACCATGTAGGTCACCTGTCCCTTGTCAGCGGTGCCGGTCCCGACGACCGCGAGCTTGATCTCGCCCGGGCCGTACTCCCCGACCGGCATCCCCGCGTCCGCCACGGCCACGAGCGCCGCGCCGCGGGCGTGACCGGTGGTCATCGCGGTCGCGACGTTGCGGCTGAAGTAGATGTTCTCGATCGCGGCCTCGGCCGGCGCGTAGCGCCCGATGAGCTCCGCGAGGCCGTCGCGTACGACCTTGCAGCGACGCGCCGTGTCGTCGGACCCGACGGTGCGGATGCATCCGTAGCCCAGACAGCGGAAGCGGCTTCCGTCCGACTCGACGATCCCCCACCCCGTGTTGGCCAGTCCGGGGTCGATGCCCAGGATGATCACGGACACGCGCACCCCTTGCTTCGCCGTCGCCAATCGAACATATGTTCAGTCTACGGCACCGCACCGACGCGCGCAAAAGCATTCAGGGCGCTCCCGGCTGCGGGAACGCCCTGAATGGATCTCGAGTCGTCGCGCCTACAGGTCGAGAGCGGCTGCGATCTCCTCGGTGATGTCCATGTTGTGGTAGACGTCCTGGACGTCGTCGCTCTCTTCGAGCGCGTCGATGAGGCGGAAGACCTTCTTCGCCGTCTCCGCCGTGACGGTCGCGGGGACCTTCGCGCGCATGGCCAGCTCGGCCTCCTCGACCTTGATGCCGGCGGACTCGATGCCCTTGCGCACGGTCTCGAGGTCGTTCGGGTTCGTCACGACGACGAAGACGTCGTCGTTGTCCTCGAGGTCGTCGCCGCCGGCCTCCATGACCGCCATGAGCAGGTCCTCCTCGTCGGGAGCGCCCTCCTTCATGATGACGATCTCGCCGCGCCGCTCGAACTGGAACGCCACGGAGCCCGTCGCCCCCAGCGCGCCGCCGGCGCGCGTGAACGCAGCGCGGACGTCGGCGGCCGTGCGGTTGCGGTTGTCGGTCAGGGCCTCGACGTAGACGGCGATGCCGCCGGAACCGTAGCCCTCGTAGATGACCACTTCGTAGTTCGCGCCGCCCGCGCTGCTGAACGCCTTGTCGATCGCCGACTGGATCTTGTCCTTCGGCAACGAGTAGCTCTTCGCCTTGTCGATCGCGGCGGCGAGCGAGGCGTTGTTCTCAGGCTTCGGGTCCCCGCCGGTCTTCGCGGCGACCGTGATGACCTTCGAGAGCTTGCTGAAGAGCTTCGAGCGCTTGGCGTCGACCGCGCCCTTGCGGTGCTTGGTGGTTGCCCACTTGGAGTGACCCGACATCGGCTCAAACCTTTCGCATGCGCGCGCACGCAGGCGCGCGGGAGGATGACCGCTCGTAAGGATACCCGATAGGGCGATACGTGCGCTGCCCGGTCGCGCGGCGTCTAGGCGCGCGGGGCTCCGACGACCTGCTCGACGAACAGCCGGTGGATGCGCGGGTCGCCGGTCAACTCGGGATGGAACGAGGTCGCCATGAGGTCGGCCGCGCGCGCGGCCACGATGCGGCCATCGTGCTGAGCGAGCACCTCGACGCCTTCACCGACGGCCTCGATCCAGGGTGCGCGGATGAACACCCCGGGGAACGGCGCGTCGAGCCCCGCCACGTCCAGGTCGGCCTCGAACGAGTCGACCTGGCGTCCGTAGGCGTTGCGCCGCACCGAGATGTCCATGAGCCCCAGCGTCCGCTGGTCCGGGAGGGCGTCTCGCACGTGCAGGGCGATAAGGATCGCGCCCGCGCACGTGCCCCAGACCGCCATACCCTCGTCGTGCCGCTGCGTGACGGCCTCGTAGAAGCCGTAGGTGGCCATGAGCTTGCCGATAGCGGTCGACTCGCCCCCCGGGATCACCAGCCCGTCGCATCCCTCGAGCTGGTGCGGCAGACGGATGGCCGCGGTCGACACCCCGAGCGCCTCGAGCGTGACGATGTGTTCACGGAACGCTCCTTGGAGAGCGAGGACCCCGATCTTCACGCTACCAGCCACGCTCCTGCATGCGCTCGCCCGCGGGGATGTCGGAGATGTTGATCCCGACCATCGCCTCGCCGAGGTTGCGGGAGACCTTCGCGATGATGTCGGCGTCCTCGAAGTGCGTCGTCGCCTCGACGATCGCCTTGGCCCGCTTGACCGGGTCGCCGCTCTTGAAGATGCCGGAGCCGACGAACACACCGTCGCAGCCGAGCTGCATCATCAGGGCCGCGTCCGCCGGCGTCGCGATCCCGCCCGCCGAGAAGTTGACGACCGGGAGCTTGCCGTTCTCCGCGACCCACTTCACGAGCTCGAACGGCGCCTGCAGGTCCTTCGCCGCGGCGTAGAGCTGCTCGCCGCGCAGACCCTTCAGCCAGGCGATCTCGTCGCTGACCGCGCGGATGTGGCGGACGGCCTCGACGACGTTGCCGGTGCCGGGCTCCCCCTTGGTGCGGACCATCGAGGCGCCTTCGCCGATGCGGCGCAGCGCCTCGCCGAGGTTGCGGCAGCCGCACACGAACGGCACACGGAACTCCCACTTGTTGACGTGATGCTCCTCGTCGGCCGGGGTGAGGACCTCCGACTCGTCGATGTAGTCGACGCCGAGGGTCTGCAGGATCTGCGCCTCGACGAAGTGGCCGATGCGGCACTTCGCCATGACCGGGATGGAGACAGCTCCGACGATCGCCTCGACGATGGTCGGGTCGGCCATCCGGGCGACGCCGCCGGCGGCGCGGATGTCCGCGGGTACGCGCTCGAGGGCCATGACCGCGACGGCTCCGGAATCCTCGGCAATTTTCGCCTGCTCTGCGGTGACGACGTCCATGATGACGCCGCCCTTGAGCATCTCGGCGAGACCGCTCTTGACGCGCATTGTTCCGTGTTCAGCGCCGTGCTCCGCCATGCGCTAAGTGTAGCCACGCCCGGCGGCCGCCTGCACGGAGTGCAAGGCGGCCACCGGGTATGAGGTGACGCTAGGAGTGCTCGGAGCTGTCGCCGCCCGACGGCTCATCAGCCGGCGGGGCGGGCGCTGCAGGAGCGTCAGGTGCG
>JANYKZ010000067.1 GCA_025361505.1 Coriobacteriia bacterium
CACCGACTACCCGAAGGCATCGTCCGCGGCGTCGGCGGCCACGGCAGCATCCCCCGAGGCACCCACGTGTCCCGCGGCGGGCGGCGGCTGCGCCGGGTGCCCTGCGGCCGAGTAGCCGGACCCGATACGAACCGCGAAGGGCGGCCCGTGGGGGGCCGCCCTTCTGCATTCACTTCGGACCCAGACGTCGAGCGCCTAGTCCCTGCGCACCCAGAACTTCTCGTCACCAGTGCGGTAGATCGTGTCGATGAAGCGCACGGTCTTGGTCTTGGCGTCCATCGCGACCGAGTTCGTGCGTGCGCCGTTGCCGAAGTACTTGACGCCGCGCAGCATCTCGCCGTCGGTGACCCCCGTCGCGATGAAGGCGGCTTCGTCGGTGTTGACCAGGCAGTCCATGTCCAGCACGCC
The DNA here is from genome assembly GCA_025361505.1 of Coriobacteriia bacterium. Lineage (GTDB taxonomy): Bacteria > Actinomycetota > Coriobacteriia > Anaerosomatales > PALSA-660 > PALSA-660. Next base: position 409 of record JANYKZ010000067.1, read on the forward strand.
GTCGATGTTGCAGGTGCCCATCTCCACAGCGCGCGCCTTCTCGGCGGGATTGCGCCAGACGAAGCGGCCCATGAAGGTGCCGCCGATACACTTCATCGCGGTGCAGGCGAGCACGCCCTCGGGTGCGGCGCCGATGCCGAGGTACAGGTGGATGCCCGTGCCCTCGATGGCGGTGGCGACCGCGCCGAAGACGTCGCCGTCGGAGATGAGCCGGATGCGGGCGCCCGCCTCGCGGACCTCCCTGATCAGGTCGATGTGGCGCTCGCGGTCGAGGATGCAGACGACCAGGTCCTCGACGTCGCGCTTCAGCGCCTTGGCCACGTTCTGGATGTTCTCCGTCGCGCTCGCGTCGATGTGGACCGCGGAGGCGGCCTCAGGGCCGACTGCGATCTTGTTCATGTAGGTGTCCGGCGCGTGCAGCAGCGTGCCCTTCGGGCCGAACGCCATCACCGCGAGTGAGTTGGACTGGCCGTAGGCGGTCAGGTTCGTTCCCTCGAGCGGGTCGACGGCGATGTCGATGCCTTCTCCGCCCTTCCCCACCTTCTCGCCGATGTAGAGCATGGGCGCCTCGTCGCGCTCGCCTTCGCCGATGACGATCGTGCCGTCGATCTCGACGTCGTTGAACGCCTTCCGCATCCCCTCGACGGCCGCGTCGTCGGCCGCGTGCTTGTCGCCCTTGCCCATCCAGCGGCCTGCGGCGAGAGCCGCGGCCTCGGTGACTTCGAGCATCTCGACGATCCTGGTCGTGCGCATGCGGCCTCCCCTGGTGACGTGCCTGATGTCCCGCCCGTGAGGCGGGACCGTTACGAAACGCGTGTGAGCAACGCTACGAAATGTCCGTCCGGCCCGCCGACACGCGGTATGGACTGGAAGTACCCCTGCGCTCCGATGTCGCCTCTCCACTCGGGAGGAACGGCCCCGGTGAGGTCCCCCACGGCGAAGGCGCCTTCGGCGCGGGCGAGGAACGCGTCGATCACGTCCGCGTTCTCCGTCTTGCTGACCGTACACGTAGAGTAGACCACCACGCCTCCGACGGCGACAAGCGTGGCCGCCTGCGCCAACATCGTCGCTTGGAGCACGGCCAGCCGGTCGATGTCCTCGGGAGTGACGCGCCAGCGCTTCTCGGGGCGGCGGCGCAGCGAACCGAGACCGCTGCACGGAACGTCGACCAGCACCGCGGCCACCGAGCCCGCGGCGGGCGCACCCTCGACCGCGGCGATCTCCGTGGCGTCGCCGACCAACGCGGTGACACCGGGCACGCGGAGGTCCGTCATGCGCCGTCGCAGGACGTCGGCCTTGAAGGGGTGGATGTCGAGCGCGTAGAGGTCGCAGGGGTCGCCCGCAGCGACGCTGACCGCCTGTATCTCCGCGGTCTTCGTCCCACGGCCGGACGCGACATCGACCACCTTCTTGCCGGGGTGGGGTCCGAGCACGCGGGCGGCGAGTTGAGCTGCCGCGTCCGTGACGATCGCCAGTCCGGACTTCACCGCGTCGCCCCGAACGGCGGAGGAGGCGTCCCCGGCCCGGATACAGCCCGGGGGGATGTCAGCGACCGGCTGAGCGCCGTCGGCCTCCAGCGCGTCGAGGATCTCGACGGGTGAGGCTTTGAAGGTGTTCGCCCACAGATAGAGCGGTGCCGGCTCGAGGTCCGCGTAGAGGGCCTCGGACGCGCGCTCGCGTCCCAGTTCCTCGATCCAGCGGTCGACCAGCCAGCGGGGATGTCCCGTCACGCGCGCGAGGGCCTGGTCATCGGTGGCGGGGTCGCCCCACGGGAAGGCCTCGGCCTCGTCGGAGATGCGGCGGAGCACGGCGTTGGCCAGGCCCGCCGCCTGGGGACGCGCGCGCCGCGCCGCGTCGACGGCCTCGTTGACCGCCGCGCGGGCCGGCGTGCGCATGAAGAGGATCTCGTACGCGCCGAGCCGCAGCGCGTCGCGCACGCCCGGCTCCAGAGCTGACGGTACGCGCGCGAAGAGGTCGATGGCCTCGTCGAGGGTGCCCAGCGTCTGCAGGACGCCGTACGTGAGCCGGGTCGCCAGAGCGGTGTCGCGGGGGCTGAGCCCCGACGCCCTGAGCACGGCGTCGAGCGTCTCGGGGCCGAACGACCCGCGTTCGCGTACGCGATGAAGGACCTGCAGGGCGGCGCGTCGTGCCGGGGCGATGCTCATGAAGCGCTCCAATGGGAGTCGGGTGCGAGCCGGGCGCCGCGCAGCCAGTCGGCGGCGGCCATGGCCGAGCGCCCCTCGGGGATGAGCGTCTTGATGAGGACGGGACCGTCCGCGAAGCCGAGTGCGAGCCCGGACCCGGTGGAGATCGATGCGGCGGGCGCAGGCCCCTCCCCTGCACGGGCCGACACGATCGTGACGAGCCGGCCCGCTATCAAGGCGCGGCACGGAGCGCTCGGGCCGGACGCTCGCACGCGGCGGAGTGCGTCGCGGACGGTCAGGGCCGGATCGAGCGCGACGTCCGCCGCGCCCAGTTTGGCGGCGTAGGTGGCGACCGACTCATCCTGGGTCTGCCACGCGACCGTACCCGCGGCGATCGCCGGGAGTGCCGAGAGGAGCGTCCGCGCACCGAGAGCGGCGAGTTCGTCCGTGAGCTGCGCGGCGGACTTGCCGTCGATCAGGGTCGAGGCCTGCGAACACCACGGACCCGTGTCGAGGCCTTCCTCCATGCGCATGATGGACACCCCGGCCAGCTCGTCGCCGGCGAGGATAGCGCGCTGTATCGGGGCGGCGCCCCTCCAGCGCGGCAGCAACGAGGCGTGAACGTTGACGCAGCCCAACGGAGGCAGGCCGATGACCTCTCGCGGAAGGATCGCACCGTAGGCCGCGACGACGATGAGGTCGGGTGAAAGGAGGCCGAGACGTTCGACGGCGGCCGGGTCGCGCAGTGTCGGAGGCTGCTCCAGCGGCACGCCGGATTCGAGGGCGCGCACCTTGACCGCGGAGGCCGTGACCCGCCGTCCGCGGCCCGAGCCGGCGTCAGGGCGCGTGTACACGGCGACGACCTCGCACGAGCCCAGCAGGGCATCCAGCGTCGGGACGGCGAAGGCGGGCGTGCCCATGAACACCACCCTCACCGCGCCTCCTCTGCCGATGTCAGCGATTCTCGTTCGCCTCGCGGTAGCGTCGCAGGGCCGCGCGGCGCTCCTCGGGAGTGGCGCGGTCGATGATGAGCAGACCGTCGAGGTGGTCGGTCTCGTGCTGCAGGACGCGGGCGAACAGGCCCTCGCCCTTCAGCCGGACCGGGTTGCCCTTCAGGTCCAGCGCCTCGCAGACACAAGAGACCGGACGCTCGATCGGGATGTAGACGCCGGGGAACGACAGGCAGCCCTCGTCGTCGATCTCGGTCTCCTCCGAGGTCTCGACGATACGCGGGTTGCAAAGCGCGATCAGGGCGTCGTCGACGTCGGCGATGATGATCCGCTTCTGGACGCCCACCTGTGTGGCTGCGAGCCCGACACCGGGGGCGTCGTACATCGCGCGCGCCATCGCCTGCACGAGTCCGCGCAGGCTGGGGTCGTTCTTCGGGTCCACGTCGAGCGCGTGCTGCTTGAGCGCGGGGTTGGGGTGTTCGAGGATGTCCATCGTGTCCTGTGTGTCGTGTGAGCGTTGCGCAGGCGTCGCGAGTGGATACCTGCGCGACGCCCGACGATGATTCTACACCGCCGAGCGGCTAGAGCATGTCGACGGGGTCGACGTCCGGCGCGACCGACACGCCCTCTGCGATCCGCGCCCGGTCCAGGCCGTCGCGCACGACGGACGAGATGTCGGAGCCTGCGGGCGCCTTGACCAGCGCCTGCCAGCGCCACGCGTCCTTCGCCTTCGCGATCGGAGCCGGGCTGGGACCGAGGACGACGCACCCCGGCAGCGCCTTCGCGGCCGCGCCCAGCGCCTCCACCAGCGCGATCGCCGACGACCGCGTCGCCGCGGCGTCCCTGCCGGTGAGCACCAGGCGTGCCAGCCGACCGCACGGCGGATAGCCGAGCGCGCTGCGCATCGGGAGCTCGGTCCCGTAGAAGGAGTCCGGATCGTGCGCGGCGGCCGCCATGATCGCGGGGTGGTCCGGCCAGTAGGTCTGGATGACGACCTTGCCGCCCGCCGCGCTCCGCCCGGCCCGTCCGGAGACCTGCTCGAGGAGCTGGTAGGTGCGTTCCGCCGCCCGGAAGTCGGGCATGTGCAGCGTCGTGTCCGCGTTGATGACGCCGACGAGTTCGACCTCGGGATAGTCGAGCCCCTTCGCCACCATCTGAGTGCCGAGGAGGACGCCGGACTTCATTGCCTCGAACTCGGCGAGGCGCCGTTCGTGGCCGCCCTTGCCACCGGTCGTGTCGGCGTCCATCCGTACCACCGGGAGGCCGGGGACCGCGGCGGCGAGCTCCGCCTCGACGCGCTGAGTGCCCGTGCCGAACTGGCGGAGGTACGGGCTCGAGCACTTGGGGCAGCGGGCGGGCAGCGGCTGGGTGCAGCCGCAGTGATGGCAGATGAGGCGGTTGCCGACCTCGTGGTAGGTCAGCGACACGGAGCAGCTGTCGCAGTGCGGGACGAACCCGCATTCGCGGCACAGCACGAACGAGGCGAAGCCCCGCCGGTTGAGGAACAGCACCGCCTTGGCGCCGTCCTCGCGCACCTGCTCGAGGCCGGCGGTCAGGGCACGGGAGAACATGGACCGCCCGCCCTCGCGGAACTCCTCGGCCATGTCGACGACCTCGACGGGAGGCATTGTGCCGCCACCGACCCGTTCCGGGAGGCGCACGCGCAGGTAGCGACCCTCGTCGGCCGCCACACGGCTCTCGAACGAGGGCGTCGCGCTGCCGAGCACGAGGACCGCGCCGACCGCGGCGCACAGACGTTCGGCGACGGCGCGGGCGTGGTAGCGGGGCGCCGAGCCCTGCTTGTAGGAGCCGTCGTGTTCCTCGTCGATGACGACGAGGCGAAGGTCGCGCGCAGGCGCGAACAGGGCCGAGCGCGGGCCGATCGCCACGCGCGCGTCGCCGGTGCGCACCCGGTCCCACTGGTCGTAGCGCTCCCCCGCCGACAGGCGACTGTGAAGGACCGCGACGAGGTCGCCGAAGCGGGCCCTGAAACGCCCGACGGTCTGCGGCGTGAGCGAGATCTCCGGCACCAGCACGATGGCCGAGCCGCCGTCCGCCAGCGCCTTCTCGATCGCCCGGAGGTAGACCTCGGTCTTCCCGGACCCCGTGACCCCGTCGGCGAGCACGACCGAGCCCGGTCGCGCCGCCTCGATGGCGGCGAGCGTGTCGGTCTGGCCCTGCGAGAGCACGGCGTGGCGCGGTGCCGCCCGGACCGGGGACGACGGCTCGCGCATGCGCCGCCGCCGCTCGATGCGGACCGCGCCCGCCGCCGCCAGCGCGCGCAGCGGCCCGTCTATGGACCCGAGCTCGGCCGCCAGCTCGGCCACCCGGACAGGACCGGCGCTCAGCGCGTCGAGCAGCGCCCGCTGGGAGGTCGCGCGCGACGAGGGTGTGAACGCGACCCCCTCCTCGAGGCAGGCCCATCGGTCGTCGACCGCACCCACCGCGGCGGGCCGCAGCCTCCAGGAACGGGTCAGGACGCCGTCGCGGGCGAGAGCCGAGGCCGCACCCGGAAAACGGGCGTCGATGGTCTTCAGCTGGGGCGACGTGAGCTCGCCCGCGTCACGCACCGCGTCGTAGACGGCGGAGCGAACCGACCCCGAGGGGCGCTCTCCGCCCGCGACGTAGACCGCGACCGCGGAGGGCGAACCGCCCGGAGGCAGGAGCAATCGGAGCGCGTCGGCGAGCGTGGAGACGTACTCACGCGCGATCCAGTCGGCGAGCCCGAAGCCGTACGGCCCGAACAGCGGCCCACCGAGGACCCCTTCGATGGCGCGCAGCTTCCCCTCGAAGGCGCTCGAAGCGATCCTGCCGACGACGTATCCGACGACGCGCTGCCCTCCGAACGGCACCACGACCGGAGCCCCGACGGTCGCGGCGGCGTCGAGCGTCTCCGGGACCTCGTAGTCGAAGGGCTCCGACAGCGCGCGGGTCGGCACGTCGACGACGACGCGCGCTACGGGCATGTGGGGGGTGGTCCTCATGTGCCCAAGGATAGCCGAGGCCGCCGACACGGATGCCGGCGGCCTCGGTCGGTCACGAGCGGATGGGGAGCGTTCAGAGCCCGGCGGCCGCGCACAGTTCCGCGACCCGATCGGTCCGCTCCCAGGTGAAGTCCGCGTCGTCGCGGCCGAAGTGGCCGTACGCCGCGGTCTTGCGGAAGATCGGGCGACGCAGGTCGAGGTCGCGGATGATCGCGCCCGGACGCAGGTCGAACGTCGCCGTGACGGCCTCCTCGATGCGTCGGATGTCGACGGTCTCGGTGTCGAAGGTATCGACCAGCACCGACAGCGGGTGGGCGACGCCGATCGCGTAGGCGAGCTGGACCTCGCAGCGGTCGGCGAGCCCCGCCGCGACGACGTTCTTGGCGACCCAACGGGCGGCGTAGGACGCGGAGCGGTCGACCTTCGTGCAGTCCTTGCCGGAGAACGCGCCGCCGCCGTGACGGCCCATGCCGCCGTAGGTGTCGACGATGATCTTGCGGCCGGTCAGCCCGGAGTCGCCCATCGGTCCGCCGACGACGAAGCGTCCGGTGGGGTTGATGAAGATGTTGTCGTCCGTGACCTCCCACGCGATCGACTCGGTGTCGAAGACGGGGCGGATGACGTGCTCGATGAGGTCGGGACGGATGAGGGTCTCGACGTCCGCCTCCTCGGCGTGCTGGGTCGAGATGAGGATCTTCTCCACGGCGACGGGCTTGCCGTCGACGTAGCGGACCGTCACCTGGGTCTTGCCGTCGGGACGAAGGTACGGAAGCACCTCGGCCTTGCGGACCGCCGTGAGGCGCTCGGCAAGGCGGTGGGCCAGGTAGATCGGCATCGGCATCAACGTCGACGTGTCGTTGCACGCGTAGCCGAACATCATGCCCTGGTCGCCCGCGCCGATGAGGTCGAGCGGGTCGGAGTCGCCCTGCTTGGCCTCGAGGGCCCGGTCGACGCCCATGGCGATGTCGGCGCTCTGCTCGTGGATGGCGCTCATGACGCCGCACGTCTCGTAGTCGAAACCGAAGCGGGCGTCCGTGTACCCGATCTCCTTGACGGTCTTGCGTACCAGGGTCGGGATGTCGACGTAGGCGTGGGTGCGCACCTCGCCGCCGACCACGATGAGACCGGTGGTCGTGAACGTCTCGACGCCGCAACGCACGTACGCCGGGTCCGCGGCGCTCCCCTTGTCCGTGACGTAGCCTTCGGAGGCCAGCTCGGCCTCGCGGGAGATGATGGCGTCGACGATGGCGTCCGAGATCTGGTCGCACATCTTGTCGGGATGTCCCTCGGTGACGGACTCCGACGTGAAGAGGTACTCGCGCTCCGGCATGTGCAGTTCCTTCCTTTCCGTGCCCGCCGCACGGCTGTCGGCGGGTGCCGCTTCCTGTCCGCCGACGACAAAGGCCCTCGCCGGCATACGGACGAGGGCCTCGTGAGGGCACGCGCGTGCGTGTGCCTCGCTCTTCCCTCATCTGCCAGGTCTCGTCGTACAAGACCTGCCGCAACTTGGCACCTTGCTCCACTTTCGAAGCAGGTTGCCGGGGCGTCTCCGGGTGCGGTCCCTCGGCCCTCTGCACCCCCGTCTCCGGGGGCGCCTCATGATGAGTCGTCGCCGACGATAGCACTCGCGCCGCCCGCGCGCCAACACCGCGAGCGTGCGGTTCGCGCTAAGATGCACGACACACCCCGCAACGAATGAGTCCCTCCGGAGGCAGCCTTGTCCACGCCCGTTCGCGTCCGTTTCGCTCCGAGCCCGACCGGTCATCTGCACATCGGCGGCGCTCGCACGGCCATCTACAACTGGGCCCTCGCCCGCCACCTTGGCGGCACCTTCGTGCTGCGGATCGATGACACCGACCCCGAGCGTTCGACCGACGAGAACGTACTCGCGATCCTGCGGGGCCTGCGCTGGCTCGGCCTCGATTGGGACGAGGGTCCCGAGGCCGACGGCGCGTTCGGTCCCTACTTCCAGACACAGAGGGCAGACACCTATCTCGCGGCGCTCAAGACGATGAAGGCCGCCGGCCGAGCGTATCCGTGCTTCTGCACCACCGAGCAGCTCGAGGTCAAGCGCGACGCCATGCGCGCCAAGGGCGGCTACGCGGGCTACGACCGGACCTGCCGGGCCATCGATCCCGCGACAGCCGCTGCCCGCGTCGCCGCAGGCGAGCCGCACGTGTGGCGCTTGTCGGTCCCCGAAGGCCGAACGGAGGTCGCCTTCGACGACGCGATCCGCGGCCACATGTCGTTCCCGGCCGACGCGCTGGACGACTTCGTGCTCGTGCGCACCGACGGCACCCCCACCTACAACTACGCGACGGTGGTCGACGACGCGCTGATGGAGATCAGCCACGTCGTCCGCGGCGACGACCATCTCTCGAACACACCCCGCCAGATCCTGGTGTTCGAGGCGCTGGGGCACGAGGTGCCGATCTTCGCGCACCTGCCGATGATCCTGGGCGCCGACGGCAAACGGCTGAGCAAGCGTCACGGGGCGACGTCCGTCGAGGCCTACCGCGACGAGGGCTACCTGCCCGAGGCCGTGCTGAACTACCTTGCGCTCCTGGGATGGTCGCTCGACGGCGAGACCACGATGATCACCCGCGACATGCTCAGGGAGTCCTTCTCGCTCGACCGCGTGTCGAGCAACCCCGCCATCCTCGACACCGACAAGCTGGACTGGATGAACGGCGTGTACATCCGCGAGCTGGGCGTCGACGGTTTCGTCGAACGGATGACGCCGCTGCTCGTCGAGGCGGGCCTGACCACCGTCGAGGAGGCCGCGGCGAAGCGCGCCTGGATGCTGAAGCTCGCGCCGCTCGTCTCCGAGCGCATCAAACGTCTCGACGAGATCGTCCCGATGGTCCGGTTCCTGTTCGTGGAGGACCTCGAGATCGACCCGACCGCATTCGCGAAGGTCCTGAAGGCCGGCAACGCAGCCGAGGTCCTGACGGCGGCGCGCGGCCTGCTCGCGGCGATCCCCGCGTTCGAGACGACGCCGATCGAAGAGGCGTTGCGCGCATTGCCGGAGCAGCTGGGCGTCAAGGCGAAGGTCGTGTTCCAGGCGGTGCGCGTGGCCGTCACGGGGACGACCGTCAGTCCGCCGCTCTTCGAGTCGCTCGAGCTCCTGGGGCGCGAGAAGTCGCTGGCGCGCCTCGACGCGGCCGCCGCCGGGGTTGACGAGGCCGCTCCCCGACCGTAATATCTCTCCTCGCGTCCCGACCTCGGGGCGGCAAGGGAAGCCTCATTGGGGCGTAGTCTAATGGTAGGACGGCGGGTTCTGGTCCCGTGTGTGAGGGTTCGACTCCTTCCGCCCCAGCCATGAGGTTCCCGGCACTTCGTTTCACCGCATGGCCCGTTCGTCTAGCGGTTAGGACACCGCCCTCTCAAGGCGGAGATCACGGGTTCGAATCCCGTACGGGCTACCAGACTGTCCACGGAAGACCCCTCCACGCGAGGGGTCTTCCGCCGTTCGGGGACGTGCCGGGCGACCCGTCCGTCGTCAGCGGGCGCGTGCGGCACCTGCTAGAATCCGGTCGCGGAGTGGGCTGAGCGGCCGCGCGGGCGCGCAGAAGTGCGCGAACGTGAGGAAAGTCCGGACTCCACAGGGCAGGGTGCAGGCTAACGGCCTGGCGCCGCGAGGCGACGGAAAGTGCCACAGAAAAGAAGACTCCCCCGATACCGCCCGGCGGCTTCGGCCGCCGGTACAGGTCGGAGGAAAAGCTGAAACGGTGCGGTAAGAGCGCACCAGCGCCGTGGTGACACGGCGGCTTGGCAAACCCCACCCGGAGCAAGGGCGAATAGGAGCGGCTAAGACCGGCCCGGTCGTCGCTCGGGTCGCCCGCACGAGGCCGTCGGCAACGGCGGTCCTAGATAGATGGTCGCTCACGACAAGATCCGGCTTACAGGCCCACTCCGCATCGCCTGCGAGCACACGAACGGCCCCTCCTCGAGGGGCCGTTCGTCGTTCCGCCTTCGGGTGGATGGTCAGTCGCTAGAAGGAGCGCCACTGGAAGTTGCCGCACTTCGACGGAGAGGAGATCCCCGCCTGACGGCACGTCCGCTGATAGACACAATCGGCGCAGACCCACATCGCGAAGTCCACGTTGGCGGGGCGGTACGGCGCCGGCTCGGGATCGAGCGCGGCGGTCAAGGCGACGAGCTCGACGTCGAACGGGGTCGCGTCCGATACGTCGGCGAAGTCGACGTACTCGGGGGCGGTCACGTCCGCCTCCGAGGGCGCCTCGTCCCACGCCGTCGCGGCGAGATCCGCATCGTCGACCGGCCGGTCCCCTCGGTCCGCGAGCAGCTCGGAAGAGCCGTCTTCAGCCGCGGACACGCCGGTCACGGCCGCCGAGGCGTCCTCGACGGCGAGCCACGCCTCGGGATCGATTCCGAGAGTGTCATCGGTCTGGCCCCACGATCCGTTGGGCTCGTCGGTCCGGTCCTCGCATCCCCCCGCGTCCTCCGGCCCGAACATCGCCGTGGGGAAGACGTCCTCGCGGCGAAGGTCGTCGTCGACGGACGCTTCGTACTCGGCGCGCCCGTCGGCTGACGACGCGCCCAGGCGGTCGTCGGCGTCGTCGACGGAGGTGCTCTCGTCACGGTCGAGTCGCTCGGCGGCGTCGATGCGCAGGCGGCCCTCCTCCCGGGCCCCCGACATGTGGCTGTCATCGGGCACGGCGTAGTCGTCGAGGGTACGCGCGTCCCAGGTGTCGTCCGCGGCCGCCCATTCGCTCGGCCCTGAGAAGGTGAGGTCCGACTCCATGCGTCGCGCCACGCGCCGCAGTGTCTCGGACAGGTCTTCCTCAGCGACGTCGTCGTCGGTTCCGAAGAGAGGGAAGCGCGGCTGCAGGCGGACCGCCGGTTCCTCGAAGGAGTAGCGTCGCCATGCGGCGGGTTCGTCATCGAACGGGGACACGACGGGGGTGGACGTCGCCGCGGGCTCGGAAGGCCGCTCCGAGGGCTGCGCGATCGGCGCCGTCGGGGCCACGACCGTCGGGAAGCCGACGGCCGGACGGGCCGGCGTCGGGACGCTCGCGGGCTGACGCGGGGGCACACGGAGGACGAGGACGGGGCCGGCCGCGTCGAGGTCGACGGCGAGGACCTCGTCGTCCGAAAGGTCGATGTCGCTCGCCGTGGCGCTCGCCGCTTCGACCGCGGCCGAGCGTGAGTCGAAGGCGCGCTCGGACAGCAGCCTGATCAGGCCGGTCGACCGTGCGCGTGCAAGCAGGAAGAACCTCATGGGCGACCTTCGGCTCGGCGTCGGGCCCGTGCGCAGCGCTGGGCCGGACCCGAAGGCCGCGGCATCGACCATCGTACGGTGCCCGCTCGCTGCGCACAAACACCGCGTGCGCGGTGCTATCATCGCGCCGGTGTACAAGCGTGAACTCACAGACGACCGGAGTGTCTGCTAACCAATGCTCAGCGGCTACGCGCTTTCCGAGTGCGACTTCGTTGCCGTCGACCTCGAGACAACCGGGTGCAGGCCCGGACGCAACAGCATCATCGAAGTCGGCGCCGCGCGCTTCAACGCCGCGGGCGTCATCTCGACCTTCCAGCGCCTGGTCCGCCCCTCCGACCCGATCCCGAGAGCGGTCGAGGACCTGACCGGGATCGGCGCGTCGATGCTCATCGACGCACCCGCCATCGAGGACGTGATGCGGGAGTTCAGGGAGTTCGCCCAGGGCGCCGTGCTCGTGGCGCACAACTACCGCTTCGACCTCTCCTTCCTCGACCACGAGGCCGAGCGGGTGTGGGGGACGCCCATGCCGCGCCCCACGATCGACACGCTCTCGCTCACCCGTCGCCTGAGGCCCGACCTGAGGCGCTACAGCCTCGGTTCGCTCGCGGAGGAGTACCACACGCCCACGACGCCCGACCACCGCGCCGGCAACGACGCCCTGGCGACCGGGGAGTTGCTCATCGCATTGATCCCCGAGCTCCGTCGCCTCGGGATCGAGGATGTCGGGGCCGTGTCCGCCTTCTGCGGCCTGTCGAACCAGTCGGCGCTGGCCGAACGCCTGGTGCTGACGCGCTCGCTGCCCGACGAATCCGGGGTGTACCTGTTCCGTGACGCGTCGGGCGACGTGATCTTCGTCGGGCACGCGCGCAGCCTGCGGACACGGGCGCGGCAGTACTTCTACCCCGGGGCCGCCACCGACGCGATGGCCGCCGAGGTCGCATCGATCACCGCGGTCAGGACGCCGTCGCACCTCGACGCGCTCCTGCTGGAGCATCGCCTCGTCGATCGACACAAGCCCCGGCACAACCCCACCGCGCACCGGTCCCGTGCCGGCTACCTGATCAAGGTGGAGACAGGGTCGGCGTATCCCGCGGTCAGCGTCGTGGAGGCGCCGCGCAAACGCGGGCGCCTGATCGGACCGTTCACGAGCCGGTGGGCGGCACTCACGCTCGTCGAGAACCTCAAGGAGGTCTACGACCTGCGCCGATGCTCGAGGCGTCTGGACGCCCGCCTCCCGATGATCCCGTGCGCGCGTCGCGACTCGGGGACGTGCCCCGCGCCCTGCGTGTGTGTGCCCGACGCCGCCGAGTACGCCGAGCGGCTCAACGCCGCTCTCGGCGTTCTGGAAGACGATACGGACTTCCGCTCGCTCCTGGTCGCGGCGCAGCGCAGCGCCGCTCGTGAGGGCCGCTACGAGGACGCGATCCTGTACCGTGACGGCGTCCGCGCCCTCGACCGCGCGCTGTCGTCGCTCGCGATCGTCCGGGAGGCCGCCGGTCGCGATGTGGTGCTGGTCGAGGAGACGGACGGCGAGGTCGTCGTGAGCTTCCTTCGTGGCGGACTGCGCTCGGCCGTTCTGCGCGGCACCCGGGAGCACATCGAACCCAAGATCGCCGCGACGCTCGAGCGGGTCTACTTCTCGGGGGCGCCCGCGATCGACCCGCTGCGCCTCACGTCGGAGAAGATCGCGGAGTTGCTCATCATCGCGGCGTTCATCGAGAGCGACGCCTATCTCGAGGTACCGGTGACCGACGCGACGGGCACCTCACTGCGACTCAGGCGGGCTCTGGGCCTGGACCGGCGAACGCCCCGGCGACGGCACGGAGCCGCTTCAGTCTGCTGACGTTCTCGATGTCCTTTTCGGGCGGCTCGCCCGGCATCTCCACCACCGCGGTCGCGGACTCGAGCGACGGATGCGCGAACATGGCTGCGAAGCCCGACTCGCCGACGAAGCCGTCCCCGATCCATTCGTGACGGTCGCGGTGGGAGCCGAACTCACCCTTGCAATCGTTGGCGTGGACCAGTACGACCGATCCCGGTCCGCAATGGGCGTCGATGTGCCCGAGCAGACCCGCCCACCCCTCGTCTCCGCGCAGATCGATCCCCGCCGCGAACGCATGGCAGGTGTCGAGGCACAGGCCGGCCGCCACCCCGGCGGCGCGCACGGCGACCAGCGCGGCCGCCATCTCGTGGGCGTCGGTGCCGTACTGCCTTCCTGCTCCCGCAGCGTTCTCGAGCAACACGCGGGCGACCGGTCCGGTCGCGAGGTCGGCTGCGCGACGGACCGTCTCGGCGACCCGGGCCGTGCACGCGCCCGCGTCGTCATCGCGGAAGCGCGTGCCGAGGTGGACGACGACCCCGGCCGCCCCGATCTCGAAAGCGCGGGTCATCTCGTCGGCCAGGCCGGCGCAGGACTTCTCCCACTGGTCGTGGTCCGAGGCGCCGAGATTGATCAGGTAGCTCGCGTGGGTGAACACGGGACCGATGCCGGCCTCCGCGCACGCGGCGCGGAAGGCGGCGGCCTCCTCGGGAGCGCGCTGGGGGCCCGACCAGCGGCGCGGGCTCTTCGCGAAGAGCTGGAACGCCTCGCTGCCGGTCTCGATCGCGTAGTCGAGTGCCGCGGCGAGGCCGCCGTCCATGGGAACGTGCGCGCCGATCCGCATGCCGTACCTCTCCCGTGCGTCGGTCGACCTCCGCGGCCCGGGGGCCTTGGGCGGCTATCATCTTCGCATGAGCGAGGCCGCCGAAGACACGCGCCGTGACGCCCGGGCCGGAACGCCCTGGGCGGGCAGGGCCGTGCTCCACGTCGACATGGACGCGTTCTTCGCGTCGGTGGAGCAGCTCGACCACCCCGAATGGCGCGGGTTGCCCGTTGTCGTCGGTGGGTCTGCGGACTCGCGCGGCGTGATCGCGGCCGCGTCCTATGAGGCGCGCAGGTACGGGGTCCGGTCCGCCATGCCTTCCGCGATCGCGAAGCGCCTGCTGCCTCCCGAGGCCGTCTGGACGCGGGGGCACTTCGAGCGCTACGGCGAGATGTCCGCTCAGGTCTTCGCCATCTTCGAGTCGTTCACGCCCGAGGTGCAGGGCGCCTCGATCGATGAGGCCTACCTCGACGCCACGCCCGGCGCCGAAGGACCACATCCCGTCGAGGTGGCCGCGCGGATCCAGGACGCGGTCGACGCTTTGGGGCTGTCGTGCTCGATCGGCGTCGCCTCGAACAAGACCGTGGCCAAGATCGCCTCGGACCGCGACAAGCCGCATGGCATCACCGTCGTGTGGCCGGGGTCGGAGGCGGCGTTCCTGGCGCCTCTGGCCGTGCGCCTCATGCCCGGGGTGGGACCGGCGACCGCCGCGCGTCTCGTGTCGCTCGGTATCAAGACGCTCGGTGAGCTGGCGGCGCTGGATGACGACACCGCCCGGCAGGTGCTGGGCGCGCACGGCCCGTCGACGGTCCGGCGTGCGGCCGGGCTGGACACGCGTCCGGTGCGCGAGCGGGAACCGGTGAAGTCGGTCAGCAACGAGCGCACGTTCGCGACGGACCTCCGCGACCGCGGCGAGGTGCGTGACATGGTCGCCGGACTCGCGGAGCACGTGGCGACCCGTGTGCGTCGCAAGGGACTCAAAGGACGAACCGTCCACCTGAAGGTGAGGTTCTCGGACTTCTCGACCCGGACGGCCCAGAGGACGCTGGACGAGCCCGCCGACGACACCGGGCACATCCAGGGCGCGGCCCGGGCGCTTCTCGACGCGCTGTGGGCGCCCGGCGTCGGCGTACGGCTGCTCGGGGTGGGCGTCTCCGGTTTCGGCGACGTGCCCTTCCAGCTGGCGCTCCTCGACGAGGTGGCAGGCGCTCGCGACGAGCGACGCGCGGCTATCGACCGTGCCGTCGACGAGCTTCGGGAGCGT
Organism: Coriobacteriia bacterium; assembly: GCA_025361505.1. Classification (GTDB taxonomy): domain Bacteria; phylum Actinomycetota; class Coriobacteriia; order Anaerosomatales; family PALSA-660; genus PALSA-660. Next base: position 15,638 of record JANYKZ010000067.1, read on the forward strand.
TTCGGTGACGACGCGGTGCGGTTCGGCACGAGGAGGCCGGCGTCCCGTGACCCGACGGACCGCTACGGCCCCGGGTAGAGAGGGCCTGAGGGACGGATCGTCCGGGTCGGTCGAGGGAGGCCCCTATGATGCCGAGACGGTGTGAGGCCGGAGTCGCCTGGCTGCTTGCGCTCCTGGTGATGGCCGCGGTGGTCGCGGGCGGGTGCACGCCGGAGGCGGAGCGGACGCCCACCGTTCCGTACTACAAGACGGTCCCCATCGACTCCGCGGAGGTCGTCGGCTATCTCGGCCACTCGGACCTGGAGGGCGGCTTCTGGGCCGTCTACGACGCACCCGTGACCTCGAGCGGGGCGCCACCCAGGATCCTGGCGGTCCTGCTTCCCGGCTCAGTGGAGGAGCGAGGGATCGCTGCGCTCGACCATCAGTACGTGTGGGCGGCCGGGCGGATCTCCGGCGGCGCCTCGACACGGATGGCGGGTCCGGAGATCCTCGTCGACGGGATCGGACCCGCCACGATGCCCTAGCTCCGCCTAGGTCGTCGCAGCGCTCTCCGCGGCCTCCCACTCCTGCTCGTCGCTGTGCCCGGCGCTGCCGCGGAAGGGTCCCATCGGCGCGGTTCCCACTCCCCTGCGCAGCCGTACGGGTGTGCCGCCGGACGCCCTGACGACGTAGGGGCGGACGATGTCCGCGATCACCGCGATGCCGCGCTCCTGGTTGTTCTGCAGCACCCCCTCCACGATGTAGGAGCGGTGCTTCACGATCGTCTCCCCGCTGCGCTGGAGCGCCTCCGGGAAGACGACGACGTCGATCAGTCCCGTCGGGTCCTCGAGCGTGAGGAAGCACACCCGCTTCCCCGAGCGCGTCCGCGGGGTCTGCGCACGCTCGCGCAGACCGGCGACGACGATGCGCGAGCGGTCCCGGCATGCCGGGAGGTCGCGCGCCCACACGACGCCGCGGGCGGTGAGGTCATCGCGCGCCAGGTCGAACGGATGGCAGGTGACGGCGAGTCCGAGCAGTTCCAGCTCCGCCCCGAGGCGCCGCGCCACGCTCCAGCCCGACGGATGCGACGGGTCCTCGGGTGGTCGCGCGTGCGAGGGGGCGAGCAGCAGCGCCCGCTCTCCCCCGCTGCCCTCACGGGTGAGCGTGGCCTTCAGCTCAGGCAGCAGGACCAGCTGCTCGTCGCGGGTGGGCGGCCGTCCGGCGTCGGTGTTCCCGAGGCCCTCGAGCGCCCCGACCCGGATGAGCGACTCCGCGGCGTCGATCTCCGCCCGCGTGCGGCGCAGGAAGTCGGCCAGGTCGTCGAAGGGCCGCACCGCGCGCTCCTCGACGATGGCGCGCAACAGGCGCGCGTTCATGTTGAGCAGGCTCTTGAGCCCCACGCGGATGGCCCGCCCGTCCTTCTCCACGCCGCAGTCGGCTCCCGATGCGTTCACGTGCGGCGGGAGCACCTCGATGCCGTGGCGTCGCGCGTCGTCGAGCACGAGGCGCGGGCTGTAGAAGCCCATCGGCTCGTTGTCGAGGATGGCCGCGGCGAACTCGGCCGGGTAGTAGGTCTTCAGCCACGCGCTCGCATAGCTCACCACCGCGAAGCACGCCGCGTGTGCCTTGTTGAACCCGTAGGCGGCGAAGCCCTGGAGCTGCCGGAAGACCTCCTCCGCGACGTCGGCCGTACAGCCCAGCGCCACGGAGCGGCGCACGAACTCGCCGTGAAGCGACTCCATCTCGGCGCGGCTTCGGTCCTTGGTCATCGCGCGCCGGAAGCTGTCGGCCTCCGCGAGCGAGAAGCCGGCCACGGCGCGCACCACCTGCAGGACCTGCTCCTGGTAGATGATCACGCCGTAGGAGTCCGCCAGGCACGCTCCCATCCCGGGGTGCGGCACGATGACGGGCTCGATCCCGTGGCGACGCCGGATGAAGGGCACGATCATCTCCGCCTCGAGCGGTCCGGGCCGGAACAGCGAGATCGCCGCGATGATGTCCTCGAAGTCGCGCTCCTGCAGGCGCATCGCGAGGTTGCGCTGCCCCGAACTCTCGAGCTGGAACATGCCGACCGTGTCCGCCGCGGCGATCGTGTCGTAGACCTTGGGGTCGTCGCGCGGGAGCAGGAAGGGCTCGGGCACGGCGTCGGCGCCCACCCGCGCCCGGGCGAGATCGACCGTCTGGCTGATCGCGGAGTGCATCCGCAGGCCCAGGATGTCCATCTTCACGAGTCCGAGCGCCTCGACGTCATCCTTGTCGTACTGCGAGACCACCGTGCCCTTGGCGGCCCACTGGAGCGGCGTCCAGCTGTCGACCGGCTCCGCGGTGATCAGGAAGCCGCCGAGGTGCGTGCCGAGGTGCATCGGGACGTGGTCGAGCTTCTCGGTGAGGTCGAGCAGCAGCTCGTGGCGCGCGTCGCGCAGCGGGTGGTTGCGGCACTCGGGGTAGGTCTCGAGCACCTCGCGGATCTTGCGGGCGCTGGTCCAGGGCAGGTGGCGGGAGAAAGCGTCGACCTCCGCCTGAGGGTGACCGAGTGCCTTCGCGGCGACTCTGACGGCGCTCTTGGCGGTCATCGTGTTGACGGTCGCGATCATGGCCACGTGCTCGGCCCCGAAGCGCTTGTAGATGTAGGCGATGACCTCGTCGCGGCGGGCCGAGTCGAAGTCGACGTCGATGTCGGGCATCTGGCGCCGCTCGGGATTGAGGAAGCGCTCGAAGAGCAGCGAGTGCGCGATGGGGTCCGCGTCCGTGATTCCGAGCGCGTAGGTGACGATCGAGTCGCCGGCGCTCCCGCGTCCCGAGTAGCGGATGCCGGACCTGCGCGCGAAGTCGACGATGTCCTTCACCACGAGGAAATACGCCGGGAACCCGAGCTTCTCGATGACGGCGAGCTCGTGCTGCAGTCGGCCCACTGCCTCGGGCGTCATGGGGCGGTAGCGCTCCTCCAGCCCGCGCCAGGCCAGTTTCGAGAGCACCGAGTAGGCCGTCTCGCCCCGCGCCAGCTCCACGACCGGGAAGTGGAAGGCCCCCAGCCCGAGGTCCAGGTCGCAGCGCGCGGCGATCTCCAGCGTCGCGTCGCAGGCTTCCGGATACCGCGAGAACAGCCGTCGCATCTCGGAGGCGCCCTTGAAGTAGAGCTCGGCGTTCGGGCGCCCGAGCGGACCGGGCAGCGCGCGGCGCGCTCCCACGGCCGAGAGCACGTCGTGCAGCGGCGCGTCCGCGCGGCTGAGGTAGTGGACGTTGTTGGTGGCGACGACGGGCAGGGACAGCGACCGCGCGAGGTCTGACAGGGAGCGCAGGTGGTCGCCCGATTCGGGGGTCATCGTGTGCGTCAGCTCGATGTAGAAGTCGCCGGGGGCGAAGCAGCGCGCCAGCCGCGCGGCCGCCTCCTTCGCGCGCCAGGGCACGCCGGCGACGATCGAGGCGCCGACCTCCCCTCGCTGACACCCCGAGAGCGCGATCAGGCCCTCGCTCAGGCGATGGAGGTCGCTCAGCGTGACCACGGAACGTGTCCCGCCCGCGTCATCGTCGGCCGAGGCCGAACGAAGGTGCGCCGCCGACAGCAGCCGGCACAGGTTGCGGTAGCCGGTGAGGTCCTTGACGAGCAGCGTCAGGTGGAAGCCCGCCGCGCTCGCCCGCCCGAAGCCCGCCGGATGCGGACGCGTCAGCCGCTCCGCCGGCGGAAGGTCGGCCTCGCAGCCCGGGGTACCGGCCGTCTCGACGACGATCTCGGCGCCGATGATCGGACGGACACCCGCGGAGCGGGCCGCGCGGTAGAAGCGGATGGCGCCCGAGAGCCCCTGGTGGTCCGTGAGGGCGAGCGACTCCATGCCGAGACGCTTGGCCCGCTGGACCAGGGCATCGAGCGACACGGCTCCGTCCATGAAGCTGAAGTGCGAGTGCACGTGGAGATGCACGAACCCGGTCACGGTCGTCGCCCGCGTCTCGCGCGCTTCTAGTCGATCACGCCGACGAGCAGCCACTGCTCGCCGAGGCGGTCGTAGGCAAGGTCGTAGACGCCACCGCGCGCGACCACACGGAAGCAGCGACGGCTGACCGCCCGGTCGCGGTCCCACCAGCGGGTGTCGATCGCCCACTGGGTGACAACCTGGTCGACCTCGTAGCGCTTGCCCTTGCGGAGGAAGGATCCTGGTCGTCCGCGCTCTGCGTCCCACTCGACAGGGACCGTGACCTCGACCCGGGCCGGACCGTTGACGTCGGAACCACGGCGCAACCACGGCGTCGAGAGCAGCTCCAGAACGACGGGCAGCCGGCTCGCGCTCTCGAACAGGTCGAGAGGCTGGCCGGCCTTGCGGGCGTCGAAGCGCCGGATCGCAGCGTTGTTCCCCATAGTCGCGTGAGACCTCCTTGCGGGCGGCTGCGGGGACGCACATCGGCGTCCCCGCATCACAGAAGATACCGAACATATGTTCGATATACAACGCGGCACTGACACCGGGCGACGGATGGCGGATAGACGCGACAAAGAGACGGCGAAGGCGCCGTCCGGTCGATCCGGACGGCGCCTTCGGTCATTGGATAGAGGTGTCCCGAGAAACCTCGCCTGCGGGGACATCTACTTGCCGGATTCCCGTTTCACGCCTCCCCAGGTTCCGGTGGAAAGACCGCCTCGCGACAGTTCCCTCACACTACGGACGCCCTGGTCGGGCAGCAGCTGGTACTCCGGTTTTCAACGCTCGCTCGGTCCGACTTCTCGGGACACGACGTACACTAACGGTGCCCGGAAAGGTCGTCAACAGGGTTTTCGAGAAAGACCGCAGATTGTTCTTGGCGGTATCAGATAGACACCGAACGGTCGATTGGAATGGTCGAACGGGAATCGCTCCCCTACCCTCGAGCCAACGGGCGTCGAGCTACCCGACGGGCGTCCCGGTCTCCACGAAGACCAGCGCCGCGACCTCCCGTGACACCGCGTGCTCGACTCCGGAGACGGTCACGAGGAGCGGTCCGCCGAAGGGTGCGACCTCCTTGACACAGATGGTCGAACCCGGGACCAGGTGCAACGAACCGAAGTAGGCCAAGACCTTGTCGTCTTCCTCGGAGACCCTGACCACCGTGCCCGTCGTGCCCTCCGGCAACGTACCGAGCGGCACGCCCGCCGGCTCGCGGACGACACCGTCGACCGACGGGATCGGATAGCCATGAGGGCAGACGGACGGGTTGTCGAGGAACCGCTCCAGGCTCGCCAGCACGCGCGGTGACATGGCGTGTTCCAGGAGGCAGGCCTCCTCGTGCACAGACTCCCAGGGAAGCTGCAGCGCATCGACCAGGAAGCGCTCCGCGATCCGGTGGCGCCTGATGACCTCGATCGCCTCGCGCCGACCCTGCTCGGTCAGTGCGACCCCGCCATCGGGGCGCGTGATCAGCGAGGCCGCCTCGAGGCGGCGAAGGGTCGCGGTGACCGTCGGGCCGGAGACCGCGATCGCGTCGGCGATCTGCGTCGGGCGCACCTCGCCCTTGAGCGACATCTTGTAGATGGCCTCGAGATACTCCTGGAGCGTGGCGCTCGGCATGTCATCCGCTTCCGACGGCCCGGACATGGGCATCGGGCCTTCCCGTGACCCGTGCAACGAGTATAGACGACCTCTCGAGCGTCGCTCGCAAGGCCCCCGGCGAAGGTCGCGAGTCGAGGCGTTCGACGGCTCAGCCCACTCGCGGGTCGGGGCCGGGACTCGAAGGAACCGAATGCCGTTCAGAGACCATGCCCGACCTTTCGGACATTTCAGCAGACCTTTCGGCGCGCACTTCGGCAAACCCGGAAATGGCCATTGACGCGCCTTCCGGCCGCGGCTAATGTACGTCGTGTCCCGAGAAGTTGGACCGAGCAAGCCTTGAAAACCGGAGTACCAGCAGCTGCCCGACTCGGCGGTGTGCGAAAGGGTTCGTCGCGAGGCTGAACCTGATTACCATCCTCTGATGACGGCGTGAAACGGGAATCCGGCCGGTAGATGCTTTGCAAGGCGAGGTTTCTCGGGACACCTCTATGCCAAGACGAAGGGGCGCCGCATCTGCGGCGCCCCTTTCGCGTACTCCCCGACCCTACGGCCGGTACACCAGCTTGGCGATCGGCGACTCCCAGACGGCCACCTCGCGGACCGTGACCGCCGGGTCCATGCCCGCCGCCAGCCGCTCGTAGATGATGCGCGCGAGGTTCTCCGCGGTCGGGTTGAGCGTGTCGAATGGAGGGACCTCGTCCAGGAACACGTGGTCGTAGTCGTCAAGGACCGTGCGCAGGTCGTCCTTGAGCCGCTTGAAGTCGTAGACGATCCCGATCTCGTCGAGCTTCTCCCCCGCGACCGTCACCTCGACGTCCCAGGTGTGGCCGTGCAGACGATGGCACTCGCCGGGATACCCGCGCAGCGAGTGAGCGGCGTCGAAGTGATCGCGAACGCTGAGTTCGTACATGGGTGGCACCCTTCCTAGAAGAGCGGGGGCTGCGTGGGGTCGTCGGGGTCGACTCCGTCTCCGACCGTCGCGCGCCCATCCATCGCCAGGTTCGCGAGCTCGTCGGCGGCCGCGTTCTGCTCGCGGCGGACGTGGGTGACCTCGGCGGAGGCGAAGCGCTTCAGGAGCTTCTGCGCGCGAGCGAACAGCGGCTTCAGCCCCTCGTTCTTCACCCGGTAGATCCCGTTCATCTGGCGGACCACGAGCTCGGAGTCCGCGCACACACGCAGGCGCTGGACGCCCTGGTCGAGCGCGGTCTCGAGCCCCCAGATCAGGGCCTCGTACTCGGCGACGTTGTTCGTGACCGATCCCAGGAACCGGCCGCCGCGCCGGACGACCGCCCCGGACTCGTCCTCGAGGACGAAGCCCGCGCCGCCCGGCCCGGGGTTGCCCCGTGCCCCGCCGTCGGTCCGCAGCGTGTAGAGCGGGGCCACGCTACTCGCTCCGCACGATCAGGATGCGTCCGCAACTCGGGCAGACGCCGATGTCCGGCCCCGACTCGAGCACCGACACCTTGCCGGCGGGAAGCGTGACGCGGCACGCGTTGCACATCGAGCCGTCCAGCAAGCCCACCGCGATGCCATGCCTCGACTCGCGGAGTGACTCGTAGCGCGCCTGCACCGTGGGGTCCAACGAGGACAGGAGTGTGACCCGGGCGCGCTTCTCGGCGTCGATGCGTCCGAGGACATCGCTGCCGTGGTCCTTGAAGCGCTGCGTGAGCGACGCTTCCGTCGCGCGGCCGTTGACGAGGGCGGCGTCGATCTTCGCGAGTTGGGCGTCGCCGTTCTCGCGCTTCTGCATCTCGGCCATGAGCTCGGTCTCGAGCGCCGTGACGCGCCGCCGCAAAGCGTCGAGTTCCATTGAGACCGCCTGCAGCTCTTTGGGGTTCGCCACCGTGCCCGACACGAGCTTGTCCTGCTCGGCCGCCATCTTCACGCCGAGCACCGCGATCTGGTCCTCGAGGCGCTTGGAGACGGCGTCCATGGCGCGGATCGCCGCTTGGGTCCGCTCCCGCAGGGCCTCGATCTCGACGATCTTGGCCCGGGTGGTCAGGATCGCGCGCTTCTCCGGCATCTCCTCGAGTTCCTTCTCGAGGCGGATGACGGCGAGGTCGTGTTCCTGGAGCTCGGTGAGTGCGCGCGCTGCGTGCATTCGCTGCCTTTCAGACGATCCGCCACGGATACGAGATGCGATCGATGAGAACGTCGGCAGGGTCGAGACCCGGCGTCGCCGCGACGGTCCGCGCCAGCGCTGCCGTCAAGGGCCACTCGGTCGCGTCGTGACCGGCTTCGATGACGGTCAGGCCCCGCTCCAGCGCATCGTGGGCCTCATGGTAGCGCAACTCCCCCGTCACCAAGGCGTCGGCGCCGGCGGCCAGAGCGAAGGGGATCAGCGAGCGTCCGGAACCGGGCGCCAGAGCCACCAGCGTGACGCGTGAGGCCGCGTCGCCCCAGATCCGGGTACCGACACCGAGGCGCGCTCCGACGGCTTCTGCGAGCGCTCCGAGGGTGTCGAGATCCCCGGGCGCGCACAGGCGGCCGCCGAGCGGCGTGCCGGCGGGCAGGTCCGGCCGATCGGCCTCATCCCGGGCCTCAAGCGGCCCACGGATGGCGAGCCCGAGGGTGGCGGGGAGCGCGTCGGCCCCTTGGGGGGACCGGTCGAGGTTGGTGTGGCAGGCGATGAGGGCGATGCCGCGGCGGGCCGCCTCGAACGCGACGCCGGCCGCACCGCGCGAGGCGACCACGGCCTCCAGCGGGTCGAGGAAGGCCGGGTGGTGCGTCACGAGCACGTTCGCGCCCGCCTCCGCCGCCCGCTCGAGCGCGCCGTGCGTCGGATCGAGCGAGACGAGGATGCGGGTGACCGTGCTCGCGCGGTCACCGACCAGCAGGCCGACGCGGTCCCAGGGTTCGGCCCACGCGAACGGGATCACGGAATCGATGTGCGCGTGGAGTTCGGAGATCGTGATCACAAGGCCACCTCCGTGGCGACGCGCTGCCGGAAGCAGACGACCGAGTCGTATCCGGCCTCGACGAGAAGCTCGCGCGCGAGGTCGAACCCCTCTCCCACCTCGGACGGCGCGTGTGAGTCCGAGCCGGTGGTGGCGGGCACCCCCCGCCGGCGACAGGCCTTGAGGAGGTCGAGGGCGGGGTAGATCTCGCGGACCGGCTTGCGCAGGCCCGCGGTGTTCACTTCGACCGCGCAACCGGCCTCGGCGAGCGCGAGAGCCGTCTGCTCGTACCACGGACCGGGGTCGACCGTCGGCAGGGAGCCGAACTTCTTCACCAGGTCGGGATGCGCGATGACGTCGTAGAGACCGCTGGCGGCGGCGTTCGCGACCTCGTCGAAGTAGCGCTCCCACAGAACGTCCGGCTGCCACGCGTCGTAGCGGGCGACCAGGTCGGGGTCGTCGAAGGCCCAGTCGCCGAGGAAGTGGACGGAGCCGAGTACGAGGTCGAAGGGATGTGCGGCGATCGCGCGCTCGACCTCGGTGAACGCGTCGGGAAGCCAGTCGGCCTCGATGCCGAGCAGGATCTCGGGTCCCCCGCTGTCGCGAGAGGCCGTCGACGCGGCCATCACGTCCCCCACGTAGGCGGGCATCTCCTCGGGCCGCATGGTGTAGTGCTGAGGGTAGGCCTCGGGCATGGGCAGGTGGTCGGTGAAGCACATGACCTCCAGCCCGCGCGCGCGTCCCGCCTCGACGTACTGCTCCATGCGGCCCGTGGCATGCCCGCAGCGCTCGGTGTGGATGTGAAGGTCGATCACGACGCCTCCTCGATGACTCCGCCGCCCAGCACTATGTCTCCGTCCCAGCACACGACCGCCTGGCCGGGCGCGGGCGCGTCGACCTCGTCGTCGAAACGCACGACCAAGCGCTCGCCGTCGAAGGAGGCGGTCGCCGGCTGCTCGGAGCCACGGTAGCGGGTGCGGGCCGTCACGCGCTGCTCGGCCGCGCCGGACCAGACCGGGTCGCTCGCGACGAGCACGTGCGCCGCGCTCGCGCCCTTCGCTCCGACCGTGACGGTGGCGCTCCCGACGTCGACGCCGGTCACGAAGCTGCGCCCCGGGCCCGGAAGCCCGAGCCCTCTCCGCTGTCCGATCGTGTAGCCGGGCGCGCCATCGTGGGTCCCGACGACCGTGCCCGAGGAGTCGCGGATGTCGCCCGGCGCGAAGGCCTCCGGGCGCCGCTCGCGTACGAAGGCGCGCACGTCGTCACCCGGGACGAAGCAGGTCTCCTGGCTCTCGGGCCGCTCGGCCGTCGGCAGCGCGAAGGAGCGCGCGAGCTCGCGGACCTCGGGCTTGGTGAGATCGCCCAGCGGGAAGAGTGTGCGGTCAAGCTGCGCGGGGGTCATCCGATAGAGGAAGTAGGACTGGTCCTTCGCCGCGTCGACGCCCCTCGCCAGGTGGCGCGCGCCGTCCTCACCTTCGAGGATCCGCGCGTAGTGACCGGTCGCCAGGTAGTCGGCGCCCTGAAGCGCCACGCGCCGCATGAGCTCGGAGAACTTGATGCGGTCGTTACATACGATGCACGGGTTGGGGGTGCGCCCCGCGGCGTACTCGTCGCAGTAGCGCTCGATGACCTCGCGCTCGAACTCCGCGGAGAACTCCAGCGTGTAGTGCGGGACGCCCAGGGTGTCGCAGACGCGCTTGGCCGCCCGCACGCCGTCAATCGAGCAGCAGCTCCCCGTGTCGTCCTCGGTCGCCAAGAGGCGCATCGTCACGCCCGTGACGTCGTGGCCCTGCTGCAGGAGCAGTGCGGCGGCCACCGACGAGTCGACACCACCGCTCATCGCGACGAAGACGCGCGCCATGGTCGCTCACACGCCCTTCGGAGTGCTACTCGTGCAGATGGCAGTTCTCCGCGGCTGCGGTCTGCTCTTCTTCCTCGGCGTGAGGATCGAAGTTCGGGTCCTCGGAGAGGATCTCACCGGCGATCGGCGCGCGGCCGTGCTTCTTGAGGTAGTCGTCGACCGCGACCTTGAGGCCGTCGGTGGCGAGCACGGAACAGTGCATCTTCGCCGCGGGGAGGCCGCCGAGTTCGTCGGCCACCTGCCTCTTGGTGATGCCGACCGCCTCTTCGAGCGTCATCCCCTTGGCCATCTCCGTGACGATCGAGGAGGTGGCGATCGCGGCGCCGCAGCCGAGAGTCTGGAACTTCAGGTCGGTGATCCGGTCGTTCTCGACCTTGATGGTGATCTTCATGACGTCGCCACAGACGGGGTTGCCGACCTCGCCGACGCCGTCGGCGTCGTCGATCACACCCACGTTGCGCGGATTGTTGAAGTGGTCCATGACCTTGTCGGTGTAGAGCACTGGCGGTTCTCCTTGTCGGTTCGGGGCGCGGGGCCCGGGGGTTCGTCGACCGGGCGGTCCTACGCGCCGAACATCTTCGCGTAGACGGGAGACATGGTGCGCAACTGCGCGATGATCGGCGGCAGGACCTCGAGGAAGCGGTCGATGTCCGAGTCGGTGGTGAAGCGTCCCACGGTGACGCGCAGCGAGCCGTGGGCGATCTCGGGCTTCAGGCCGATCGAGAGCAGCACGTGGCTCGGCTCGAGGGAACCCGAGGAGCAGGCCGACCCGGTCGAGACGGCGATGCCCACGTTGTCGAGCTTGAGCAGCATGGCCTCGCCTTCGACGCCGTTGATCGAGAGGTTGGCGGTGCCGGGAAGACGCGGTACGTCCCGAGCGCCGTTGAGGGCCGTGTGCGGCATCTCCAGCACGCCGTCGATGACCCGGTCGCGCAGCGCCTCAAGACGAGGGCCCTCCGTCGCGCGTTCGGCGAGCATGATCTCGAGCGCCTTCGCGAAGGCGGTGGCGCCGGCTACGTTCTGGGTGCCGGAGCGCTTCTTCGACTCCTGGCCGCCGCCGATCATGTAGACCTCGTACGGAGTGCCCCGCTTGAGGTAGAGCGCGCCGACGCCCTTCGGGCCGTAGATCTTGTGGGCCGAGAACGAGGCCGCGTCGGCACCCAGATCGACGGCGTTCCAGTCGACCTTGCCGAGTGCCTGGATAGCGTCGGTGTGGAAGTACGCGTCGTGCTCGTGCGTCGCCGCCGCGAGCTCCTTGATCGGCTGGACGGTGCCCAGCTCGTTGTTCGCGTGCATGATGCTGACGAGGACCGTGGTATCGCGCAGGACTGCGCGCAGGTCCTCGGCGTGGACGATGCCGTCGGCGCGAGGCTTGAGCTCCGTGACCTCGAAGCCCTCCTTGGCGAGCCGGTGGGCGGGCTCCAGGATGGCGTGGTGTTCGAAG
>JANYKZ010000098.1 GCA_025361505.1 Coriobacteriia bacterium
CGGAGCGGAACCTATGTACGTCCTCGCGGTGACCGGCGGTATCGGCTCGGGCAAGACCACGGTGGCGCGCCTGCTGGGTGACCTGGGCGCCACGGTGATCTCACTCGACGACCTGGCAAAGGGCCTGACGGGCGCCGGCGGTCCGCTCGCCGGCGCGGTCATCGCCGCCTTCGGTGAGGGCGTGCGCGCCTCCGATGGTGGCGCGGACCACGCGGCTCTCGCGGCGGTCGCCTTCGCGTCGCCCGAGACGGCGCGCAAGCTGAACGGCATCGTCCATCCCGGCGTCCACGCCGCCGTCGCCGGAGCGCTCGACCTGCTCACCGAGGTCCCGGATCCGCCGGCGGTGGTGGTGCTCGACATCCCGCTGCTCGCCGAGGCGCCCGAGTTCTTCGACTTCGTCGACGGCGTGCTCGCGGTGTCCGCGAACGAGGACGAGCGGCTCGCGCGCCTGGTGGCCCGCGGCATGAGCGCGGACGACGTGCGGGCGCGCATGGCCCTCCAGGTCAGCGACGCCGAGCGTCGCGAGATCGCCGACTGGGTGGTCGAGAACGACGGCACCGCGCAGCGGCTCGAGGCCGAGCTCGTCGACTTCTGGGACTCGGAGCTGGCCGACCGTGACGCGTGAAAGCCCGCTTTCCTGGCACCGTGTCATCCCCGCTCTCGTCGTGGTGCTGCTGGCCGCCGTCGCGGCCGCCGCTGCCTACGGGCCGACGTGGTATCAGCGCTTCTTCCACCCGCTCTCCCACGAGAGCCAGATAGCGACCCACGCGCGCGCGGCGAAGGTCGATCCCTACCTCGTCGCCGCCGTCATCAACGTCGAGTCCGGGTTTCGCGCCGACGTGGTCTCGTCGGCGGGGGCGGTCGGCCTCATGCAGGTGAAGCCCTCCACGGCGAAGGCGGTCGCGCGCGCCGCGGGCATGCCGGGGACGATGGACGTGGCGGCGCTCTCCGACCCCGACACGAACATCCGCGTCGGGACGCTCTACCTCGCGGAGCTCACGGGCCGCTACGGGGGCAACGTCTCGCTCGCGTTGGCCGCCTACAACGCGGGCCTCGGGAACGCCGACCGGTGGGCGGGGGAGTGGGCACACAACAAGGGGGACCTGAGCGCCACGATCGACTTCCCCGCGACCGCCCACTACGTGGACGAGGTCGAGGCGCAGGCGGCGGTCTACCGCCGGCTCTATCCGGGGGTGTTCGCCGGTCCCGTGAAGTAGAATCGGCGGACGGCGGTCCGATGGCGTGACGGGAGGTGCGGCGGTGTCGAACGAGATCAGGGTCGTGTCCCCGTACGAGCCCGCGGGCGACCAGCCCAAGGCCATCGCCGACCTGTCGGCCGAGATCCGCGCCGGCGAGCGGTACCAGACGCTGCTGGGGGTGACCGGCTCGGGCAAGACCTTCACGATGGCCAAGGTCATCGAGGAGGTCCAGAAGCCCACGCTGGTCATGGCTCCCAACAAGACGCTCGCGGCCCAGCTGGCGTCCGAGCTCCAGGACCTGATGCCGGACAACGCGGTCGTCTACTTCGTCTCCTACTACGACTACTACCAGCCCGAGGCCTACGTCCCGTCGACCGACACCTTCATCGAGAAGGACTCGTCGATCAACGAGGAGGTCGAGAAGCTGCGGCACAAGGCGACCGCCGCGCTGCTGTCGCGGCGCGACGTCGTGGTCGTCGCCTCGGTCAGCTGCATCTACGGTATCGGCAGCCCCGAGGACTACGCCGGGCAGGCCGCCTTCATCACCGTCGGCGAGGACCTGGACCGCGACGCGCTCATCCGCACCCTGGTCGAGATCCAGTACGACCGCAACGACTTCGACCTGCAGCGCGGCACCTTCCGCGTGCGCGGCGACGTGATGGACATCTTCCCGCCCTACGCCGACCACCCGCTGCGCGTCGAGTTCTACGGCGACACCGTGGAGTCGATCTCGGAGGTGGAGGCGGTCACCGGCGAGGTCACTGCGAGCCTCGACAGCGTGCCGATCTGGCCTGCGACGCACTACGTCACCGTCCCGGCGCGCCTCGCCGACGCCGTGGCCAGCATCCGGGCGGAGCTCCAGGAGCGCCTGGCGCAGTTCCGCAGCGAGGGGAAGCTGCTGGAGGCGCAGCGCCTGGAGATGCGCGCGACCTACGACCTCGAGATGATCGAGACGCTCGGGTACTGCTCGGGCATCGAGAACTACTCGCGCCACCTCGACGGGCGCAAGCCGGGCGAGCCGCCGCACTGCCTGATCGACTACTTCCCGAAGGACTTCCTCTGCATCATCGACGAGAGCCACGTCACCGTCCCACAGATCCGCGGCATGTACGAGGGCGACCGCAGCCGCAAGCTGACGCTCGTGGAGCACGGGTTCCGTCTGCCGAGCGCCCTGGACAACCGCCCGCTGCGGTTCGACGAGTTCGAGCAGCTCGTGAAGCAGTTCGTCTACGTCTCCGCGACCCCGGGCGACTACGAGCTGCGCATGTCGGGGGCCCACGTGGTGGAGCAGATCATCCGGCCGACCGGCCTGGTCGACCCGGAGATCATGGTGCGGCCCACGAAGGGCCAGATCGACGACATCGTCCACGAGGTGCGCGTCCACGCCGAGAAGGACGAGCGCGTGCTCGTGACGACGCTGACGAAGAAGATGGCTGAAGACCTCACCGACTACCTCTCCGAGCAGGGGCTGCGGGTGCGCTACTTGCACTCGGACATCGGCACGTTCGAGCGCGTCGACATCCTGCGAGACCTGCGCTCCGGCGTGTTCGACTGTCTCGTCGGCATCAACCTGCTGCGCGAGGGACTCGACCTGCCCGAGGTCTCGCTCGTCGCGATCCTCGACGCCGACAAGTCCGGGTTCCTTCGCAACTTCCGGTCGCTCATCCAGACCATCGGTCGCGCCGCGCGCAACGTCTCCGGCGCCGTGATCATGTACGCCGACGTCGTCACCGATTCGATGGCGCAGGCGATCGACGAGACCAACCGCAGGCGCGCCATCCAGGTCGCCTACAACGTCGAGCACGGCATCGAGCCGCAGACGATCCGCAAGGCGATCCACGCGATCGTCGACTACGCGCGCAACGACCCCGAGGGCCCGGACGCCCAGGAGGTGGCGCGCGAGCTGTCGAGCCTGCCGCGTGACGAGGTGATGCGCCTGCTCGCGTCGCTCGAGGAGGACATGACCGGCGCGGCCGAGAAGCTCGACTTCGAGTCCGCCGCGCGTCTGCGCGACCAGATCGTCAGGCTGCGCTCCGAGGTCGACCGCTCGAGCGAGGACGAGGTGCTCGACCGTCTGAAGGCCGGCGCACGCAAGGGCTCGGGCTACGGGCGGCGCAAGAAGCGCTAGCGGGTCCCGCTCTCACGGTCGTCGTCGCTCGTCCGCCCTACGGGAAGAAGATCTGCTCGATCTTCGTGACCGTCGTCCCGTCCTTCACCGTCAGGTAGTAGCGGGCCTGGGACCACTCGGGCTGCGGGTTCGTCCCGCCGGGCATGACGTCCATGAACTGCCCCACGGCGATCTTCTTCTTGGCGGTCGCGTCGGCTCCGGCCCAGCCGAGGACCGTGATCGAGGCGGTCTTGGGCAGGGCGAACGTGCGCAGCTTCGGACTGTCGTTGAGGATGTAGTAGTCGTTGGGCGGGGGAGACTCGTCCCCGTGCGCCGTCGCCGCATCGGCCGCGGCCTTGCCGGTCAGGATCTGGATGTAGTCCGCGGTGACGGTGTATCCCTTGGCCGCGCTCCACGCGACCTTGGTGATGAGTGCGGGCTCCCTGACCAGACTCGGCGTCGGCGTCGGCGTTGTGACCGTCGCGGGCGCCGTCACGACCACGGACGGCGTGGCCTCGACCGTCGGCGTGAGCGTGGTCGTGGTGGTCGCCGGCACGCTCGCGGGGGCGGAGGAGGGCGAGGGTGCCGGGGTGCGCAGGATCCACAGCGCGCCTCCGACGACGAACGCCACGATGACGATGCTCACCACGAGCATCCAGATCTGGGCGTTGCGCCCCGGCACGGGTCCCTGCGGCTGGTCGCTCATGGCGGTTCCTCTCGAGTGCGTGCGGCGTCGGTGCGCGCGGCCGTTGCTGCCAGTGTATTCCCGCACGGGCGTTGCCTTCGCGAACGCATCGGGGTATACATCTCGTATGAGCAATCACTCAGATGAAACCATCGCGTCCGCGGGCGAGTGCGTCACGAGGATCGTCGACGCCGATGCGGTGGAGCGGGTCGCGTCAGCGCTCCCCGGCACCGCCGCGAGGGAGCGCCTCGCCGACGTTTTCCGCGCGCTCGCAGACCCCACGAGGATCCGTCTCCTGCTGGCGCTGTCGCGCGAGCACCTGTGCGTCTGCGACCTGTCGGAGGTTGCGGGTGTGTCCGAGTCCGCCACGTCCCATCAGCTGAAGATGCTGCGCGACCTGCGGCTCGTCGACTGGGAGCGCGACGGCAAGCGCGCCGTCTACCGTCTCGCCGACGACCACGTGCGCGACCTGCTCGCCGTCGGCCTCGCGCACGCGGAGGAGGGACCGAGATGACCTCCCTGCCGACCACGGCGCGCTGGCGCGTCACCGGGCTTGATTGACCCGACTGCACGCGGACCGTGGAGATGTCCGTACGCAGCATCACCGGAGTGATCTCCGCCGACCTGGCGTTCCCGTCGGGGGCGCTGACACTCGCGTACGACCCGGAGCAGGACCCCCGTGCGGCGGTCGCGGCGGCGATCCGCGCAGCCGGCCACGGGATCGAGACCGGAGAGGCGCCGAACCCGTCGGACGCGCCGGCGGCGAAGCGACGCGACCTCCACCTGATCACCGTCGTCACGTCAGGGGCCCTGATAGCACTCGGCACGCTGCTGGACGTCGCGCGCGTCGGGACGGGGCCGTGGGGACCGGTGTCGTGGATCTTCCTCGCGGCGGCCGCATGCGGCGGCTACGTCACCGCGCGGCGCGCGTGGATCTCCGTGCGCGCGCTGCGGCTCGACATCAACGCGCTCATGGCGCTCGCCGTCGTCGGCGCGATCGTGCTCGGGGACTTCCCCGAGGCCGCGACGGTGATCTTCCTGTTCTCGCTCGGCCAGCTCCTCGAGAGCCGTGCGCTCGACCGCACCCGGCGCTCGGTGCGTGACCTCGTCTCGCTCGCACCCGAGCTCGCTCGCGTGCGCAGAGACGGGACGGAGTCCGAGGTGCGCCTCGCAGAGGCGGTCGTGGGCGACACGCTCGTCGTGAAGCCGGGAGAGCGGATCGCCCTCGACGGCGTCGTGGCCCGGGGCAGCTCCGCAGTCGACGAGGCGCCGATCACGGGCGAGGCGGTGCCGGTCGACAAGCGACCGGGCGACCGGGTCTTCGCCGGGTCGCTCAACGCCTCCGGACTGCTCGAGGTCGAGGTCACGGCCGGGCGCGAGGACTCGACGCTCGCCCGCATCATCTTCTTGGTCGAAGAGGCGCAGGGCCAGCGGGCCCCGTCGCAGCGGCTGGTCGACTCCTTCACGCGCTACTACACGCCGATCGTCGTCGCCGGCGCGGTGGCCGTGGCGGTCCTGCCTCCTCTGTTCGGTCTGGGCTCCTGGCACGAGTGGGCGTACCGCTCGCTCGTCGTCCTCGTCGCGTCGTGTCCGTGCGCGCTCGTGATCTCGACCCCGGTGGCGATCGTCTCGGCCATCACACGGGCCACCCGCGACGGCGTGCTCGTGAAGGGCGGCGCGCACCTCGAGACGGCCGCTCGCGTCCGGGCCATCGCGTTCGACAAGACCGGTACGCTGACCTGCGGGCGACCCGAGGTCACCGACGTCGTCCCCTTGGGCGATCACGACACCGCCCACGTGCTGAGGATCGCTGCGGCCCTCGAGGCGGGGTCCAATCATCCGATCGCCCAGGCCGTGCTGAGGGCCGAGGGCTCGCCGGCGGGGGACCGCCTCGCTCGCGATCTCACCGACGTCGCCGGTCGCGGGGTGCGCGCCGTGGTCGACGGTGCCGCGTACTCGATCGGAAGCCCCGCCTTCGCGCGCGACCAGGGCGCGCTCGACGAGGCGGCCGACGCGCGCGTCGACGGGCTCGAGTCGGGCGGCAAGACCGTGCTCGTCCTCTTCAGCGATCACGCCGCGCTCGGCCTGGTCGCCGTCGCGGACGCCGTCCGGCCGGAGGCGCCCGCCGTGGTCGCGCAGCTCCGGCGAGGCGGCCTGGAGCACGTCGTGATGCTGACCGGCGACAACGAGCGCACCGCGGGAGCGGTCGCGGCGCACGCCGGTCTGAGCGAGTTCCAGGCGCGCCTGTTGCCCGAGCAGAAGATGGACGCGGTGCGCGCGTTCCGTGCCCGCTACGGGACGGTCGCGATGGTGGGGGACGGCGTGAACGACGCTCCCGCTCTGGCGCTGGCCGACCTCGGCGTGGCGATGGGCGCCGCGGGCTCCGACACGGCGCTCGAGACGGCGGACGTCGCGCTGATGGCTCCCGACCTGCACGCGCTCCCCGGCTTCTTCGAGCTGGGGCGCCGCACCGTCGCGGTGATCCGCGCCAACGTCGTGTTCTCGGTCGTGACCAAGGCGATCGTCCTCGTGCTCGCGGTGACCGGTCGCGCTCCGCTGTGGCTCGCCGTGTTCGCCGACATGGGGGTCTCCCTGCTCGTCACCTTCAACGGGTTGCGCCTGCTGCGTGCTCGCCGGGAGCGCGCCGTCTGACCCTCTGGAACGACCGCTCGTCGCGTCGCTTCCTCGTCGCTCTCTCCGTTCGTCTAATACGCGGTGTGCTATATGACATATTGCGTAATAGTAGTCACGAGGGAGTCGCCAGGTCCTGGGTCGTGGAAGAGGGGGGTGGGAGTCGATGATGATGCTCTTGGCGGAGGGGATCTTCCTTCTCCTGTACGCGGGGGCGCTCCTGGGTCCGTTCCTGTGGATCGCGCTGGGCCTGCTGACCTACGCGGGCAACACGCACTCCGGAGACCTGGCGCATGAGACCGCGGGGGGCGTCGCGCCGGTCGATCCGCCGGTGACGCGGTTCGCCCGCCCGGCGAAGATCGTCGCGTTCGTCATCGCGGGACTCGCGTGCGTGCTCACCGTGACCGAAGCGATCTCCTTTCTGACCCGCACCGGGGGGCTGTGGGCCGACGTGGGGATGTACGCCACACTTGGGATCTACGGTGTGCAGTTCGCGCTCCTGGGGGTGCTCTTCGTCCTCCTCGTGGCGGTGTACTGGGACGTGCGGGTCGGGCACAGGATGGCGGGACACGACGCCGGCGTGGCCTACGGGGTCATCGCGCTGCTGCATGCGCTGCAGCTCGGTGCCCTCGTGGCGCTCATGATGTCCGGCGCGCAGATGTTGTGAGAGTCTGAAGTCAGCGGCGTTGGAAGGGTCCGTGCAGGCGAGCGAAGGAGCGTGGCTCAGATGGCCGATCTCGATCCCATGAAGTTCTTCGCGTTGTGGATGTTCACGCACGAGCAGGCGGACGACCTCATGGTCCAGTCCGTCGAGCGGGGCAAGGCCGTCGCCGGCGAGGGGATGTCGGGCGGACCCGACGCCTTCACCGACGGCTTCATGGCGATGGTCGCCGAGGAGAAGGCCCGCCTCAAGGCGCAGATCGCGTCCGGGCACGGGGACGAGATCGCCGAGCAGGGCGACGAGCACATCGACGAGCTCAAGTTCGAGGTCGCGGAGCTCCGGGGACGTCTCGACCAGATGCAGACGACGCTCGACGCGATCGCCGCGCACGTCGGCGCCAAGGGGGCGTAGCCGCGATGTCAGCGCGTTCGGGTCGCATCACCCGCGCGCTCGCGGGCGCCGCCGTGCGGGGCGTCTTCCGCTCGCGGCTTGGCTTCGTGCCCGCTCCCCGGCGGCGGGCCGTGTTCGCGGCGGAGTGGCGCCGCGCGTTCGAGGAGTTGGGCGGCGCGTTCCTCAAGCTCGGTCAGATGATCTCGGTCAGGCCCGACGAGTTCGGCGACGAGCTCGCGGGAGAGATGGAGCGGCTGCGCGACCAGGTCGCGCCCGTCCCGTTCTCGCGGTTGCGTCCCGTCATCGAGGAGAGCCTCGGCGGGCCGGTCTCGTCGCTCTACGCCTCGATCGACGAGACGCCGCTCGCCTCCGCGTCCGTCGCTCAGGTCCATGCGGCCGTGCTCGCAGCGTCGTACCGTCCCGTTTGGGGCCAGGAGCTGCCCGCCGGCGCCGAGGTCGTCGTCAAGGTCATCCGTCCCGGAGCCGCCGACGCGCTGCGCG
Source organism: Coriobacteriia bacterium (assembly GCA_025361505.1). Classification (GTDB taxonomy): domain Bacteria; phylum Actinomycetota; class Coriobacteriia; order Anaerosomatales; family PALSA-660; genus PALSA-660. The sequence continues at coordinate 8,175 of JANYKZ010000098.1, forward strand.
GCGACATCGTGGAGGCGCGCCGCCTCGCGGGGAGCGCCCTCATGCGGGTGCTCCTGCGCGGCGTGGACTTGGACTCGCTGCTCGACGAGTTCGCCCGATCGGTCGAGCGCGAGCTGGACCTGCGCATCGAGGGCCGCGTGGCCGACCGTTTCGCGTTCGACTTCCGCCCCGACCCGAAGATCGTGGTCCCGCGCATCGTCTGGACGCGGACCGCCCCCCGGGTGCTCACGATGGAGCGCATGTACGGGTGGCGGCTCTCCGAGCTCGACGAGGCGGAGCTGGCGGGCGTCGACGCCCACGGCCTGGCCGTGCACGGCGCGACGGCGTTCATGCGCCAGGTCATGCTCTACGGGCGCTACCACGCGGACCTGCACCCCTCGAACCTGTTCGTCACACCCGACAACCGCATCGCCTATCTCGACTTCGGGATCGTCGGGCATCTCACCGACGCCGAGCGCGGCGACATCGCGCAGGTGCTGGCGGGCTTCGTCTACCGCGACGCCGACCGCGCGCTGCGTTACTCGGCGAACTTGGGGGTCGTGGTGCCCCCCGAGAAGATCGACACCGTGCGTCGCGAGCTGGGCGAGCTGCTCGACAAGACGATGGGCGGCGGCAGCACCGACTTCCGGCACTTCGGCTTCGGGTTCCTCGGGCTGCTGCGCCGCAACGGGATCGCGATCCCGGGCGGGTACGGACTGCTGGTCAAGTCGCTGGCGACCGTCGAAGGCGTCGCGCGCCGGCTCTACCCCGACATCGACATCATGGAGGTGGCGCGCCCGTTCGTGACGCGCATGATCGGCGACAGCATCGGCCGTCCGGAGACCCTGCAGGAGCGCCTGCCCGCGGTCTGGCGCGCGGCGATGCGGGAGCTGCTGGCGTAGCCGGCGCGAGCTCGTGCACGTGTCAGGATCGGCGACCGCGGATGGGGGAGCACGACGATGAGCAGCGACAGGCGTTCGGACGGCGTGCAGGGGCTCTACGGGATGCTGCTCGGTGGGTTGATCGCGTCACTGGTGGCGCTGGTCGTGTTCACGGTCTTCTGGGGGAGTTCCGTGAACGGCTCCGGCTCCGTCGGGCACACGACGATGGTCGCGCTCGTCGGGCTCGCGTGCGCGGGCGGGCTGATGGCCGCCGGCATGGTCGTCAGCGACGACCTCCCGTGGCTGGCGGGGGGATTCCTGTTCGCGAGCGGGTTCACCGCGGTGTGGAGCGTGGGGATGTCGTTCACGATCGAGGCGAAGTGGGTGCCGATCACCGCGCTGGCGATCGCCGTCGCGATGGGCATGGGGATGGGCCGCTGGAAGTGGGGCCGGGAGCGGAACGTCGCGCCGCCGGCTTCCGGCGATCAGGCCCGGTCGGCCGCCGCGAGCGTCTCGTTGAGCGATCCCGTCCGGTAGCCGTCGAGGTCGATCGCCGCGTAGGCGAAACCCGCCGACTTGATCGCTGTCGACAGGGCGCGGCGCAGCTCCCACGCGCGGTCCATCTCTCCGGGCTCGACCTCCAGGCGCGCGACGTCGCCGTGCGAACGCACGCGGAACTGGCGCAGGCCGAGCGCCCGGACGGCGTCCTCCGCCGCGCCGACGCGGGCGAGTCCGGGCCGGTCGATCTCCGTGCCGTAGGGGAAACGCGAGGCGAGGCACGCCATCGACGGCTTGTCCGCCGTGGACAGGCCCAGCTCTCGCGAGATCGACCTGATGTCCACCTTCGTGAATCCGACGTCCTGAAGCGGGCTGACCACGCCAAGCTCCACCGCGGCGCGGTGTCCCGGACGGTGATCGGACGCGTCGTCGGCGTTGTTGCCGTCGGCGACGAAGGAGAGTCCGCGCGCCGCAGCCACGCCTGCCAGCAGCCCGAACAGCTCCTGCTTGCAGTAGTAGCAGCGGTCGGTGGGGTTCGCCGCGAAGGTCGGGTCGTTCAACTCCGCCGTCTCCACCTCGATGAGGTCCAGGCCGAGCTGCGCCGCGGTCTCGCGCGCGGCCACCACTTCGGAGTGAGGGTAGGTCTCGGACACGGCGAGCACGCACAGCGATCGGTCGCCGAGCGCCTCACGGGCGGCCACGGCGAGCAGGGTCGAGTCGACGCCGCCGGAGAAGGCGACGAGCACGCTTCCCAGCTGCGTCAGACGTGCGAGCAGTGCGTCGTACTTCCGCTGCGCGGAGAGTTCCAAGGGGTCCTCCTGGTGAAGGCGGGTCGGTCAGTAGGTCGGGCGCTCCAGGTCGGGATCCCAGGCGCACTCGCCGCCGGCCCCCACCCAGCGCGCGGCCGCGTAGAGCAGGTCGCTCGCGCGGTTCATGAAAGCCAGCACGTCGTGGTCGAGGGGATCGATGGCGGTCAGCGCGACCGCCTCGCGCTCTGCGCGACGGACGGCCGTGCGGGCGAGATGCAGTCGCGCGGAGGCCTCGTCGCATCCGGGGAGGACGAAGCCCTCGAACCCTCCGACGCGATTGCTGTAGTGGTCGATCGCCGCCTCGAGCGCCGCGACGTCCGCGGCGTCGACCTGCGGCGCGCCGGGCGCGGCCTTCGGGCCCAGGGCACAGGCCGCGCAGTTGAACAGTCGCTGCTGGAGGAACTCGAGCGCGGCGTCGAGCCGGCTGTCGAGCACGTGGACCCGCGCGAAGCCGATCGCACAGTTGGCTTCGTCGAGGGCTCCGTAGAACGCGACGTGCGGGTCGGACTTCGGGACCCGCTTCCCTCCGACGATCGAGGTCGAACCGTCGTCGCCGGCGCGCGTGTAGATGTCGGACATGGGAGCTCCCGGTCGCAGCGTCGGATCGGTCGGGCGGTACCGCTCACATGGTACCCGCTCGCGGGTCGCCGCGGCCTACGCTACACGCGCTCGCGGATCCGCATGGCGAGGTGGCCGAGTGCGCCCGGGTCGGTGACCGGCTCCCCGTCGTCATCGGTGGCGTGGAACACGTCGTTGGCGACGCCGCTGCGCGTGACGGCGCGCGCCCAGGTCAGACGAAGGCCGGTGTCGGCGAACGCGCGGGCGATGTCGTAGAGCAGGCCGGGACGGTCGGCCGCCCGAACACGGACCGCGGTGGCGTAGGCACCCGTGTCCTCCACGTGCACGAGTGTGCGCGTCCGCGTCCGCGGGGGATAGTGCCGCTTGCGCTCAGCGAGGCGGACCGCGAGGCCGGCGGGATCGGCCAGTCCGGAGCCGAGATGGCGCTCGAAGGCGGCCCAGGTGGAGGGGTCCACGGCCGCGAGCGTGTCCGGGCGGACGACGAACACGTCGAGTGCGATGCCGTCCTGCGCGTCCCACGCGTCAGCGCCGTGGATGTCGAGGCCCGACAGGCACAGGGCGCCGCACAGCGTCGCGAACAACCCCGGCCGGTCGTGGGCCGCCACGCTCGCGCGCCACGTGCCCGCCGTGGGGCCGGTCGTCACGGACAGGGAGAACGCGTCCGGATGGCCGCTCCCCACGACCTCGGCGATGAGCGCCGCGTGTCTTGCCACATCGTGGGGCGCGGTCGCCGAAAGGTAGCGCAGCGACGCCCGGCTGACGAAGGCGCCTTCGGCATCGGCCCCTCGCTCGACCAGGAGCGCCAGCGCCGAGAGCCGTGTGGCCTCGGCCCGCTCGATCGTGCCGGCGCTCGCGGAGGAATCGGACAGCGCCGCCTTGATCCGATCACAGAGCTCGCCGATCAGCGCGGTGTGCCAGGAGTTCCAGGCCCCCGGACCGGTGGCGAGCGCGTCGGCAGCGGTGAGCACGAAGAGCGCGTCCACGAGGTCGGGGCGGGGCACGAGCGACGCGGCGCGGACGATCACGTCCTCCACGTGGATGTCGAGACCCGCGGCCGTCTCGGCCAGCAGGAGGTGCTCCCGCACGAGCAGCGCCGCGTCCTCGACCTGCTCCGCCGACAGGCCGAACCGCGCTCCGAGGGTCCGGACCGCCGACTCGCCGCGTACCGCATGTCCCGGTCCACGCTGGGTCTTGCCGACGTCGTGCAGGAAGGCAGCCGTCAACAGGGGTCGGCGGTCGCCCGCGCCCTCGAGCGCATGAGCGACTTCGGGGCGGTCGCCGGCGCCGGCCACCGAGGTGGCGCACCGGAGGCAGTGCGCGCCGACCGTGAAGGCGTGCGACAGCGCGGGCCGCCGCACGTGCATCAGCTCACCGAACGCGGGTGCCAGGTCGTCGAGCAGTCCCGCCCATGCGGCTTCCTCCAGCGCGGGCAGGGCCTCGTCCCCTCGGTCGAGCAGGGTGAAGAGAGCCCCGCCATCCACGGCCGCAAGCGCTCCTGACCGCGGGTCGACGGGGGTCGGGCGTCCCGAGATCCTGCCACGCACGCGCTGGATCACGTGATGGACGTCGGCCATCGCCGCCTGCAGCGCCTCTGCGTCGATCCCCGATTCGACCGCCTCCTCGACCGTGAGGATGCCTGAAGCGCGCGGCGCCGCGCGGTGGACGATCCAGCGGCCCCCGTCCAACAGGCCGGCGGCCCGGTCGAGTGCGGCGGCCTCGGGCGCATCGACGAGGTTCAGCGCGCTCAGGGCTGCGGGCGTCGCCTGCGGCGCTCCGGTCAGCACCGCGGCGAGCCACGTGAGCTCGTCCAGGTCGCGGCGGCCGCCGGCCCCGTTCTTGAGGTCGGGCTCGAGCAGGTAGGGCGATCCAGGACGTTCGCGCGCCGTGAGTTCGGGCACGATCCTGCGGGAGCGCTTGCGGGCTCCGGCGGCCGCCCCGGTGAGGACGCGAGCGCCGAGCGCCGCGTCGCCGCAGAGCACGCGTCCGGTCAGCGTCGCCGTCAGCGTCTCCAGATCGTCGCGGACCGCGCGCTCGTGGTCGCGGCGCGAGCGCACCTGGTGGCCGACCGACAGCCCGGCGTCCCACAACGGGTAGAGCACCCCGGTGAGCGCCGGCCGCAGCTCGCTCGCGGGAGCGTCCGTGACCACGAGCAGGTCGAGGTCGGAGTGGGGGAGGAGCCGGTGCGCACCCCAGCCCCCGAGTGCGAGCACGGACCACGGCGAGCGGAGCTGCGACAGGGCCGTCTCCGCGAGTGCGGAGACGGCCCTGTCGGTCAGATCGCTCAGAGCGCGGGCGGCGTCGCTCCCGGGCGTCGCGGAGGCGATCAGTTCCGCCCTGTGCGCGAGGAAGCCCGCGACGTCGGCGCCCATGGAGGCTAGAGCGCCTCCACGCCGCGCTCGCCGGTGCGGATGCGGACGGCGCCTTCGCAGTCGAACGTGAAGACCTTGCCATCCCCGATGCGGTCGGTGCGTGCAGCGTCCACGATGGCCTGCTCGACCTTCGGGGCGAGGTCGTCGTCGACCACGATCTCGATCTTGGTCTTGGGCACGAAGTCCACGGTGTACTCGTTGCCGCGGTAGACCTCGGTGTGGCCTTTCTGGCGGCCGAAGCCCTTGACCTCGTAGACCGTCATGCCGCTGATGCCGAGCGCCTGCAGGGCCTCCTTGACCTCGTCGAGCTTGTGCGGCTTGATGACCGCCTCGATCTTCTTCATGGCTTGTCTCCTCGGTCGTCGCGTCGTCTAGAACTCGTACCCGGTTTCCGCGTGCTCCGCGACATCCAGACCCGTCGCTTCGGACTCTTCGTCAACACGCAGGCCGATCGTAAGGTCGATACATTTCAGGATGATGACGGATGCGATAAGAGAGAACGCTATCGTCGCGCCGACGCCCACGAGCTGCTTTCCCACGAGCGCGAGCCCGCCTCCGAAGAGCAGTCCGTTCGCGCCCGCCGGGTTGACCGCAAGGCTTGCGAAGACGCCGGTGAGGATCGCGCCGGTCGCGCCGCCCACGCCGTGGACGCCGACGACATCCAGCGCGTCGTCGAAGCCGAACCGTGACTTGAGGCGCAATCCGAAGTAGCACAGGCATCCGGTGACGGCGCCGATGGCGAGCGCGGGCATGGGTCCGACGAAGCCCGCGGCGGGCGTGATGCCCACCAGGCCCGCGACCGCTCCCGAGGCCGCTCCGAGAACGGTGGGCTTGCGTCCGGTCAGGACCTCCGTCGCGGTCCAGGCGAGCATCCCGGCGGCGGCCGAGAGGTTGGTCGCCAGGAACGCGGAGCCCGCGAGCTGGCCGGAGCCGAGGGCCGAGCCCGCGTTGAACCCGAACCATCCGAACCACAGGATGCCGGCGCCGAGCACCGACATCGGGACGTTGTGCGGCCGCAGCTCCTCGGTGCCGTAGCCCTTGCGCTTGCCGAGCATCAGGGCCGCCGCCAGGGCCGCGGCCGCCGAGGCCACGTGGACGACGGTGCCGCCCGCGAAGTCGAGCGCGCCGAGCCTCTGGAGCCAACCGCCGCCCCAGACCCAGTGGGCCAGGGGGCTGTAGACGAGCAGCGACCACAGGACGGCGAAGGCGACGAATGCCTTGAACCGCATGCGTTCGGCGACGGCGCCCGAGATCAGGCCGACCGTGATGATCGCGAACATGCCCTGGTACATGGCGAAGACGCTCGTCGGGATCGCCGAGGATCCGGTGCCCGTCACGGAGCCGAGGACCCCTCCCAGCCCGAGGTGGGAGAGCCCGCCGATCAGACCCGCGTGGTCGCCGCCGAAGGCCAGCGTGTAGCCGATCACCGCCCAGATCACCGAGACCAGACCCATCGCGAACAGGGAATGCATGGTGGACGACAGCACGTTCTTGCTGCGCACCATGCCCGCGTAGAAGAGAGCGAGCCCCGGAGTCATGAACAGCACCAACGCTGTCGAGACGAGCATCCAGGCGGTGGAACCGGTGTCGACTGCCGGCATCGGACGGCCTCCTTCTCGGGGAACGGCGGGGCGGCCACGCGCAGGGCCACCCGCGGACACCGTACTGGTCCTATGTTTCGCCGGCGTTTCGGGGCGGTGAAGCGGCCGCGAGCGCCCGAGACACGGAGGAAACGAACGCCGTTGGTGTACAGTGAAGATACGAACAGGTGTTCGATTGCCGTCCTGCGTACAATGAAGGTTCGTCAGAAACCGCTCCTGGAAACGCTTCACACGGAAGGAACCGGAACCGTGTCACTCGACTTCATCTCGATCCGCGGCGCCCGCGAGCACAACCTCAACGGCTTCGACCTCGACATCCCGCGCGACAAGCTCGTCGTGATCACCGGCCTGTCCGGCTCCGGCAAGAGCTCGCTCGCGTTCGACACCATCTACGCCGAGGGCCAGCGCCGCTACGTCGAGTCGCTCTCCGCGTACGCCCGCCAGTTCCTCGGTCAGATGCAGAAGCCGGACGTCGACCACATCGAGGGGTTGTCGCCGGCCGTCTCGATCGACCAGAAGACGACCTCCAAGAACCCGCGCTCGACCGTCGGCACCGTGACCGAGATCTACGACTACCTGCGCCTGCTCTACGCGCGCGTCGGCATCCCGCACTGTCCCGAGTGCGGCCGCGTCATCGAGCGCCAGACGCCGCAGCAGATCGTCGACCGCATCGTCGAGATGCCCGAGGGCACGAAGTTCCAGGTCCTGGCGCCGGTCGTGAAGGGGCGCAAGGGCGAGTACGGCAAGCTGCTCGAGGACCTCAAGAAAGAGGGGTTCACGCGCGTCCGGGTGGACCGCGAGGTCCGCGGCCTCGACGAGGAGATCGTCCTCGACAAGAAGTACAAGCACGACATCGAGGTCGTCGTCGACCGTCTCGTGATCAAGGACGGGCTGGCCGCGCGCCTCACCGACTCCGTGGAGATGGCGCTGCGCCTCGCGGGGGGCACGCTGCTCATCGCCCCCGAGGGCGGGGACGAACTGTCGTTCTCGCAGGCGTACGCGTGCCCCGTGCACGGCCTCGGCATGGAGGAGCCGCAGCCCCGCGACTTCTCGTTCAACGGCCCCTATGGCGCGTGTCCCGAGTGCATGGGCCTCGGATCACGGCTCGAGCCCGACCCGGACCTGATCGTCCCCGACGGCTCTCTCTCGCTCGCTGAGGGCGCGATCAAGCCGTTCTCCGGCGGCATGAACTACTACCCGCAGCTCATCGCGGCCGTCGCCGCCCACTTCGGCGTCTCGACCGATACCTCCTGGCACGACCTGCCCACACAGGTTCGGGACGCGCTGCTCTACGGGATGGGCGACACCAAGATCCGCATCGACTACCACACGCGCGACGGACGCGAGACGCACTGGTTCTCGAAGTGGGAGGGGGCCGTCAACGCGGTCACCCGCCGCTACGAGGAGACCGAGTCGGAGGGCAGCAAGGAGAAGCTCGAGGAGTACATGGCGATCATCCCGTGCGCCGCGTGCGGCGGGACGCGCCTGAAGCCTCAGATCCTCGCCGTCACCTTCGGCGACCGGAACATCGCGCAGGTGACGGCGCTCTCCGCCAAGGACTCGCTCGAGTTCTTCGACCACGTCGTACTGACGGACCGCGAGGAGCAGATCGGCCGCCGCGTGATCAAGGAGATCGTCGAGCGGCTGCGATTCCTGGTCGACGTCGGACTCGACTACCTCACGCTCGAGCGCGGCACGGCCTCGCTTTCGGGAGGCGAGGCCCAGCGCATCCGGCTCGCCACGCAGATCGGCTCGGGGCTGATGGGCGTTCTCTACATCCTCGATGAGCCTTCGATCGGGCTGCACCAGAGGGACAACGCGCGCCTCATCGCGACGATGGAGCGCCTGCGCGACCTCGGCAACACGGTCATCGTGGTCGAGCACGACGAGGAGACGATCCGCGCCGCGGACTTCGTGGTCGACATGGGCCCGGGTGCCGGAGAGCACGGCGGCCAGATCGTCTGTCAGGGCACCCCGGAGCAGATCCTCGAGTGTCCCGAGTCGCTGACCGGCGCCTACCTTTCGGGCGCGCGGGCGATCCCGGTCCCGGCCGAGCGCCGTCCGGCGGACCGAGGGGTCATCGCGATCCAGGGCGCGGCCGAGCACAACCTCAAGGGCATCGACGTGGAGATCCCGATCGGACAGCTGGTCGTCGTGACGGGCGTGTCCGGCTCCGGCAAGTCGTCGCTGGTGGCCGACACGCTGGCGCCCGCGCTCACCAACTCCGTGTCGCGCACGCGCCGTCGCACCGGCCGCTACGACCGCATCGAGGGCCTCAAGCAGATCGACAAGGTCATCGTCATCGACCAGTCTCCGATCGGTCGGACTCCTCGCAGCAACCCGGCCACCTACATCGGCGTGTGGGACGACGTCCGCTCGCTGTTCGCGTCCACGCATGAGGCGAAGGTCCGCGGCTACTCGCCCGGGCGCTTCTCGTTCAACGTCGCGGGCGGGCGGTGCGAGGCGTGCAAGGGTGACGGGCAGATCAAGATCGAGATGCACTTCCTTCCCGACGTCTACGTCCCGTGCGAGGTCTGCAAGGGGAAGAGGTACAACCGCGAGACGCTGCAGGTCACCTACAAGGGCAAGACCGTGTCCGACGTGCTCGCGATGTCGGTGGAGGAGGGCGTCCACTTCTTCGAGAACATCCCGCCCATCAAGCGCAAACTGCAGACGCTCTACGACGTCGGTCTGGGCTACATCAAGCTCGGTCAGCCTGCGACCACACTGTCGGGCGGTGAGGCCCAGCGCGTGAAGCTGTCGAGCGAGCTGCAGCGGCGCAGCACCGGCAGGACCTTCTACATCCTCGACGAGCCGACCACCGGCCTGCACTTCGATGACGTTCGGCAGCTCCTGATCGTGCTGCAGCGCCTTGTGGACAACGGCAACACGGTGCTGGTGATCGAGCACAACCTCGACGTCATCAAGTGCGCCGACCGGATCATCGACCTCGGACCTGAGGGCGGGGACCGTGGCGGCGAGATCGTCGCGGTCGGCACGCCCGAGGAGATCGCCGCGCATCCGACCTCGCACACCGGCAGGTTCCTCAAGCCCGTGCTCGAGGGCAGGGGAGCGAGCGTGGCCCCGGAGCGTGGCGGGAAGGCCCCCAAGAAGGCGACGTCCGCGCGCAAGCGATAGCGCGAGGTCGCGATTCCGGGCGGATCCCGCCGAGCGCGGTTCCTTGGCATGCAATTCGCGTATCGCACGTGGGGCACCGTTGGGGGGCTGAGGAAACCGCTCAGCGACGCAGCGCCGCCGTTGGCGGATCCCCACACCCGACCAGGTCCGATGCGCGTTGACACCCCGCGATGCGGGTTCATACTCGGAAACGTTTTCCAAGGCGGGCCGGACAAATCCCCGGCAGGACCGGTCCGCACTGAGCTCCTGGAGACACATGGATCCGGTCCGGACCGGCGAGGTCGCCTCGCCGTCAAGCGCTCCCGCCCTTTCGCCCGATCATGATCCCGCCCGTTCAGCCAAGATCGACACCTGGCTGTCCGTCGGCGTGTGGACCGTGGGTGTGTCCCTCGTCCTTCTCGCGGCGTTCTTCGCCTGGAGCGTCTACGCTCAGGGGCAGTCCGCGCGGCTGTCGTCCCCCGCGCTCCAGGTCGTCGACGCGCTCCAGAAGCAGGTGAACGCGAGCCCCAAGGACGCGACGCTCCACTCGCGGCTGGCTGAAGCGCTCGCGGCGGCGGGTATGCTCGATGAGGCCAAGGGCGAGCTCGCGTCCGCACTCCGGCTCGACCCCAACTACATCGGCGCCTTCGAGAACCTCGCGACCATCGAGCTGATCCAGAAGGACTACAAGGACTCGGCGCTCCACTGGCAGCGGGTCATCGACCTCACCGGTGCGAGCGACATGCCCGAGGTCAACCAGCGGCGCGAGGTGGCGTTCTTCAACATGGGGCAGATCGCCCTGATACAGAAGGACTACGTCGCCGCGGCCGGCTACTTCAACGCAGCCATCCGGATCAAGAAGGACGCATCCGACACCTACCTCCGACTCGCCCAGACCTACATCGGTCTGGACCAGAAGGACTCCGCGATGGAGCAGCTGAACATCGCGCTCGCGTTCGATCCGCGGTTCCCCGAGGCGCACTTCGAACGCGGCAGGTTGTACCTGGCCGCCGGCGACAAGGTGAGCGCGGCGTGGGACTTCCGGGCGGCCCTCGACGGCGCTCCCGACAACCCCGAGGCGCAGGCGGCGCTGGATTCCCTGGGCGCGTTCGAGACCTGGTACGGGCAGGCCGTCGCGGCCTCGACCGCCTCGGACGAGGCGTCCGCCGCCGTCGACGCCGTGCGGATCGCGCGCTCCATCCGGCCGGACAGCTTCGACGCCGCCATGCTCAACGGTCAGCTCCTCGAGCGCGCGGGCGACTCCGCCGGCGCGGTCGACGCGTACACCGTCGCCGCGAAGATCAAGCCGGGTGACCAGACCGCCGCCGCCGCGCTCAAGCGCGCGCAAGCAGCGGCCGACAAGAAGGCGGCCAAGTGAAGAGACGTCAGAGGCGGAAGGCCGCGCTGCTCGCAGTCCTTGCGATCGCGCTCGTGCTGCTGGGGCTGTGGTACTGGAACTTCAGGGCCACGAAGAGCATCCGCATCGACATGAGGGCCCTGCCGCAGGACACGGTGACCGCGCCGACCTATCTGTTCTCCTTCGCGGGTACCGCCGCGAACCACCTCCAGTCGCCGGTGGGCGTCCTGGCCGACTCGGGCCAGGTCTTCGTCAGCGATGCGCAGGCGGGTCTCATCTTCGTGTTCAAGCAGGACGGGGCGTTCGTCCGCACCTTCGGAGCGGGCCACCTCACCGATCCGCTCTACATCGCCAAGAACCCCAAGAGCGGGCTGCTCTACGTCGCGGATCGCCGCGAGCGGGCGGTCGTCATGTTCAAGGAGTCGGGCGAGTTCGTCGGCGTGTTCGATCCCAAGCTCCCGAAGTCGGAGCTTCCGAAGTTCGACACCCACGGCGATCAGTGGGTCCCGATCGCTCTGGGGTTCGCCCCCGACGGGAGCCTGTACGTCGCGGAGATCCTGAACGGTCAGCGCATCCTGACGTTCGCGCCTGACGGATCGTTCGTGCGATCGTTCGGCAGCGCCGGGGTCGCGAACACGGTCACCGACCTTCCCGGCCAGTTCCAGTTCCCGAACTCGATCAAGGTCCACAACGACGAGCTGTGGGTCGTGGACAGCAACAATCGGCGCATCCAGGTGTTCGGACTCGACGGCACGTTCAAACGCTTCGTCGCCGTCTCGGGTCTGCCGCGCGGGTTGGCCTTCGTCAACCCCCCGACGAACTCCGCATCGGGGACCGTCGACGCCTTCGCGATCGTCGACGTCCTCTCCTCCGACGTCAGCATCTTCACGGTGGGCGGCACGACGCCGGCCACGTTCGGAGAGCGTGGCGTGGCCGAGGGCCAGTTCAATCTGCCCAACGACGTCTCGGTGGGGGACAGGTCGGTCCTGTTCGTGACCGACAACAAGAACGTCCGCGTCCAGGCGTGGGGGTGGACGGTGAACGTCAGTCCGCTACCGCACATCCTGCCGCAGCAGCCGGCGTGGTTGCTGTTCCTGCTCCCGCTGCTCCTCCTGCCGCTCTTCTTCCGCACGAAGAAGTTCTACGCGACGTACGACTTCGTCGAGGCGATGCTCGACGCGGGCGTGGTCTCGCGCATGAAGGGCAAGCGGCGCACCTGGTTCGTCTCCGAGGAGGACTACGAACGCCTGCGGGAACGCTCAGAGGGCGACATCATGCTCTCCGAACTGCTCGAAGCGACCGAGCACTCTCCCGAGGACGCGCGCGCCCTCAAGGAGCGCCTCGACATCGAGCAGGACCAGTCGGTCGTCCTCGCGGCTGCACAGCGCGTGAAGTACCTGTGCACCGAGAGCCCGGAGCTCCGCCGACTGGCGAAGATCCTGGAGATCGACGTCCTCAATTCGACCGAGTTTCTCGAGCACTTCCCGCTGAAGAAGAAATAGAAGGGGCGTTCGTGTGATGCGGGCATGGATATTGCATGTGCGCAATGTGAGGGAGTTCTTATCTAGGCAGGGATCGCACTAGGCGTCACGACCACCTTGATCCTTACCACCAACCGAATATTCTCCGCGGGCCCGAGCCGGCACTCGTGACCTGTGCGGAGTGAGAAGTGACAGGCCCTTCGTGGCGCAGTCGCTCCGCTCCGTGCATCTCGTTTCACGCAAGCGCCATCTCCACCCGCTGTCCAGGGAACCCTGACACGCAAAGGAGGTGGCGCTTCCCGTTTCTATCCCTGGTTTGAACATTTTGATGCAGTTTCTAGGGAGAGTGCAGAGGGAGGTTGGAAAAGCATGGCAGTAACCAGAAGGGAATTCGTCACGACCCTCGGTCTGCTCGCAGCCGCCACTGGCATGGGCCAGATGGATCTTGCGAAGGTGACCGAAGCGTTCGCTCACGGAGGGCCGTGGGCGGGAGCGGCTTGGACCACCAAGCCCAAGGTCGTGTGGGTGCACGGTGCTGAGTGCACCGGGTGCTCGACGTCGTTGTTGAGCCTGTTCGAAGACGCGACGGGTGTCGCGGTACCGGGTTCACCGCTCGGCGACGTGACCACCGCTCAGGCGCTCGCCGTCGTCGGCGGGGCCGGCGTTCTGTCAACGCCGCTTGCTGCGGCGGCGCTCAGCGCCGTTTCGGTGACGCACCCGAACGGGCATCGCACGCTGAACTCGAACCATCTGAACGTCGACGGCAGCCCGTACGCCGTCAACATCGCCGATGTCCTGATCGACTTCATCGACCTTCAATACCATGAGACGGTCATGGGCATGGGCGGCGACGGCGCGTACGCGTACCTGAGCAACGAGATGACCCGCACCGACGCGAACCAGGTCCCCTTCGTCCTCGTGGTCGAAGGCGCCGTGCAGGACTTCAGCGGCGGCGGCTACTGGGGCAAGGCCGGCTCGACCGGCAACGCTCCGTGGTGCGCGATCGCCAAGGACGGCACGCACGACACCGACATCGACCTGAGCTTCGACGACGTCGTCGAGAAGCTCGCGACCAACGCGCACTGCCTGGCCGTCATCGCCATCGGCCAGTGCGCCGCGTTCGGCGGCTATCCGGCCTGCATCGGCCCGGACCTGCCCTCGAACGGCAGGAACGCCATGGGCCAGACCGGCGCCAAGGGCGTCTACGACTTCCTCATCGCTCGTGGCGCGGTCGGCGGCGCTCATGCCCCCGCGACCGCCGCGGCCGGCAAGGTCGTCAACGTCCCCGGCTGCCCCGCCAACCCGTGGTGGTTCACGCTGACCGTCGTGGCGTGGCTCGTCGACGTCGTGACCGGTCCCGGCGCCGCCGTACCGACCACCGGAGCCCTCGGGATCCTCGGCTCGGACTTCAGCATCGTCGGAGGCGTCGACAGCCAGCGCCGTCTGACCGCCGTGTACGGCAACCTCCTTCACGGCAAGTACTGCCCGCGCTACCCGAAGTACGCCGCCCGCATCTTCGCCAGCAAGCCCGGCGACGACGGCTGCCTCAAGAACATCGGCTGCAAGGGCCTGTCGACGATGTCGCTCTGCGGCCGTCACGGCTGGAACTCGCAGCAGCCGCAGAACACCGCGGCCGGCCTGAACGACGCCGTCGAGGCGCTCGCCTACAAGTCGACCGACGGCACGACCAAGATCGGCGGCTTCTGCATGACCGCCGGCGCTCCGTGCATGGGCTGCACCGAAAAGGGCTACCCGGACGCCTTCACCCCGTTCGTAGTCCGCTAGAGATGCGAGAGGAGGAACACACATGGCAACTCTGAAGTACGAAGTAGACCCGATCTCCCGCATCGAGGGACACCTCGGCGTGAAGGTCTCGGTCGACAGCGTCACCGGCAAGATCACCGAGGCGAACGCTCACGGCAACCTGTGGCGTGGTTTCGAGAACTTCCTGATCGGCCGTCGTGTCAACGACGCCATCACGTTCACCCAGCGCATCTGCGGCGTCTGCCCCGTCCCGCACGGGACGGCCTCGACGTTCGCGGCCGACAGCGTCCTGGGTGTCAGCAACGGCTACATGACCTTCGCGCAGACCGATGAGGTCGGGAACCCTGCAGGCGACGGTGTGCCGGAAGCCGCGGTGCTGGTCCGCAACATCGTTCTCGCGTCCGAGTTCCTGATGTCGAGCCTGACCCACTTCTATCACCTGGTGGCCCAGAGCTACGTCCAGGGCCCGCCGATCCCGCCGTGGACCCCGTATTTCCCGGACGCCCAGTACCACAACGCGCTGAAGAGCGCCGGCAAGACCATCCCGGTCGTCGACTCCAACGGCGTTCCGGCAGAGCTGTGGTCCGCCGTCATCAAGCAGTACGTCAAGGCCTTGCGCATCCGCCGTCTGGCACTCGAGGCGGGCGCGCTGTTCGCAGGCCGCATGCCGATGATGTCGATGTCGGTCGCCGGCGGCACCACGAACCGGTTCAAGGACCGCGCGGACTTCATTGCGAAGTGCGACGCCTACCGGGGGATGATCGAAGAGGTCGGTCGTTTCGTGATCTCCGAGTACATCCCGCTGGCGCTCGCTCTGTCCTACCTGTATCCGCAGTACGACAACGTCCTGAACGCTGCAGGTGGAGTTCAGGGTGAGGGTTACGGCGGTGGCCTCGGCAACTTCCTGGCCTGGGGAGCGTTCCCGGGCACGGGCACCAACAAGGCGGCCGGCACGCTCGCCATCAAGGGCGGCTGGGTGCTGAAGGACGGCACCAGCGGCGACCTGCTCATCAACCGCGCGAACCTCACCGCAGCCAAGACCGCGGTCGAGGGGAACCTCAAGGAGGTCATCTCCCGCTCGCGCTATGCGAACACGCACGGCTACGAGGGCGGCGACGTGGCGTATCCGGGTTCCGTCGACGCGACCGAGCCCGTCCGCAACCAAGAGACGACCAAGTACTCCTGGATGAAGGCCCCCCGCTGGAACGGCAACGCGATGGAGGTCGGCCCGCTGGCGCGCATGGTCGTCAACGGCAAGTACCTCGTCAACGGCGGCAACCTCGTCACGACCGGCCACGCCGGCGTCACGGGCGCCTATGGCGACCTCTATCTCAACGCCGGCCAGACCGGGCTCGACACGACCGTCATCCACAGTGATCTGCAGGCCGGTCTCGTCGGCACGCTCGGCGCCGGCGCTCTGACCGCTGTCGGGGGCCACATCCTCGCGATGAAGGGCGGCCTCTCCACGATGGACCGCCTGCGCGCCCGCGCGATCGAGTCGTTCTGGATGATCAACTACCTCGTGGGTGGCGCGACCAAGGGCACCGACTCGGACCACATCTCGTTCGCGGGTGGCTGGATCGACGAGCTCAAGGCGCTCTGGCCGTCCAACGGCAGCCAGCCGAAGTTCTACCGCGACACGACTCCGCCTCCGGGTGTGGTCTCCGGCTACGGCCTGACCGAGGCCCCGCGTGGCGCTCTGGGCCACTTCGTCACGGCGGCCTCAGGCAAGATCGTCTCGTACCAGTGCGTCGTCCCGACGACCTGGAACGGCTCCCCGAAGGACGGCGGCACCGACACGACGGTCATCCCGCTGGACAACAGCGGAGCGGTACATCGCGGTGCGATGGAGCAGGCGATGATCGGCGTGCCGTTCAACGCCGGCGTGACCATCGCGGCCGACGCGACCACAGGCAAGCGCGCCGCGCTCAGCGGCGTCGAGGTCCTGCGTGTCGCCCAGTCCTTCGATCCGTGCATCGCGTGCGCGGTCCACTAGAGGAAGCAACGGAGGTGACAAGTACTGTGAAAAGGATCGCATTCGTACTACTGACCGCGTGCGCCATCGTCTTCGCCACCGCGGGAGTCGCGTTCGCCAACTTCGGACCGCACGGCGGGTACCTCAGTGACACCGACGCCTGCGCCGGTTGCCACCGCGCCCACACGTCGTTCTCGACCACCGGCTGGACCGACCTGCAGGGCGCTCAGCGCGCGAGCGCGTTGCTGGTCTCGAGCGCCACGAACATGACGGACTTCTGCTACGCCTGCCACGGCAACGGGGCACCCGGCGCCAGCACGAACGTCCAGAACGGCATCTACGACTCGGGCCCTTCGGGCACGGCCACCGCATCGCCCAACGGCACCACGATCTTCGCAGCGACGAACTCCTCGTACGACACGACACTGAACGGCGGCGGTTTCGACAAGATCGGCTCGTCCGCCTCTCCAGTCATGTCGTCGCACAACATGGGGACCGTCCAAGGGTCGCTGGTCCGTTGGGGCTACGCGGATCCGAACGGCGGCGCGTCGAACCTCACGCCCATGGCGAGCTTCGGCTGCAACGACTGCCACGATCCTCACGGCAGCTCGAACTACCGCCTGCTCAAGGACCAGGTCAACGGGGTGACCGTCGGCGGCTACGTCGGGAACAACACCCCGAACGCCTACGTCATCTCGAACGAGCAGGGCTTCCCGTTCGGCGGATTCAAGAAGGGCGCGCTGGGAGCGGCGGACATCGCCAACTACGTCCCGAACTACACGGCGCCCGAGTACGCGAAGCTCCCCGGCAGGGCGATGTCCACGTGGTGCTCGGCATGCCACACGGACTACAACGTGACCGACGGCTCCAAGGACAGCAGCCTCACCGCGTACACCTACGGTACTGCTGAAGGCGCCAAGGTCCGCCATCGCCACCCCGTGGACATCGCGCTCTCCGTCGGCACGAGCCTCGATCCCGCGAACCGGGCCCTCAACACGCCCGTGCTCAACGATCCCGGCCTGCCGCTCGAGATGGGCTTCGGTCTGGTCGCTTCCGGCAAGACCCACACGTCCGCTGTCATCTGGGACACCACGGGCAACATCTCGTGCCTGACGTGCCACCGCGCTCACGGTTCGAACTCGACCATGACCGGCTGGGCGGTCGCGGACATCGTCCCGACCACCGGCGGCTTCGGTCCGGTCAAGCTCGCTCCCGGCAACCCGGCCAACCCCGGCAGCCTGACCAACCCGCTCGGCGTCGCCCCGAACTACTCCGGCGCGATCCTGCGCTTCGACAACCGTGGCGTGTGCGAACGCTGCCACAACAAGTAGCACGCGTGATCGCCGCTTCCTTGAATCGGTGAGGGGAGGGGCCCCGGACTTGAGAGTCCGGGGCCCCGCACCCCGAATCGGCATCACCGGATGGTGCCGCGTTTGCTGTGTGAACGAACCGGACGAACCCGAGGAGACATCGTGTCCGACACGACCGTGACGCCTGGGACCACCGACTACACGAGCCTCGGCTTGGTGGCCAATCCGTTCCCGCCGGTCGACCCCTGCGGTGCCGATCCCGGTTGGATGCGCCTCGTGACCCGCGCGGCCGCGAACCGGCTGCTCTCCGCCACGCTGCGGGCGCGCCGGCGCTCCGGTCCCGTGCTCGTGACGATGGTCGACGAGGTCCCCGAGTACTACTACCGCGTCGCGCAGAACGACTTCCTCGCGCGGACAGCGGAGCCCGGGCTGGGCATCATGGCCCTGAGCATCCCGCTGGAGATGATGAAGCTGGGTCGCATCCGGGCGACCCTCGCCGAACTCGCCGAGTTGATCGCCGCGGTGGACCTTCCCCTGACTTTGGCGGAGTGGTTCGGCGCGCAGTTGCAGACGCCCGACACGGAGCTGCCCGAGTACGCACACGTGACGCCGGAGGAGCTGGCTGAGGCGGCTCACTCCTTCGCCGACGACCCGCACGCCGCGGTCGACCGCTATCTGGAGGTCGGCTCCGAGCCGGTCTCCGTCGCGGAACTGGATGCCGTCGTGCACGAGGCCTACCTGCGCCAGGTCGCGCAGCAGGTCGACCCCGAGAAAGGGGAGGAGTCGCCCGACTCCGCCGAGCCCGTCGCACGCGGTGCGGCTGACGAAGCCGCGACGGAAGGCGAGGACGCGGAGCCGGTGCGCCCCCGCGACGCCCTGATGCGCGACTACCTCTTCGCCCTCGCGCGGACCCGGCTGTCCCCGGTCATCTCGCGCGCGCTGGAGGGCTTCGGCGCATACGGCGAATCTCTGACCGCCCAGGAGCTCAAGGTGACGAAGGCGCCGCGCAAGACGCTCGGCGCGGTCCTTCGCCTCATGAACGCCCGGTGGGACAACATCACCATCATCTATGACAACTTCGACGCGTGGCCCCTCCTCGATCAGCAGACGAAGATGGATGTGCTCGCTTCTCTCACGGAACTGCGCTGGATCATCGCGGAGGGGGGCGTCATGGTCGTCGCCGTGTTCAAGGGCCGCACGGTCGAGCTCGAGGAGCAGTTCGCCGCCGCGGAACAGGTCGACTGGTCGATGCCGGAGTTGACGCCGCTGTACGGCGGGGCAACCGCCTTCGACGCCGGATGGGTGCAGTCATGGCTCGATTCCGCCTCGATCGAGGGCCCTTCGCGCTTCCGGGCCGACGGTCCCGAACTGGCGCCGCTGGTCGCAGCGTCGGGCGCCGACCTCGTGACGTTCTCGGCGATGGCCGAGGCCGCGTTCCGCCACGCCGCCGAACGATCGGTCGACCATCTCGACCCCGAAGCCGTCGCGTCGGGCATCGAGGCGTACGTCAGCAAGGGGGCGAGCTGATGGCCGAGCCCGGGTCCGGGAGGCGCCACGCCACGCAGCGACGGCCCCGGGCCGCCGTGCGCATCGGGCTGACCGCGCTCGCACTCGGGGTCGTCATCGTCGCCGCGGGTCTTGCCTTCTCGATGCTTGCGCGCAGGCCTGCTCCGGTCCCGGGCACGGTCATCACGCTGCCCGCGGGGGAGGCCGACTACCTGGCCGGGCTGAAGGCACTCGCGTCAGGCGACACGACTCAGGCGACGGCGCTCCTGACGTCGGCCGCGGGCAGCGGGAGCGCTGCGGCCAAGGCCAAGTTGGCGGAACTGGCGAAGCCCGTCTCCCGGGGCTCGACCGTGACCACGGACACGTACACGAGGGCCGTCGCGGACATCGGAACGCTGTTGCCTACCGCGGCATCGGGCTATCGCCTCGCCCAAGTCGAGACGTCGACGGCCAGCGCCATCGTGTCCGCCGAGCCCTCCGACCGGACCGTCCGGCTCACGATCCGCCGTGTCGAGATCAGCGTCTTCGACATGCGTACGGTGTCGGGTGCCACGAAGTGGGTGGCGGGTCTGTCGAAGGCATTCCCGAAGGATGCGGGCGGTGTCAGGGTCGCGGACCTTGCGGGCCGATTCGGCACCGACGGATCGCACCTCGCCTGCGTGTCGTTCAGCCGCGGCCGCTTCTCGTTCGAGGTCGTCGTGACCGTGGTCCGCGGCGCCGCTGCTGCTCAGAAGACGGCAGCGGTGAAGCTCGCGGAGCAGGTCGCAGCGACACACATCTCTCAGTAGGAGCGTGGTTGTCCGATGACGCAGCGCACATGGCTCGCAGCTCCGCTCGCGATGCTGTTCGTCGTCCTCACACTGGTCGCGCCGGCGATGGCGTCGGCAGCCGGGCAGCCGGGCATCGGCCCGATGTCCGTCGTGGCCACGGAGACCTTCGAGGGCGCGACGGCTCCGGCCCGGCTCACCCTCGACTGGATCACCACGTTCGACGACCTCACGGGCCTTCCCGTCCCTCCCTCCGCGTACTGGGGACGTGTCACGGCCACAGGCCGCTCCCACTCGGGGACGCACGGCTTGTGGTGCGCCGGGGGACGGCCGGACGCGAGTTGGATCACGACGAGCACCGCCACCGCCGGCACCTGGAACGTCTCGACCGCTTGGGCTGACTTCAGCCACACGTACCCGGCGTTCACCGGCGGGCTCGCGACCTTCGACGTCTCCGAACTGAAGGACTACTACTCCGCCACGCTGGACTACCAGTACCTCATGCCGTCGATCGGCCCCGCCGACTACGATGCCTTCATCGTGAAATGGCGCGCCGCGGGGACCGGGTCCTGGGATGCGCACAGTGACCAGGCCACGGCCACCGTGTGGACCCCGAAGAGCTACGCGCTGACGGCTCCGGGGGCGGGGGGCAACGCGATCGACCTGTCCCGAACCGGCGGCGAGGTCAGCTTCCAGTTCTACGTGGCGGGGGGTGGCTCCCCGTTCGAGGGCCCCACCATCGACGACGTGACCATCAAGGGCTACAAGTACGGCCCGGTGCGCAACCTCGCGGCCGCCGTAGGGCCCTCGGGGGTCCATCTCTCGTGGAGAGTCCCCGCGCGCTCGACGGCCGCGTCCTCCGCCGACGAGGAGCGCACGGTCAGCTACCGCGTCTGGCGCGCGTCCGAGTCGGCACCCGACACGTGGGTGGAGCTGACGGACACGCGCGCCACGGCGACAAGCTTCGATGACGCCGCTCCGCTCGACGGCGTCGCGAACTACATCGTGCAGGCATGGGACCAAGGCGCGGGCGCAGGCTACGGCGAGCTGGCCGTCGCCGCACGGGCCACCGTGATCCCGCCCGTTCCTGTCTCCACGATCATCGTCACCGGCGGCACTCCGGTGGGTGGCGTCTACACGACCATGCCGACCATCACCGTGTCGCGCGACACGGCTCGGGGCACGACCTACTACCGCTGGGACTCGGGCACCTATGCGTCGAGCGCCCTCACCACGCTCGACGTGCCCGCGCTCGAAGGCACCCACGTGATCGAGGTGTATTCGGCCAACTCGATGGGCGTCGCCGAGACGCCCCACGTCACGAAGACGATCACGGTCGCGATCCCGACTCCCGGCCCGGCGCCCGTCACCACGATCGCGGTGAGCGGCACGCCCGGGACCGGCGGCGCCTATACGGCCACGCCGACCATCACCGTATCGAGGGACCAGCCCGGCGGGACCACGTACTACCGCTGGGATTCCAACGACTTCGCCGCGACCACGGCCGCGTCGTTCCCGCTTCCGGCGCTCCCGGGGCTCCACACCCTCGAGGTCTACTCGCTGAGCGCGACAGGGGTCCTCGAGCAGCCGACGGTGGCCCGGGCCCTGACGGTCAACGTCCCCCCGGCGAAGACGAAGCCGGCGGTCTCGACTCCTTCACTCTCAACGACCTACATCCGCCACAACAAGGCGTTCTACATCCGCGGCAGTCTCGCCCCATCGCACGCCTCGGCCACGACGATGAGGGTGTACGTGTACCGCTACTACAGTCGCGCGTACCGTCTCTACCGGTCGTACACGGTGACGCTCGCGCCCGGCGCGACCTCGTACGCGATCAAGTCGTCGCTCGGCACCACGGGGAGCTACGAGGTCAGGGCGTACCACACCTGCACGCTCCACACGGCGACCTACTCGGCGTACCGGAAGTTCACGGTACACACGTAGGAGATGGCCAAGTACGTCCCGGCGACCGGCGGCGGCACGACGCGCGGCCGGTCGCCGTGCATCCGGGACCCTTCCGGCCGGCCTCCCGCAGGGTAGAATCGGGCCACGATGACACCCCGCTACGGCAGTGAACATATACGCGAGCAGCTGGCGGCGGTCCCCGACGCGCCGGGCGTCTACCTGTGGAAGGACGCCGACGGCACGGTGCTGTACGTCGGCAAAGCGAAGGCGCTCCGCAAACGTATGAAGCAGTACGCGCAGGGTCACGACGACCGCGCGATGGTCCCCGAGATGATGTCGCGCGTGGCCACCTTCGACTACGTGGTCACCACCAACGAGGTCGAGTCGCTGATCCTCGAGAACGAGCTCATCAAGGAGCACCACCCGCGCTACAACGTCGACTACCGCGACGACAAGACCTACCCCTACATCGCGTTGACCACCGGCGACCCGTTCCCCGCGATCAAGTACACGCGGGAGAAGCACCGTCCCGGGACGACGTACTTCGGCCCCTACACGGACTCCAGGGCCGCGCGCGCGACCATCGACGTCGTGAGGCGCGTCTACCCGATCTGTCGCACCGACTGCGTGGAGTGGAAGCGCGTGATCGCGCACGGCGGCGCTCCGAGCGGGAAGCCGTGCTTCGACTTCCACATCGGCAAGGGTCCCGGCCCGTGTGTGGGCGCCATCACGCGCGACGAGTACGCCGCCACCGTCTCGCTTGTCGAGGCGTTCCTGGACGGCAGGCAGTCGACCGTCGCGCGCGACCTGGAGCGCCGGATGCGGGAGGCCTCGGACGAGCTCGACTACGAGCGGGCCCTGAAGTTCCGCAACCGGCTGGACGCGGTCCGCTCGATCCTGGAGCGCCAGACGATCGTCAGCGCCAGCGGCCTCGACGCGGACGCGATCGGCGTCTTCCGCGAGGAGACCATCGCCGGCGTGCACGTGGTGCACGTCCGCGAGGGACGCGTCCAGGGCTCGAGCGAGTTCATCCTCGACCAGGGGCTCGACGTCTCCGACGCCGAGCTGATCGAGGCGTTCCTGCTGCGCTACTACGACGAGGCGTCCCACGTTCCGCGGCAGGTACTCGTCGACGGCAAGCCGTCCGAGCCCGAGCCTCTCGAGGTCTGGCTCACGCAGCGCCGGGGGCGGAAGGTGACGATCGAACGGCCGGAGCGCGGGGAGCGTCGCCGCCTCCTCGAGATGGCGGCCACGAACGCCCGCCACGCGCTCGCGCGCTACAAGTTCAGGACGCGCTACGACGAGGACCGGGTCAACCAGGCGCTGCTCGAGCTCGAGAGCGCTCTGGGTCTCGGGGTGCCGCCGATGAGGATCGAGTGTTACGACATCTCGACGCTGCATGGCCGCTTCTCCGTCGGGTCCATGGTCGTGTTCGAGGCCGGCAGGTCGGACCCGTCGGGATACCGGCGTTTCAAGATACGCGCGGAGACCCCCGAGTCGAACGACGTCGCCATGATGCGCGAGGTTCTGCAGCGCAGGTTCGTGCGCGAGGCGAAGGAGGGCGCGCGGTTCGCCCGACGGCCCGATCTGATCCTCGTCGATGGCGGCAAGGCGCAGCTCTCGGCGGCGCTCGCCGCGCTCAAGGAGATCGGGGTCTCCGGGGTCCCCGTGGTCGCGCTCGCGAAGCGCGAAGAGGAGCTCTTCGTGCCCGAGTGGGACGAGCCCGTCGTGCTTCCGGGCGGTTCGCCGTCGCTCTATCTCGTGAAGCGCGTCCGTGACGAGGCGCATCGTTTCGCCATCACGTACCACCGCGAGCTGCGCGGCAAGGCGATGACCGCGTCGATCCTTGACGAGATACCCGGCGTGGGACCGACGCGCAAGCAGGCGCTCGTGAAGGCGTTCGGCTCGGTGAAGCGTCTGCGAGCCGCGAGCGCCGAGGAGATCGCCGCAGTCAAGGGGATCCCCTCGGAGCTGGCGAGCGATGTCGCCGAGTTTCTGCGAACATGGGAGCCGAGCGGTCCGGGGGGCGACGCCTAGAGGGGCGTCGAGCGGACCGCGCCGAGGGGGGCCGCGTGAGCCCGTCCGATCCTGTCTGGGATGAGCTCGGCAAGGTCGATCTCGGCGTGTACCAGCGGATCTCACCGCGCTTCCTTGCACGCCGTGGGGAACTGACGGAGATACTCGTACGGCGCCTGACCCGGAGCGTCGGATGCGTGTGACCGACGACCTGGAGGGCTGGCGCTGAGGGGGATCGGCCGGAGGGCCTGGCGGCCCTGAGGACGGGGAGGGTCCGGACGATGGACGCGGATGCTGCGAGTATCCCGACGCGTTTCCCGGCCACGTCGAACGACCTGGCGACCAGCATCGTCCGGACGTTCGGCCAGCACATGGAGCTCGGTATCCGCCTGACGTTCGACGCGCGCCTGGACGCCCGGGTACTCGAACGGGCGGTGCGGCTGCTGCTGGATGCTGAGCCGGTGCTCGGCTGCGGGCTGAAGACCTCGACGATGCGGGGGTGGTGGCAGCGTCGCGACGACCTCGACGCACGCATCCCGTTCGCGGTCGTGCAGACGGACGAAGCCGACGCCGAGGCCGTGCGGTGTCAGACGGCAAGCGTGCCGGACCATGGTCCGCAGGTCGCCGTGACCCTCGTGCGCTCGCCGGACCACGACGACGTCGTGATCGAGGTCAGCCACAACGTCGCCGACGGCCAGTCTGCCAAGCAGATCGCCTACGTGCTGGCGGACCTCTACACGCGGCTGTGCGCTGACCCCACGTACCTGCCCGCACCCGACCTCGCGCCTCGGCCCGAAGCGCGCGACGTGTGGGTCTCGCTGTCCGAAGATCAGAGGCGCAACGCGAAACGCGAGCCGCGGCCCACGATGCCGAACTGGGACCTTCCCCGAAAGGCCCGGACCGGTGCCGGCCGTACCCTTCGGGAGCTGCGTCTCGGCCCCGACAGGTTCGCGACGATCTCCCGTCACGGCAAGCAGCACGGCGCGACCGTGAACGACATGATGCTGACCGCGTTCTTCCGCGCGCTCGTGCGGGTCTGTCCGCCACCTTCGGACAAGCCGATGTCTCTGTCGTTCTCCGCGGAACACCGCCGGTATGTGACCGGAGAGGTCGAGCCTCCCGTCAGCAATCTCGCCGTGACCATCTGGCTCGCGCTCGAGAGCAGAACGGGGGAGGGCTTCGACGACACTCTCGGGCGCATGGTCGAGCAGACAACGCAGTGGCGCGAGACGCTGTGGGGCATCCGCGGCGCCGTGGGAGCGGCCGGCATGGCGAAGATGGGCTACGCGCCGATGCGCCTGATGCTCGCGGCGGTCGGGAAGCTCGCGGGCGGCGCGGGCAAGACGTCCCCGGTCTTCACGAACATCGGCGTCCTCGACGACGCGCGCCTGTCCTTCGGAGGCGTCACACCGGTGGCGGCTCGCATAAGCGGGCCGGCGGCGTTCGGCGCGAGCTTCGTGCCGACGATCAGCACCTACCGCGACGCGCTGACCGTGTCGATGGGTTTCTGCGATGCCGACACGGACGCCGCGACGGTCGAGGCGGTGCTGCAGGAGATGGACGATCAGTTGGCGCTCGACTGACAGCCCACATCTTCCCCGGTCGCCGCCTCCAACGCCCCCGGGCGTTGCTATACTCCGAAGTGCAGCGCCCACGTGGCGGTCGGGGGTCTCACGAGACGGGGGTGGTCGAGGTGGTCCGGTTCCTCTTCCGCACGGCGATCACGGCGGTCGGCGTGCTCCTGGTCGCGTACCTGGGACTCATCACGGTCCAGGGCGTCGGACCGGGCGGTTCCTTCACCTGGGGCGCGTTCGGCGTCGCATGCGTCTTCGCCATCGTCCTCGGCCTGGTGAACGCGATCATCAAGCCGATCATCACCGTCCTCACGCTGCCGATCTCCATCCTCACCCTGGGCCTCTTCACCGTCGTCATCAACCTGGCCATGTTCTACCTGGCCGTTTCCGCGTTCTCTCCCACGATCCGACCGGGCGACAGCTGGCTCATGACCGGGGTCGCCGCGATCATCGTCGCGGTCTTCAGCGGCCTCGCCGGCTCGATCACGAAGAACGGCAGGTAGAGGCCGATGGCCGACGACACCGAAGTCGCCGAGACGGAAGCGCCGCGGCCTCCCGCCGAACTGGTGATCATCACCGGCCTCTCCGGCGCGGGGCGGTCCGAGGCGATCCACACGTTCGAGGACCTCGGCTACTTCTGCATCGACAACCTGCCGCCGGCGCTCCTGTCGCGGCTGGTCGAGCTCACCGCGCTGCCGGGCAGCCGCATCCACCGTGTCGCGGTCGTGTGCGACATGCGGTCGATGGAGTTCTTCAGCACGCTGCTCCAGGAGCTCGACAAGCTCGAGGCCAGCGGTCAGCCCTATCGGATCCTCTATCTCGAGGCCGCCGAGAAGGTACTCGTGAACCGGTTCAAAGCGACTCGCCGCCGCCATCCTTTGTGCGAGGGCGGCTCCGTGGTCGAAGGCATCATCGCTGAACAGAACGGGCTCGCCCGCGTCCGGGAGCGCGCCGCTCTGATCATCGACACCAGCGAGATGCTCCCGGCCCAGCTGCGCGAGGCGATCCGGCGACGCTTCCTGTCCGACAGCCTCAAGGACGCGCTGTCCGTGACCGTCAGCTCGTTCGGTTTCAAGTACGGCATCCCGATCGACGCGGACATCGTCATGGACGTCCGCTTCCTTCCGAACCCGTTCTACGTGGCGCGTCTGCGCCACAAGTCCGGCCTCGAGCCCGCTGTGAAGCGGTTCGTGCTGGAGCGCGATGAGACGAAGCGTTTCATGGAACGCTGGCTCCCGCTGCTGGCCGACCTGATGCCGAGTTACCTGATCGAGGGGAAGCACCACCTGTCCATCGCTCTCGGCTGCACCGGCGGCATGCACCGCAGCGTCGTGCTCGCCGAACAGACCGCGGACCACCTGCGCACGCTCGGGTACGACATCTCGGTGACCCACCGGGACATCCGCAAGGACGCGGAGCGCTCATGAGCCCACGTTCCCGCCGCGCCGTCGCCGTCGGCGGCGGCACCGGCCTCCCCACCGTGTTGCGCTGCCTGCTGCAGGAGGGCTGGGAGACGACCGCCGTCGTCACGATGGCCGACGACGGCGGCTCGAGCGGCCACCTGCGCCGCGAACTCGGCATGCTGCCTCCCGGTGACGCGCGCAACTGCCTCGCCGCGATGGCCGCGGACCCCGCGGGCGCGACGGCGAGGTTGTTCTCCTACCGGTTCCCGCAGGGCGAGGGGCTTGCCGGGCACGCGCTGGGCAATCTCGTCATCGCCGCGCTAACCGAGATCGAAGGGTCGTTCCCGGCCGCGCTCGACGAGGCGGGACGCCTCCTGCAGGCGCGCGGCCGCGTCGTCCCCTCCACGCTCGACGACGTCGTGCTGACGGCCGAGGACGTCGAAGGAAACCGGGTCGTCGGCCAGTCGAACGTCGCCGTGAGCGCGGCCCCGATCGCGTGCGTACGCTACGCGTCCGGCAGCCCGGCCCGGGCGTACGCCCCGGCGGCCGAGGCGATAGCCGGCGCCGACCTGGTCGTCATCGGACCGGGTTCGCTGTTCACCTCGATCCTGCCCAACTTCCTCGTCGAGGGGATCTCCGAGGCGCTGTCCGCGACCCGCGGCCTCGTCGTCTACGTCTGCAACGTCGCCAACCAGCGAGGCGAGACCAACGGGATGGATGCCGCCGACCACGTGGACGCGCTCGTGCGGCACGGGCTCGATGGCGTGATCGATGTCGCGCTGCTTCATGACAGCGTGGGCAACCCGGTCCCGCACGAGTTCGACGCCGTGCAGGCCGGCCCCGATGCGCTCGCCCGCATCGCGGCCCACGGGATCGCGACGCTCGTGCGCGACCTGACGGATCCCGACGACCCGCGCCACCACAGTCCGGCCAAGCTCCGGCTCGCCCTCGGAGAGGTCGCGTCGTGAGCTTCACGGCGGAGGTGAAGGAGGAGCTGTCGCGGGTGATGCCCGCGCGGACCTGTTGCCCCCGGGCCGAGCTCTCCGCGCTCATCCGGGTCGAGGGCACGCTCCACATCGCGGGCGGGGAGCGGTTCCGCGTCGAGGTCGCGACCGAGACGGCGCCCGTCGCCCGCAAAGCGATCAAGCTCATGCACTCGCTCTACGGCCTCAAGACGGAGCTGACGGTCCGCCGCAGCGTGCTCCACAAGACGAACAACTACCTGATCACCGTCCCGAGCCAGCCCGCCCTACCGCCGGCACTGGCGGACCTGGGGATCCTGGACGAGGCCGGCGGACTCACCTCGGGCGTCCCCGCCTCGCTCGTCCGCCGCGACTGCTGCGCGGTCTCGTACCTCCGGGGCGCCTTCCTCGGCGGCGGGTTCGTCGCCGACCCGCACGGCGACTTCCACTTCGAGCTCACCGCCGAGACCGAGGAGCACGCGCGCAACCTCGTCTCGCTCATGGCGCGCTTCGGGATCGAGGCGCGCGTGACGAAGCGCCGCGGGCTCTATGCCGTTTACCTCAAGGGTGCCGAGCCCATCGTCACGTTCCTGGCGCTCGTCGGCGCGCACCGGGCGCTCCTGCGCACGGAGGACGTCCGCATCCTCAAGTCGATGCGCAACGACGTCAACCGCCTCGTGAACGCCGAGACCGCCAACGTCCAGAAGTCGGCGGACGCGGCGATCGCGCAGGTCGAGGACATACGCTATCTCGCGGACGTGCACGGGCTCGACTGGTTACCGCCCGCACTGCAGGAGCTCGCGCAGCTGCGGCTGGATCACCCCGACGTCTCGATCCGGGAGCTCGGCGAGTACGCGACGCCGCCGCTTTCGAAGTCCGCCGTGTATCACCGCATCAGGCGTCTTGAGGCGATGGCCGCCGACCTGCGCACGCGTGCCGCCTTCGGAGACGGCCCGCTTGACGGTCGCGACACCGGCGGGGAACGATAGGAAGACGGGAGTACCCCGGGCCGGCGCGTGAGCGGCGGCCCGGTACGACGTGAGAGATCGAACGACAGAGCGCCCGCGAGGGCGCGACGCGACCGGAAGGGGTCACGAATGGCCATCAAGATAGGGATCAACGGGTTCGGGCGTATCGGCCGTCTGGTGTTCCGGGCGGCCATGAACGATCCGGCGGTCGAGGTCGTGGCGGTCAACGACCTGACCGACGCGGCCACGCTGGCGCACCTGGTCAAGTACGACTCCGTGCACGGCCGCTTCGACCACGACATAGAGGCCGGCGACGGCGAGCTGATCGTCCACGCCAAGGGCGCGCTCGGCGAGCTGCTCGGCGTCAAGCAGGTCGTCAAGGTGCTCGCCCAGCACGATCCCGCCCTGCTGCCCTGGGGCGAGCTGGGCGTGGACGTGGTCGTCGAGTCGACCGGCTTCTTCACCGACGGCGTGAAGGCGCACGCCCACATCGACGCGGGGGCGAGCAAGGTCATCATCTCCTCGCCGGCGACCAACGAGGACATCACCATCGTCATGGGCGTCAACGACGAGCAGTACGACCCCACCGCGCACCACATCATCAGCAACGCGTCGTGCACGACGAACTGCCTGGCCCCCTTCGCGAAGGTGCTTCGTGACGAGTTCGGCCTGACGCGCGGCTTCATGAACACGATCCACTCGTACACCAACGACCAGCGGATCCTCGACTTCCCGCACAAGGACCTGCGCCGTGCGCGCGCCGCCGCGGTCTCGATCATCCCGACCTCGACGGGCGCCGCGAAGGCGATCGGCCTCGTAATGCCGGACATGAAGGGCAAGCTCGACGGCATGTCGATGCGCGTCCCGACCCCGGATGGCTCGGTCGTCGACCTCGTCGCCGAACTCGGCCGCGACGTCACCAGGGACGAGATCAACGCCGCCATGAAGGCCGCCGCCGAGGGCCCCATGAAGGGCATCCTCGAGTACTGCACCGACCCGATCGTCTCGATCGACGTCGTCGGGAACAAGCACTCGTCGGTCTTCGACTCGCTCCAGACGATGGTCATGGGCGGCACCGGCAACTTCGTGAAGTGCATCTCCTGGTACGACAACGAGGTCGGCTACAGCAACCGCGTCGTCGACCTCGTCAAGCTCGTCGGCTAGGCGGCGGACGAGTGTTCGACAAGAAGACCATCAAGGACGTCGACGTCCGCGGCAAGCGCGTACTCGTGCGCGTCGACTTCAACGTGCCGCTCTCCGAGGGCACGGTGACGGACGACACCCGCGTGCGCGCGGCGCTGCCGACCCTGCGCTACCTGGTCGACCATGGCGCTCGCGTGATCGTGATGAGCCACCTGGGCCGCCCGAAGGGCGCGCCGGACCCGCAGTTCTCGCTGCGGCCGGTCCGCCGGCTGCTGCAGCGCCTCCTCGGCCGCAACGTCGTGTTCGTCGACGACATCGTCGGGCCGGAAGCTCACGACGCGGTGGACCGCATGGTCGACGGCGAGATCATCATGCTCGAGAACGTCCGGTTCGAGCCCGGCGAGAAGACCAACGACCCCGGGTTCGCCAAGGCTCTGGCGTCGCTTGCCGATATCTACGTGAACGACGCATTCGGCGCGGCGCACCGGGCGCACGCCTCGACCGAGGGCGTGGCGCACTTCCTGCCCGCCTACGCCGGTCTGCTGCTCGCCCGCGAGGTCGAGACGCTGATCGGCATGCTCACGAAGCCCGAGCGCCCGTTCGTGGCGATCCTCGGAGGATCGAAGGTCTCCGACAAGTTCGGGGTCATCGACCGCCTGCTGGATTGCGTCGACACTCTCATCATCGGCGGCGGCATGTGCTTCACGCTGCTGGTCGCGAAGGGCGTGTCGGTCGGAGACTCGATCGTCGAGGCCGAGTGGGTGGAACCGGCCAAGGCCATGCTCGCCAAGGCCGTGGAAAGGGGTGTCGAGATCATGCTGCCGGTCGACTTCGTCATCGCCGATGCCATCGAGGCGGACGCCGAGACGCGCATCGTGTCGCGCGAGGAGATCCCTGCCGGACAGATGGGGCTCGACATCGGCCCGACGACCGTCGAGCTCTTCAAGGGAGCGATCTCGACCGCGCGGACGATCTTCTGGAACGGCCCCATGGGCGTGTTCGAGATGGCGCCCTTCGAGAACGGCACGAAGCAGATCGCCATCGCGGTGAGCCGCAACAACCGCGCCGCGTCGATCGTGGGCGGCGGTGACTCGGTGGCCGCACTCAAGAAGTTCGACGTCGAAGACCGCATCACGTTCGTGTCCACGGGAGGCGGCGCGTCGATGAAGCTGCTCGAAGGCTCAGAGCTTCCCGGTCTCGCCGCCTTGCTGGACGCCTAGACCCGATCGCGCCGAGGCCGTCAGGCCGGCGCACTCCGACCGCACAAGGAGCGACCCATGCGCAGCGAACGCACGCCGATGATCGCCGGCAACTGGAAGATGTTCACGACCTCCGGTGAAGGCGCGATCCTGGTCGACCACATCCAGGACCTGGTGTCCGACGTCGCCGACCGGGTCGACGTCGTCGTCTGCCCGCCGCTCACCGGTCTCAAGGCCGTGTCGACGATCATCGAGATCGACCGCCTGCCCATCGGCCTGGGCGCCCAGGACGTCTTCTGGGAGGAGGAGGGCGCGTTCACCGGCGCCATCGCGCCCCGGATGCTCGTGGAGCTGCGCTGCGGCTACTGCATCGTCGGCCACTCCGAGCGTCGCGAGTACTTCGGCGAGACCAACGAGACCGTGAACCGCAAGGTCCTGGCGCTGCACCGTCACAACATCACGCCGATCGTGTGCTGCGGCGAGTCGCTCGGCACCTACGAGGCGGGGGAGACCGCCGCCTTCGTGCGTGCCCAGGTCCGCGAGGGTCTTGCCGGGCTGACGCCCGACCAGACCACCGGCATCATCGTGGCCTACGAGCCCATCTGGGCGATCGGGACCGGACACACGCCCACCCCCGAGACCGCCAACGACGTCGCCCGCATGATCCGCGCGACCATCGGGGCCATGTACGGCCCTCCGGCCGCGGTCACCGCCCGCGTGCTCTACGGCGGGTCGGTCAAGCCCGAGAACGCCGCCATGTTCTTCAACGAGCCCGACATCGACGGAGCGCTCGTCGGAGGGGCGGCGCTGAAGGCCGAAACGTTCTCCGACATCGTGCACGCCGCCTCGTGAGCGACGAGCTCTTCGTCCCGGCGGATCCCGCGCGACTCGCCGCGTTGCACCTGCCCGCCGTGCTGATCGTGATGGACGGCTACGGGTTGTCCGACGCCACCGAGGGCAACGCCGAGGCGCTCGCCGACACGCCCAACCTCGACGCCTTGTTCGCGACCAGGCCGTGGGTCCCGCTCGAGTGCGCCGGCCTCGCCGTCGGGCTGCCCGTTGGCCAGATGGGCAACTCGGAGGTCGGGCACCTCAACATCGGAGCGGGCCGGATCGTCTACCAGGAGCTCACGCGCATCAACCTCGCTATCGAGGACGGCTCCTTCGCCGAGAACCCCGTGTTGCTCGAGGCGATCGACGCCGCGGTCGCCGGCGGTCGCGCCGTTCACTTCATGGGACTGCTCTCGGACGGCGGCGTGCACAGCCACATCTCGCACCTCTTCGCGTTGCTCGACCTCGCCGCGTCCCGCGGGGCCGGGCGCGTGTTCGTGCACTGCTTCCTCGACGGCCGCGACGTCCCGCCCGAGTCCGGCTCCGGGTTCCTGAAGCAGGTCGAGCGGAAGCTGGCGGGTCTCGGGACCGGGGCCATCGCCACGATCATCGGCCGCTACTGGGCCATGGACCGGGACCGCCGGTTCGACCGTGTCGAGCGCGCGTGGCGCGCCATGGTGCTCGGGAAGGGCGCGGCCGTCGTCAGCGCCGACGAGGCGATCGAGCGCTCGTACCACGACGGGGTGACCGACGAGTTCGTCGCTCCGGCGGTCGTGGAGGGTGTCGACGGCCGCATGCGTGACGGCGACGCGGTGGTCTTCTTCAACTTCCGTCCGGACCGCGCCCGCGAGATCACGCGCGCGCTGGTCGATCCCTCGTTCGACGAGTTCGACCGCCCGGTGACGCCGGCGCTGCGCTTCGTGTGCCTCACCCAGTACGACCCCACGATCCCGGCGCCGGTCGCGTTCGCCAAGGACCTCCCGTGCTGCACGCTCGCGGACGTGCTCGCCGAGTCGGGCCTGCGTCAGCTGCACATCGCCGAGACGGAGAAGTACGCCCACGTCACCTTCTTCCTCAACGGCGGCGCCGAGCCGCCGAAGCCGGGGGAGGAGCGCGTGCTCGTTCCCAGCCCGAAGGTCGCGACCTACGACCTGCAGCCGGAGATGAGCGAGCCGGGCGTGACCGACCGACTGGTCGAGGCGATCCATGAGGGGCGTGCGGACGTCTACATCGTCAACTACGCGAACTGCGACATGGTCGGCCACACCGGGGTGCTCGAGGCCGCGAAGCGGGCCGTCGAGGCGGTCGACGACGGCGTGGGCCGCGTGATCGAGGCGATAGGCCAGCGTGGCGGCGTTGCGATGATCACGGCGGACCACGGCAACGCTGAGCGCATGATCGCCGACGACGGAAGCCCGTTCACCGCGCACACGACCGATCCCGTGCCGCTGATCGTGGTCGCCGACGGCGTGCGCCGGTTGCGAGCGGGAGGCAAGCTGGCCGACGTGGCTCCCACGCTGCTCGACCTCGTCGGGCTGACCGCCCCGGACGTCTGGACGGGGACGAGCCTGCTCGAGCGGTAGCCTCCGTGTGCGGTTGAGCCCGTGGAGGCATGCGGCTATACTCTCTCAGTCGTGCGCCGGACGGCGCGGATGGTTGTCTACATAAGGGAGTCTGCGTGGACGCGCTCATCTACCTGCTCATCGCGGTACACGTGCTGCTCGCGATCGGTCTGATCATCTTCGTGCTGCTGCACTCGGGCAAGGGCACCGGACTCTCGTCTATGTTCGGCGGCATGTCGTCCGCCGGCGGAGGCACCAGCATCATCGAGAAGAACCTCGACCGCATCACGGTCGGCCTCGCCGTGAGCTGGGCGCTGACCTCCGTGCTTCTCATGATGTTCTACCGTCCCGTCTAGGGACGGATGCATACCGTTCCGCCTGAATCCGGCGGTGCGGTTCACACGCTCCGTTCATGCGCCTCGACAGCGCTCTTCGAGGCAACCTCATTCACGTCGTGCGTGATGTAAGAGGGCTGTTGCACTTGCCCCGTACGCACGAAGGGTGGAAACTCATACAAGCTCTATGCTCGTCGCAAGTCGGTGGGCCGGCTCCTCCCGCATGTGCGGGGTCCGGTCTCTGTCGTCGCCGGGGAGGGATGAAAGAGCGATCGGCACGCGAGAGGGGTTCGGCCGTACGTTTTTGTCAATGCTGGAAGGGGGCTTTCGCATTATGAGGAATCGTTTCCGCACTGCTGTAGTCGTCATGGCTGCATGCGTGCTCGTGCTGGGCGTTCTGTCCGGTTGCGCGCCCGCGAAGACCACGACGGGTACGGGTACCGGGGCAACAGGGACGCCGAAGGCCGGCGGCACGATGTCGTTCTACATCGGTGAGCCTGCGTACATCGATCCGTACAACACCCAGGAGTCCGAGGGCACCGAGGTCGAGCAGGCTCTGTTCGACAGCCTGACCCGCATCGACCCGCTGGACGCCACCAAGCTCATCCCCGCGGCCGCTGATTCCTGGACCGCCAACGCGGACGCCACGGTGTTCACGTTCAAGCTGAACAAGAACGGCAAGTTCGCGGACGGCACGCCGGTCACGGCGAAGGACTTCGTCTACGCCTGGACCCGCATCGTCGACCAGACGACGGTCAACACGCTGACCAAGAAGGCCGATCCTTCGATCATCAGCTACCACCTGTCGAACGTTAAGGGCTACGACAACCTCTTCGCCGGCAAGACCAAGACGCTCGACGGCGTCAAGGCCGTCGACGACTACACGTTCGAGGTCACGCTGTCCAAGCCGTTCGCCGACTTCCCGTTCGTGTGCGCCCACCCGGCCCTCGCGCCGGTCCCGCAGGCGCTCGTCGAGGGCGGCGTCGACTTCAACGGCACGAAGGTCGCCTTCGGCGACATGCCGGTCGGCAACGGCCCGTTCATGATGTCTGAGCCGTGGAGCCACAACCAGTACATCAAGGTGAAGGCCAACTCCAACTACTACGGCACCAAGCCGTACCTGGCCGGCGTGGACTTCAAGATCTACAAGGACACCGAGGCTGCCTACACCGACTTCGTCGCCGGCAACCTGGACTTCTCGCCGATCGGCGCCGGCCAGATCAAGGCCGCCGAGGCGAAGTACGGCACGTCCGACAACGGCTACACGGTCAACCCGGGCAAGCAGACCGTCCTGGGCGCCGAGGATGCCACCTACTACATGATCTTCAACACGACGGACCCGGTCTTCAAGAACCCGGCGGTCCGCAAGGCAGTCTCCCTGGGCATCAACCGCCAGGCGATCTGCGACGTCGTGTTCGAGGGCACGCGTGACCCGGCCGACAACATCCTGCCGCCGGGCATCGCGGGTTACGAAAAGGGCGCATGGGCCGATGCGAAGTACGACCTCGCGGGCGCTCAGAAGGTCCTGACCGACGCCGGATTCCCCGGCGGCAAGGGCATCCCGGCCATCAAGCTGTCGTTCAACAGTGGCGCCGGCCATGAGAAGATCATGGAGCTCGTGCAGTCCGACCTGGCCAAGCTCGGCATCAAGGCCACCTTCGACTCCGCCGAGTTCCCGGTCTACCTGAAGCAGCTCGACGCCGGCAAGTTCCAGATCGGCCGTCTTGGCTGGATCGCGGACTACCCGATCGCCGAGAACTTCCTGTACTCGCTGTTCCAGTCCAAGTCGGGCGACAACAAGTCGAAGTACGTCAACCCCGCCGTCGACGCCGCACTGGACGCCGCAGGCAAGATCGTCGACACGAACGCCCGTATCGCTGCCTACCAGGCGATCAACAAGACGATCCAGGCGGACAACCCGGTCACCCCGCTCATGTTCTACAAGCACACGCGCGTCGGCTCCGCCCGTCTCCACAACTTCACGTGGGACGCGATGGGCCTCGGCGACTTCGCGACGGTCTGGGTCGAGTAACCACGGACACGATCGAAGCTCGCATCTGAAGGTCACGTAGGGGGTGGCAGGACGCCCGTAGGCGCCCTGCCACCCTTCGTGAACGGCCAAGTCGACGGTGAAGGTCCCGAATGTTCCAATACATCGTGCGAAGAGTGATCCAGTTCATCCCGGTCTTCCTGGGCGTGACTCTGATCCTCTTCCTGATAGCCACCTATCTCCCCGGCGCTGACGCGGTCCAGCTGCGCATGGGGGAGAAGACGATGTCGCCCACGCTCAAGGCGACCATCCGTCATCAGCTCGGCCTGGACCGCCCCTGGTACATCCAGTACGGCGACTATCTGTCGTCGCTGTCGCCGGTGCATGCCACGTACTACGACGGCTCGACAGCCGCCTCGAAGACCTCCGACCCGAGCGTTCGCGTGCTCGACGGATCGGTCGCCCTCATCATCCCGCGGATCAGCGGCTCCGTGCCCGCGACCGGCCCGGTGAGCTACGAGGTCAGGTCCGGCGTCCCGATAGAGCGCGGACAGTCCGGTCGCATCGCGATCGGTTCGCTCGCGTTCGAGTTCGACCCGCCCGACCTGGGCGTGTCGCTCTACAACGGTCGGCCCGTGCTCACGATCCTGGGCGAGGCCTACCCGTTCACGATGCGGCTCGCGTTCGCCGCCATCTTCCTTGAGATAATCATCGGCATCGGCGCGGGTATCGTGTCGGCCGTTAAGCGCTACTCGATCTGGGACATCCTGGTGACCCTCGGGACGTCCGTCCTCGTGTCCATCCCGGTGTTCTGGCTGGGCCTCATGCTGCAGTACGTGTTCGGCATCTGGCTGCAGAACCTCACCAACGGGGCGTTCTACCTGCCCGTCCTCTTCGAAGGCGGATCGACCGCACCGTTCCCGGCCTACGCCTACTACATACTGCCCGCCATCACGCTGGCCAGCGTCTCGACGGCCTACGCGGCGCGCATCATGCGCAGCCAGCTGCTCGAGGTGAACAACCAGGACTACATCCGCACCGCGCACGCCAAGGGGCTGTCCGATAGCCAGGTGCTGTGGAAGCATGCGATCAAGAACGCGATGATTCCGGTCGTCACCTACATCGGGCTCGACCTCGGGGCCATGCTCGCCGGCGCGATCCTGACCGAGACGGTCTTCAACCTCCCCGGCGTGGGGTACGCGATCTTCAAGGCCATCGTCGGTCGCGATTTCTCTATCGTGTTCGGCGGAGTCACGCTGATCCTGCTCGTCGTGATGATCGTCAACCTGCTGGTTGACGTGTCCTATGCCTTCCTCGACCCGAGGATCCGTTATGGCGGGCTGGAGGAGTGAGCATGAGCGAGTACGACCGACAGGAAAGTCGCAACGAGGACCACGGGATCGAGGACTCGCACAGCGGCTTGCCCGCGATGCCTCCGATGACCGACGCGGAGTCGCACATCCATGACGACCAGGAGAGCCGCACCCTGTGGGGCGATGCCTGGAGACGGCTGCGCAAGAACCGTCTCTCGATCATCGCTCTGGTGTGGCTGACGATCGTGGTCGTCTCTGCCATCTCCGCAGACCTCTGGGTCCCGAAGACGCTCGGTGACCCCCGCGCGATCGACTCGTCCACCGTCATGGCGAACCAGTTGAAGGACTCCTCGTTCTCGCACCCGCTCGGCACCGATGACCTTGGCCGCGACATCCTCGGTCGGCTCATCTACGGAGCCCGGGCTTCGCTGACCGTCGGCATCGCCGCGGTCGCCATCTCGGTGATCATCGGCCTGCTCCTGGGCGCGCTCTCGGGCTTCTACGGAGGCGCGGTCGACTCGTTGATCATGCGAATAACGGACGTGTTCCTCGCGTTCCCCTACATACTGTTCTGCGTGCTCATCTTGGCGATGCTCCCATCGTCGGCACGCGGCATCGGCCCCGTCATCGTCTCGATCGGCCTGCTGGGCTGGCCGAGCTTCGCGCGACTGTTCCGCAGTTCGGTGCTGTCGGTGAAGCAGAACGACTACGTGGACGCCGGTCGCGCCGTCGGCGCATCCGACTCACGGCTCATGTTCCGGCACATCATGCCGAACGCCATCGCCCCGATCATCGTGTACGCGACGATGTCGATCGGCGGAACGATTTTGACCGAGGCGGCGCTGTCGTTCCTCGGACTGGGAGTTCAGCCGCCGGAGATCTCGTGGGGCCGCATGATCAACGACGGCCGCAACTACCTCATCGGCAACCACCCGGGTCTGGTGTTCTGGCCGGGCCTCGCCATCATCCTCACCGTGCTCGCGTTCACGTTGCTCGGCGACGGACTGCGCGACGCCCTCGACGTCAAGATGAAGGACTAGCGCATGGGCGATCACCTGCTGGAGGTCACCGGCCTCAAGATGTACTTCTACACGCGTGACGGCGTGGTCAAGGCCGTCGACGGCGTGTCGTTCGTGCTCGACAAGGGCGAGACCCTCGGAGTCGTGGGCGAGTCCGGTTCGGGCAAGTCGGTCACCGCACTGACGATGATGCGGCTCACGCCCATGCCCCCGGGCAAGGTGGAGGCCGGCGACGCGAAGTTCAAGGGCCGCTCGCTCATCACCATGAAGGAAGACGAGATCCGCAAGATCCGCGGCAACGAGATCGCGATGATCTTCCAGGACCCGATGACCTCGCTCAACCCGGTCTACCGGATCGGGCGCCAGATCGCGGAGCCGCTCGTCATCCACAAGGGCATGTCCAAGAAGGACGCGCTCCTTCGGGCCGTAGAGCTGCTCAGGCTCGTCGGCATCCCGAATCCGGAGCAGCGGGTGAAGGACTACCCGCACCAGTTCTCCGGCGGGATGCGGCAGCGCGCGATGATCGCGATGGCGCTCGCGTGCGACCCCGACGTGCTCATCGCCGACGAGCCGACGACGGCGCTCGACGTGACGATCCAGGCCCAGATCATCGAGCTCATGCAGGAGCTTCAGAAGCGCACCGGGTCAGCGATCATCATGATCACGCACGACCTCGGCGTCGTGGCGGACATGGCCGATCGCATCCTGGTCATGTACGCCGGCCGTCCCGTCGAGTACGGCACGACCGACGAGATCTTCTACAAGCCGATGCACCCCTACACGTGGGGGCTCATGGACTCCATCCCGACCCACAGCCTGGTCGAGAAGAGCGCTTTGAACCCGATCAAGGGACAGCCGCCCAGCCTCATCGACGTCCCCTCGGGCTGTGCGTTCCACCCGAGGTGCCCGTACGCCCAGCAGCGGTGCACGGACGAGATCCCCGAGTACCGGATCGTCGAAGGCACCCATGGGACCGCGTGCCACTTCGCCGGAGATCCCGGTTTTGTCCGACGACTGGTCGAGAACGCGGGGGTGAAGGCGTAGATGAAGCTCCTCGACGTTCAGGGACTCGTCAAGCACTTCCCGATCCACAAGGGCCTGCTCATGCGCGAGGTGGGCCAGGTCAAGGCCGTCGACGGCGTCAGCTTCGATCTGGAGAAGGGCGAGACGCTCGGTCTGGTAGGGGAGTCCGGCTGCGGCAAGTCGACCACCGGCCGCTGCATCATGCGGCTCATCGAGCCGACCGACGGCGTCGTATCCTTCGACGGTCGCGACGTGCGCTCGCTGAAGGGCCCGGATCTCAAGGCCTTCCGGCGCGACGTGCAGATCATCTTCCAGGACCCGTACGCGAGCTTGAACCCCCGCTTCACCATCGGCGAGATCATCGGGGAACCGCTCCTCGTGCACAACGTGGGCAACACCGCGTCGCGCACGTCGCGCGCGAAGGACCTTCTCGAGATCGTCGGTCTCAACCCCGAGCACATCAACCGCTACCCGCACGAGTTCTCGGGCGGTCAGCGCCAGAGGATCGGCATCGCCCGCGCACTTGCCCTGCAGCCGAAGCTGATCGTGTGCGACGAGCCGGTCTCCGCGCTCGACGTGTCGATCCAGGCCCAGGTGCTCAACCTGCTCGACAAGCTGCAGGACGAGTTCGATCTGACCTACCTGTTCATCGCGCACGACCTGTCGGTCGTGCAGCACATCTCCGACCGCGTGGCGGTCATGTACCTCGGCCAGATCGTCGAGATCAGCGACTGGCGCAGCCTGTACGAGGCGCCGCACCACCCGTACTCGCAGGCTCTGCTGTCGGCGGTTCCCGTGCCGGATCCCGAGATCCAGCGCACCCGCGAGCGGATCCTGCTCGTTGGTGATCCTCCCAGCCCTGTCGACCCGCCGAGCGGCTGCCGCTTCCACACACGCTGCCCGATCGCGCAGTTCCCGATCTGCGCCGAGAGCCAGCCGGAACTCCGCGAGGTGCGTCCGGGTCACCGTGCGGCATGCCACTTCGCCGCTCCGTACCCGATCCCGCTGGACAAGGCCTGCACGACCATGATCGGCGACGAGCCGTGCTCGCCGTACCAAGCGATGATGGCCGCGAAGGCCGCGAAGTAGTAGGGCCGGCCCTGCTCAGGAATGCAGGGGTTGGCGGTCGGCGGAGTGGTTGCTATACTCCGAATCCGCGCCTCAAGGGGTGCGAGTACGTCCGAGTGGCGGAATGGCAGACGCGCTAGGTTGAGGGCCTAGTGAGGGCAACCTCATGGGGGTTCAAGTCCCCCCTCGGACACCACGTATGACCAGCGGCTTCTCTCGCAAGAGGGAAGCCGCTTCGATTGTCACTGAGGCATCCGGTACGTGTACATCGAGCCGGCGAACCCGACCCTCAACGAAAGGGCCGAGTGGTCGTATCCGACCCAAGCTCGAGTCTGATCAACTGCTCGGCCACACCGACGATGCCGAGCTCAGGGCGATGCTCGTGGGCCGGCAGGAGTTCTAGCACGTGAATCATCCCCACGCTGCCTTGGGCAAGCGAACGCACTACGAGGTCCTGCGTGAGAAGATGGCGTCGAGAGCAGGGCCAAGCGAGGTTGGGGCCTTCACAGCTCCAGTCCGTCATAGGGGGATCTCATGCGTCGTTCAGTCGTTCTGTCTCTGCTGGTGTGCATGGTGGTCGGATTCGCGCCGTCGGGAGGGCATGCCCCAGCATTCGCCTCCGACCCCATCTCCGCGACGCAGGTTCTGCAGTCCGGTGTCCTTG
>JANYKZ010000108.1 GCA_025361505.1 Coriobacteriia bacterium
TACTCGACGTCGAGCTCGCCGCTGAGCACGAAGAGGAACTCCTCGCCCTCGTGGCTCGAGAGCTCGTGTCCCTCGGCGGGCTTCACGTCGATGAGGAACGGCTCCATGTGCCGCGCGGTCTTGCCCGTCGCCAGCGAGAAGAAGTCGAGCGTTCCGCCCGCGGCGCCGGTCTCGAGCGACTTGAGCCGGGCGACCTCGGTGGCCTGGTTGGCGCGCGTCACGACAGGGCCGACGTTCGTGTCGTCGTCGAGCAGCGTTCCGAGGCGCACGCCGAGCGCGCGCGAGATCGTGATCAGGGGCGCGAGGGACGGGACGATCTCGCCCGCCTCGATGCGCCGGAGGAGCGCCACGTCGCAGCCGCTGCGCTCCGCCAGGTCCTCGCGCGAGAGCCCGAGCGACTCGCGCACCGTC
This sequence comes from Coriobacteriia bacterium, assembly GCA_025361505.1. Taxonomy (GTDB): domain Bacteria; phylum Actinomycetota; class Coriobacteriia; order Anaerosomatales; family PALSA-660; genus PALSA-660. The sequence continues at coordinate 412 of JANYKZ010000108.1, forward strand.
GTGACCTTCGTGCCGATCCGGGAGTCCGTCGACATGCTTGCAGCCCCTTTCACCGGTTGCCCGCGTGCCGGGGAAGCGGCCGCGCGCGCGTAGGGGCAGGGTACAACGAAAACCCCCGCCGGTGCGCGTGCACGGGCGGGGGCTTCGTGGACGGACCATCGGGCTCGGCGAGCGGACCCCCGGGGCGTCCTACCGCCCGAACAGCCCCGCGGCTTCCTTCATCAGGTCGCGGATCGGCAGGCCCTGCGGGCAGATCTCCTCGCACTGGCCGCACTCGGTGCACAGCGAGGCGACGCCCTTCACCTGCGTGTAGCCGGCCATCCACTGGTTCGCGTCGTCCCAGACCGTCGCGGCGTTCAGCGACGCGATCACCCTCGGGATCTCGACGCCCGACGGGCAGGGCTGGCAGTAGCCGCACGCGGTGCAGTCGGCCTTGATCCGCGCGGCCATCGCGGCGCGCGCCCGGACGTAGAGCGCGAGCTCGTCGGCGGTGAGCGATCCGGCGACGCCGCGCCCCGCGATCTCGAGGTTCTCGACGACCTGCTCCATCGTGCTCATGCCGGAGAGCGCCAGACTGACGCCCGGCTCGTTCCAGACGTAGCGCAGCGCCCATTCGGCGGCCGAGCGCTCGATGCCGGAGCCGTCGAAGATGGCCGTCACTTCAGCAGGCATGTTCGCGGCCAGCTTGCCGCCCTTCAGCGGCTCCATCACGACGACGCCCACGCCCTTGTCGGCGGCGTAGCGCAGGCCCGCGTGACCGGCCTGATAGTCGACGTCCATGTAGTTGTACTGGATCTGGCCGAACGCCCATTCGTGCCCGTCGATGATCCGCGGGAAGTCCGCGGCCTCGCCGTGGAACGAGAACGCGGCGTGGCCGACGCGGCCGTCGGCGCGTGCCGCGTCCAAGAACTCGAGCGCGCCGAGCCCGACCATCCGGTCGAACGACTCGCCGGTCAGACCGTGCAGCAGGTAGAAGTCGATGTGGTCGGTCTTCAGGCGGCCGAGCTGCTCCTCGAGGTATCGCTCGAAGTCGTCGGCCGTCTTGATCAGGAACACCGGCAGCTTGGTTGCCAGATTGACCTTCTCGCGCCATCCGCCCGACAGCGCCTCGCCCACGAACGGCTCGCTGGAGCCCGCCGACCCGAAGTTCTGGGCGTGGTAGAAGTACGCCGTGTCCACGTAGTTCACGCCATTGTCGATCGCGTGGTGGAGCATCTCGGTGGCTGCCGGGTAGTCGATCACGTCGGCCTTGCCGCCGATGACCGGCAGCCGCATGCAGCCGAAGCCCAGGACCGAGACGTCGATGCCGGTCGAGCCCATGGTGCGATAGAGCATGTGTCCTCCGTCTGTCGTGTGCTTCGCCGTACCGCCGCGCACGGGCGCGGTCACGCCGTTTCCAGAGCCTTCGCCGGAGCGGCCGCCGGCAGTTCGGAGATCTCGTAGGCGTGAGCGCGGGAGGAGATGAGGCCGACCCCACCCGCCGCCATCGCCGCTGCGGCGCCCACGATCAGGCTCCACCTCGGGCCCGCCTGCTGCCCGACCCATCCGATGATCGGCGCTCCTATCACGGTCGTGCCGATGAACGCCATCGCCCACAGCGCCATGACCCGCCCGCGCATCTTGGCCGAACTCACCGTCTGAAGGATCGTGTTCGTGTGCGCCGTGAAGGATACCGAGAAGTAGCCGACGATGCCCATCGCAAGTCCCGCCCAGGCCAGCGTCGGCGACACCGACACGAGGACCATCGCCGCGCCGAAGCCGAAGGCGCCGATCGTGAGCGACCGCATGTTGCGGCCGCCCTTGCCCGCGGCCACGAGCCCGCCGACGACGGCGCCGACTCCCATGAACGACATCAGCAGAGCGACGTTGCCGGCGACCACCGCCTCCGTCCCGGGGAAGTTCAGGTGCGCCAGGAGCGGCAACGACACCGAGAACTCGTAGGACAGCGTCCCCACGAGCGTCATCATGATCAGGACGTCGCGGATGATCGGTGTCTTCCACGCGTAGCTGAAGCCCGCGCGGAGTTGGCCCTTGGCGGCCTGCACGCGCGGGGAGAGGGCGAGTTCGCTGCCGTGCATCATCGCGAGGCACACGAGGACCGCCACGAACGACAGCGCGTTGATGAGGAAGCACGGCGCGAGCCCGAGCTGCGCGATGATCAGCCCGGCGATGGCGGGTCCGACCACGCGGCTCGCGTTGACGATGATCGAGTTGAGCGTGATGACGTTGGCGAGCTGCTTGCGGCCGACCAGCTCGTGGACGAACGTCTGCCGCACCGGGTTGTCGATCGCGTTCACGATCCCGAGCCCGAACGCGAGCAGGTAGACCATCCAGAGTCTGACGCTGCCGGTCGCGACGAGGACGCCGAGCGTGAGCGCGAGCAGGCCCGCCAGCGACTGCGTGATGGCGAGGAGCCGACGCTTCGAGAAACGGTCGGCGAGTACCCCGCCGTAGGGCGCGAGCAGCAGCAGCGGCGTGAACTGCAGACCCATGACGAGCCCGAGCGCCGTGCCGGAGCCCGTCAGGTGCAACACGAGCATCGCCGTGGCGAGCGACTGCATCCACGTGCCGCACAGCGAGATCGTCTGGCCGATGAAGTAGAGGCGGTAGTTGCGCACCTTGAGGGACGAGAAGGTCCGGCGCGAGCGCCTCTTGAGGGTGACGGCCGCGACGCGGCCGGTATGACGGGCACGGTTCCACACGGTTCGGGTCAGCTCCGGTCTTCAAGGTTGTGGATCATCAGTTCCAGGACGCGTTCGGCCTGCTCGCGATCGGACCCCGGCACGTCCCCGAGCATGCGCGTCTCGATGATCTCGTAGGGGTCCGGGATGAGCCCCATGAGTTCGACACCCTCAGGCGTGAGCCGCAGGACGCGACAGCGCTTGTCGTCCGGGCTCTCGAGCCGCTCGACCCAACCCTTGGCGGCGAGGACGTCGACGATGCCGGTGAGCGTCGCGGACTCGACCTGCATCGCGTGCTGTAGGTCCTTCTGCGACAGCGCGTCCACGCGCGAGATGCGCGACAGGACCTGCCACTGGCTGCGCGCGAGCCCGTACGGCTTCAGCGCGTCGTTGAGCCGCTGGCTGATGAGCATGTAGAGGCGCTTCACGCGGTACGACAGGTACTCGGGATGCGCGGCGGGAACGGTCACGGATGGCCCCTCGTTCGGAATATCGCTAGGTACCTAACGATAATACCTAGGCACCTAGCGAAAAGGCAAGGGTGCGTTGCCGTTCCGGAACCCTCTGGACACCGACGGGTATCATCACCCTCGACCGGGAGGGAGCCCCTCCCGCGCGCAGACGAGGAGCACCACCATGAGCGACACCTACGAGGACGAACTCGAGCAGTCCCGCGCCGAGACCCGGGCGGCCTTCGAGACGCGCGGCTTCATGTACGCGTACCTGTACGAGGAGCTCGCCGACGAGCTCGGTGCGGAGCGGGCCCAGGAGATCATGAAGCGCGCCATCTACCGGCGCGGGCTCGAGATCGGCCGGAAGTACCGCTCCGCGGCGCACGCCGGGGACCTCGCCGAGGTCGGCGCGATCTTCTGCGACGGCTCGCCGTGCGGCGGGGAGCTGTTCAACCCCGGCATCGAGCAGGAGGGCGACGACCACATCGTCTTGAGCATGACGTCGTGTCCGCTCGTCGACGCATGGAAAGAGGCCGGGCTCGACCCCGAGGAGATCGACGTCATGTGCTCGATCTCGGCGGCGGTCGACGAGGGGACGTTCGAGGGCGCGGGGCTCGACCTGGAGTTCCTCGACCGGATCGGACGTCCCGGCTCGGAGAAGTGCCTCCTGCTGCTGCGCACGCGCGGCGGCGAGGAGCTCTAACTTCGGGCGGTCCGGCTACTTGACGATGTAGACCGGCGTCCCGACGGCCACCCGCGGGTAGATGTTCACGGCGTCGCTGTTCTTCAGGCGGATGCAGCCGTGGCTCGCGGCGTGGCCGATCGAGCGGTTCTCGCTGGCGGGGATGCCGTGGATGCGGATCCCGGAGGCGCTGAGGTACAGCGCCCGCGTGCCGAGCGGGTTGTTGCGGCCCGGCGCGATGTAGGCGGGCATGTGCGCCGCCCAGTCCCCGCCGTTGTTGTGCCATGCGGGGTTCACGGCCTTCCCGGTGACCTTGAAGGTCCCCTGGGGCGTCGGGTACCGCCGCATGCCGACGGCGCAGCGGTAGACCTTCTCGAGCTTCGCGCCGTTGTAGAGCAGCAGCTTGAACTCGCCGAGCGAGACGATCAGGGTCTTGCCGATGGTGCCGACGGTGACCTTGGGGGCGACCACGGTCGGCGTGACGGTGAGCGTCGAGACCGCCGCGCCGGCGGCCTCGCCGAAGAGAGTGGCCGTGAGCGTCCTGACCGTCGCGGCCTGGTCGACCCTCACGCCCGCCGAGGAGCCGCTGACCTTGAGGCGGCGCTTCGACACGACCCGCTTCGCGTCGACGGCCTTGCGGTCGACGGCCCTGGCGATCGTGGTCACGAACGCCGACAGGACCGGCGCGTCGACCGTGTAGACGGGGACGAGCGCGGTGGCCTCGGTGGAGGCGAACGCGGCGGCCACGGTCGCCGCGACGTCGAGACGCAGGGACGAGTTCGGGTCCAGCAGGAAGACGTGACCGTCGGCGACCACGGGCAGCGTCGCGAGCCGCGATGCCGCGCAGGCGGCGACGATCGTGTCGCTGGCTTCTGAGGCGTTCAGGCCCAGGAGCGAGACGCCGCGCACCGTGACGGCGAACGCCACGGTGTCGTCGGCGGCGAACGCGGGCATGACGGGGAGGGTCAGCAGCGCCGCTGCGAGCAGAGTCGCGAGCAGCTTGTACGTGGTCCGTCGTGCCTTCATCAGTAGCCCCTGTCAGTGCGTGCGCGTGCGGTCAAGGGTCAGTATACGGGTGCGCGCAACGTGCGGCCCATCGGTTGCCCGTTCGTCACGGTCGGCGGGTCGGGCGACGGCCCTTTCACCGGTCCGGTCAGTGCGCGCCCTGGTCGATCAGGCGCTCGAGTTGCTCGGTGAAGTGCTCCCGGTCCTCGTCGCGGAAGGGCGACGGGCCTCCGGTGCGGCCGCCGGCGCGACGGTGCCGCTGTTCCGCGTGGCGCACCTCGAGCTCGATGTCGATCGTGGCCTTGTAGAAGATGCGTCCGCGCGGGCTGATCGCGCCGGCCCCGCGACCGATCGCCATGGCCGCCACGCCGATGTCCTGGGTGACGACCACGTCCCCGGGGCTCAGCCGCTCGACGATGGCGAAGTCGGCCGAGTCGCGGCCCGTCGTGACCTGCACCGCCTCGACCCCCGGGCGCACGAACTTCGACAGGTTCTGCGTCGAGTCGGCCACGAGCATGACGGAGAGCCCGCGCGACCGCGCGACGGTGATCGCCTCGCGGGTCACGGGGCACGCGTCGGCGTCTATGAAGAGGGTGGTCATACGCCGACTGTACCCGATGGCGGCGCCGGAGGGCGGCGTCGGCCGGCGCGCTCGGACGGCGAGGAGCGCCATGACGCAACAAGACCGCCACGGGGGCGGTCCTGGGAGGAATCGTATGGCGGGAGTGACGGGGCTCGAACCCGCGACCTCCGGCTTGACAGGCCGGCGCTCTAACCAGCTGAGCTACACCCCCGTTTCCGGGTGTCCGCAGAGTGCGGACAGCGAGGGGGATTCTATCGGCACCGCGCGCCTTTGTCCACATTCCCGAGAAAAGAAGGACCCCCGCACTCGGACGCGTGCGGGGGTCCTACGCCGCACCCGCTACTTGACGACCGTGATCACCACGGTCGAGCCCGTCGCCGCCTTCGTCCCGCTCGCGGGACTCTGTGCGACGACGTCGCCCACCGTGCCCCCTCCGGTCTGCAGGGTGACGGTGGACAGGAATCCGGCGGCGGTCAGCACGTTGACCGCGTCCGCCTGGGTCTTGCCGACGACGTTGGGGACGATGGTGGTGGCCGCCCCGGTCGAGACGCGTATGGTCACGGTCGCTCCGGCCTGTGCTGTCACACCCGCGGACGGGTTCTGGTCGATGACGATCCCGCTGGCGATCGAGCTGCTCGCCTGAGGGACGATCTTTGTGACGAAGCCCGCGTTCACCAGAGCGGTGTTCGCGGCGGCCTGCCGCAGTCCGCTGACGTCGGGCACCGCGACCCCCAGAGGCGCCTGCGCCACCCACAGGTCGACCGCCGAGCCCTTGGCGGCCTGGGCGCCCTGTTCGGGCGTCTGGGACGTGACGACCCCGGCCGAGACCGCGGTCGTCGGAACCGAGCTCACCGAGCCCACGGTCAGTCCCACCTTGTCCAGCAGCACGACCGCCTGCGCCTCGGTGATCCCGGACACGTCCGGGACCGAGAGCATCTCCCGCCCGGCAAGCACGAGATCGACCGTTGCGGCTGCGGCGGCCTTGGCGCCGGCCACCGGTGTCTGCCGGGCTACGAGCCCGTCCGCGATGCCGGGCTCGGAGACGCCGGAGTACGTGACCGCGCCGACGTTGAGACCGGCCGCGACGACCGCGGCGCGCGCCTCGGGGAGCGACTTGCCGACGACGTCGGGGACCGCGATCCCACCGCCGCCGAACAGGCCCAGCGCCCAGGCCGCTCCGAGAGCGACCAGCACGACCACGACGGCGACGGCGGTCCACAGCCCGGCCCTCGACTTCGCGGCGGGTTCGGACGCGGCCGCGGGCAGGGGCGACTCCGCCCGCACGACGGCGTCGAGCGCCGCCTTCATCTCCTCGGCGGAGTGCCACCGCTCCTCGGGAGCCTTCTCGAGGGCCCGCATGACAACCGCGTCCAGCGCCGGAGGGATGTCCGGCGCCAGCTCGGCCAGCGGCTCCGGCATCGCGTGCAGCTGGTGGTCAGCGACGGTAGCGGCACTGTCTCCCTCGAACGGGGGACGGCCGGCGAGCAACTCGTAGAGCACCGCCCCAAGGGCGTAGATGTCCGACGCGACCGAGGGCGGCTCGCCCTCGACACGCTCCGGCGCGAGGTACCACGCGTCCGAAGCGGGCAGGCCGAGCATCCGCACCGGAGCCGCGTCGCGTGCGCCCAGGCCGCTCCCGACCAGCTTCACCTCGTCGGAGGGCATGCGGAGCAGGTTGGCGGTCCTCACGTTGCCGTGCATGAGCCCCCGCGCGTGGAGCTGCGCGAGCGCCTCCGCCGCCTGGGAACCGTAGCGGGCGACGGTCGCCGGTGCGAACCGGTCCTGCAGGGCGAGTTCGGTCTTGAGGTCGTTGCCGCCGACGTACTCGCGGACGACGAACAGATCGCCGTCGTCATGGCCCCACTCCAGGATGGCGGGCAGCGAGTCGTGACGGATCCCCGAGGCGAGGTCGACGTCGTGCTCGATGAGCTCCGCGGTCGCGGCGTCGGGCGGATGGATGACCTTGACGACGACCTGGTCGCCGTCGGGCGCGACCGCGAGCCACGTGCGCCCGGTCGCATCCGCACTCAACTCGCGCACCACGCGGTACTTCCCGGCGAACACCTTCTCGTCCATCGCGAATGCTCCTTCCGTCGCGGAGCGGCGCCTGCTCACCGGCGGGTCCGCTGCAACAACAGTTACCCGTGTGCGGCCCCCCTCACGCGCGGGCGCCCCTTCCACACGCTGAAGCGCCGCGGGGGTCGCCCTCGACGGGAGCGTTGCCACATACTGGGGAAGGAAGATGGTGTAGGCCTTCGACGCCTGAGAGGGTGGCCATGACGGTTGACGACACGACGACCCGTTCGCTGCGCGCCGCGTTGCAGGAGCGCATCGACGCTCACGACAAGCCGGGCGCCGTCGCGGTCGCGCTGAGGGCGGTCGAGCAGGGCGCCGTCGGCGTGCCGCAGCTCCACGCGGTCCTCGGCGCGTTGATGACTGACCTCGGCGCCTCGTGGCAAGCGGGGACGACACCTGTCTGGCAGGAGCACCTCGTGTCGGGGGTCACCCGGACGATCGTCGAGGCACTCTACCCGGCCGTCCGCGCGCTGGCCGACGGGGTCCCGGCCACCGGCCGCACGGTCGTGCTCGCCTGTCCGGAGGACGAGTCGCACGACCTCGGTCTGCGGATGCTGTCCGACCGGTTCGACCTGGCCGGCTGGCGCACCCACCTTCTCGGCGCCGACGTCCCGACGGGCGACATCGCGGCCGCCGCCGAGACCCTGGGCGCGGAGCTGATCGTCCTCAGCGCCTCGACCCACTTCCACCGGATGAGGGTCCGCACGCTGCTCGATCAGCTGCACTCCGCGCTTCCCGGCGTCCGCGTCGTCGTGGGCGGCCCCGCCTTCACGCGCGACTGCTGCGGGCTGGACGAGGAGGAGGTCATGGTCCCCGAGGAGTTCTTCGGTGACGATGGCGCCGCCGACCGGTCGGAGGGCTGACGTGCTGCCCCTCAAGATCGCGTGGAGGTTCCTCCGGAAGTCCCCGGCGCAGACCCTGCTCATCATCGCGGGCATCGCGGTGGGGATCGCCGTCCAGGTCTTCATCGGGTCGCTCATCACGTCGCTGCAAGGCTCGCTCGTCGAGAAGACGATCGGGTCCAGCCCGCACATCACGCTCGCCGACCCCACCGACGGGCAGCCCGTCGTCTACAGCGCCTTCATGCAGCGGGTCCTGGCCGGGACCAAGGGTGTCTCGGCCATCGTCCCCGTTCGTGAGCTCAACGTCCTGTACTCGAACGGCACCGACAAGGTCCCGCTGACGCTCACGGGCGGCGAGGCCGGGAAGCTCAACCTCATCTACCGGCTCTCGCAACGCACCGTCGAGGGCGTGTCGACGCTCAAGCAGGGAGAGATCGTCATCGGCACGGACCTGGCGAAGAAGTACCTGCTCATACCCGGTGACAAGATGCTGCTCAACAGCGGCAGCGGCGCCCCGGTCTCGCTGCTCATCACCGGGATCGTCGACCTCGGGTCGTCGGCCGCGAACCTGCGGACGGCGTTCGTGGGGCCCGACCTTCCCCGGGCGCAGCTCGGGTTCCGGGCCGATCAGTACTCCGCCATCCAGGTCCAGCTGACCGACCCCTTCGGCTCGACGCCGATCGCCACGGCGTGGCGCGGGCAGTTCCCGGGTGTGAAGGTCTCCGACTGGCAGGTCGACAACAAGGACCTTCTGCAGGCGCTCAGCTCCCAGTCGCTGTCGAGCTACATGATCCAGGTGTTCGTGCTCGTGGCCGTCGCGCTGGGCATCGCCTCGACCCTGGCCATCTCCGCCGTTCAGAAGGTCAAGCAGATCGGCATCCTCAAGGCGCTGGGCATGGCCGACGGCGACACCGGGGCGATCTTCGTGTGGCAGTCCGTGATCATGGGCGTGAGCGGTACCGCCCTCGGGGTGTTGACGGGTTTCGGGCTCATCGCCGGCTTCACCTTCGGCACGGCGAAGAGCGGCGCCGGCTTCCCGATCACGCCGCAACCCGGGTTCATCGCCATCTCGGTCGCCGTCGGCATCCTCGTGGCGCTGCTCTCGGCGATCATCCCGACGCGCAACACCGCCCGGCTCGACCCGATCGAGGTGATCCAGAATGGCTGACGCGCTGGTTGCCGCCGCGGGGCTGGGCAAGGTCTACGGCACCGACATAGCGACGCGCGCCCTCGAGGAGGTCTCCTTCGAGATCGGCGCCGGGGAGTTCGTGGCGATCGTCGGCCGCTCGGGCTCGGGCAAGTCGACCCTGCTCAACCTGTTGGGTCTGTTGGACACGCCGTCCGAGGGGACACTGCACCTGCGCGGCACCGAGTCGAACTCCCTGGACAAGCGCGGGCGCGCGAAGTTGCGCAACGAGCTGCTCGGGTTCGTCTTCCAATACCACCACCTGCTGCCGGAGTTCTCGGTCCGGGAGAACATCCTGATGCCGTACCTCATCTCCGGAGGTCCGGTGGACGAGGCGATCGGGGCGCGCGTCGACGAGACGCTTCGGGTGCTGGGGCTCGACGGGCTGGGCGCCAAGAACGCGAACGACCTGTCGGGTGGCCAGAAGCAGCGGGTCGCCATCGGCCGCGCTCTGATGAACCGGCCGGCGATCGTGCTGGCCGACGAGCCGACGGGCAACCTCGACACCGAGAACACCGAGGCGGTCTACTCGCTGTTCCGCACCATCAACGAGGAGTGGGGCACGACGTTCCTCATCGTGACCCACGACCAGGACATCGCGTCGATGACCGACCGCATCCTCGAGTTGCGCGACGGGAAGCTCGTGCAGGACGTCCGCAACGCCTACGCGGGCGCGATCACCAGGTAGCGGCGCGCCGCGAGAGCACCATGCGCACCGTGAACCCGTGGCGCGTGGCGACCTCCTCGACGACCGCCCGCGTCGTCCCGTAGCCCCACTCCCACGGCGTCGACCCGTGACCTATCGCCGCCGCCGCGGGCCCCTGAGCGGCGCCTCGGGAGAAGTGGTTCTCGGAGTCGAACGGCGCGAGCGCAAGGCGGCTCGCCTGCTCGCGGAGCAGCTCCCAGAAGTAGACGGTGCGGTCCACCTCCGAGACCTTGAGGGCGGCGGCGTACTCGGTGCGTTCCTCCCCCGTGCCCCACATGCCGTCGACCGGGTTGCTGGCGATGATCAGGTCGGTGTCCGTGCCCCAGGACGCCGAGTACGACGGGCTGAGCGCGAACGCCGCCGTCAGGTCGGCGAGGAACCCGACGCGCGTTCCCGACGCGTCGGCGGGCGTCGCGGGCCCGGACGTGGATCGCGCAGGGGCCTCGGGCTCGTCGGACGGCCGCGGCGGGTCGGCCGGCTCTCCGGTCTCGCTGTCGTACCAGCCGTTCACGTGCGCCGCGGGATGCCCCTGGGGGCACGACCAGTCCTCGGCGACCGGGACCCACTCCGCGCACTCGTGGCAGTACCCGACGATCGGCACGGTCCCATCCTCTCTGATGCGTGCGGGGACGTTCCTAGAACAACGCAGGCGTGTCGCCCGTGCCCGCGGAGGGCGGGACGACGAGATCGCCGAGGATCGTGGCGATCTCAGAGGCGTTGCGCTGCGCGTAGTCGTACTTGTTGTTGTTGAACATCACAAAGGTCTCATCGGCCTCCGCCGCCAGATTCCTGATGGGCCCGGCCAACTCCTCGAGCTCACTCGTAGAGTACAGGTAGTCGAAGCGATCGGCGGAGGTGGCGGTGTTCGCGAACCAGGTGTCGGCGTTGCGCCCGTGGAGACGCACGTACGCCCAGTCGCCGGTAGCCACGGAGAGCGAGGGCATGGTCGGCCTCGTCTCGAACTGCGGGTTGTCCACGCTCACGTAGTACAGGCCGCGGTCGCGCAGGAACCTGAGCGTGCGGGCGAGATGCCGCTCGTCGACCCACGACGGGTGACGGAACTCGACCAGCGTGCGATAGCCGTCGAGTTTGCCCGCCATGTACTCGAGATAGGCGAGGCCCCGACGCTCCTCCCCCGCCGACGTCGCCGTGAAGTACGGCGGGAACTGCATGAGGATGCCCCCCAGCTTGCCGGCCTCGCGCAGGGGCTCGATCGCGTCGAGGAACAGGTCGAAGGAGGCGTCGACCATGTCGGGATCGGCGTGCCGGACGCGCCCCCGTGTGGAGTCGTAGGCGTAGTCGCGGAGCTCGGGCGCGAGCATCCGCTCGTCGACCTCGTGCCCGGTCATCAGTCCGTACGCCTTCACGTGGAAGACGAAGTCGTCAGGCGTGCGGTCCGCCCAGGCCTCCGCGTAGCTGCGGCGCGGTATCGCGTAGAACGACGAATCGACCTCGACCGTGTCGAACCTCGACGCGTAGTAGCGCAGCCGCTCCTCCGGCGTGGTGACCCCCTTGGGATACCAGAGGCCTGCCATCGTCTTCTCGGTCCATGAGCAGGTGCCGACGTGGATGCGTCCCATGCGAGGAGTGTACCCGCCAACTCCTCCCAGCGCGTGGCGCGGCGGACGCTTCGGGCATACCATCGTGCACGACCCGTACCCGCCCTTCGGAGGACCTGTGGAAGACGTGCTCATCCGCCCGGCGGTGCGCGGCGACGCCGCCGCGATGGCGGCCATCTACAACCAGGCCGTGCTGCGCTCGACGGCCACCTTCGACACCGAGCCCGAGACGCCCGAGGACCGCGAGCGCTGGCTCGGCGAGCACACGGCTCCGCAGCATCCCGTGCTGGTCGCGGAGCGCGATGGTCGCGTCGTCGGGTGGGCTTCGCTGTCGCGCTACTCGGCCCGCTGCGCGTACGTGGCGACCGTCGAGGCCTCCGCCTACATCGACGAGGCCGAGACCGGCCGGGGACTCGGGACCGCGCTCAGCGCGGCGCTGCTGGAAGCTGGCAGGGCCGGCGGCGTCCACGCGGTGCTCGCCCGCATCTGCACGGAGAACACCGCCTCTCTGGCGATGTCGCGCAAGCTGGGCTTCTTCGAGGTCGGCGTTCTGCGCGAGGTCGGTGCGAAGTTCGGCCGTACACTCGACGTCATGATGCTCGAGAAGCTCCTGTAGCGCGCGGCTATACTCTGAGCATCGAACGAGCTCCTCGAGAAGGACTCCCCCCGATGACGCCGACCCACGCGATCTCCACGCCACGTCACGCCGCCCGTCATTCCGCGCACCCGGCGCGCGCTCTTCCCCTCGCCACGAAGTGGGTCGTGCTCGTCGCAGTAGCGGCGCTCGCACTTGGAGCCGCCGCAATCGCGGGAGGCGCCGAACGGAGCTTGCGAGCGCCCGCCGAGACCGCAGGGCTCGGCGCCGGCGCGAGCCGCGCAGTGAGCGTGCCTCCCGCGATGGCGCCGGCGTCCGCCACGACCACGAGCCCGGAGCCGACCGCGACCGCCGAGCCCACTGCGACCGCTCCCGCCACCATCACGATCGTCGCCGTCGGCGACATCCTGCTCGACAGCAGGCCGCGGCGCATGATCG
>JANYKZ010000034.1 GCA_025361505.1 Coriobacteriia bacterium
CGACGGTGATCCCCATGAGCGCCTTCCCGCCGGCCTCCTTGCGTCCCACCTGCATGGAGCCGATGTTGATGCCCGCGTCTCCCAGGATCGTGCCGACCTTCCCGATCATGCCCGGGCGGTCCGGATAGCTGAAGAACGCCATGTACCGGTCCGGGAGCATGTCCAGGTCGTAGCCGAACAGGGAGACCAGGCGCGGCTCGTTCTTCTTGCCCACGAGGGCGGCCGCGACGTCGACCGACTTCTCCCCGGACTCGGCCTTCACGACGACCATGGAGACGTAGTCGTGGGTGGCGGTGCGCTTGGACTCGGTCACGCCGATGCCGCGCTGGCGCGCGAAGTAGTCGGCGTTCACGTAGTTGACGGGCTCATCCGTGGCGATCGAGAGCATGCCCTTGAGCACCGCCGTGCGCAGGATGCGCGTGTCGGTGTCCGCCAGGCCGCCGATCATGACGATCTCGATCTTGTCGACGCCGCCGGGAGCCATCTGTGCGACCATCGCGCCCATCTGCTCGGCGAGTTGGAGGTACGGGCCGACCTTGTCCATGACGTCGGGCGACACCGGCGCGATGTTGACGGCCGTGGAGACCATCTCACCGCGCAGCCCCGCGGCCACGAGCTCGGCGATCTGCTCCCCTGCGCGGTCCTGGGCCTCCTCGGTCGAGGCGCCCAGGTGCGGCGTCACGATCACGTTGTCGAGCGCGAAGAGCGGAGACTCCGTGGTCGGCTCGACCTCGAAGACGTCGATGGCCGCGCTGGCGACCTTGCCGCTCGTGAGCGCGTCGACCAGCGCGTCGGTCTGGTAGATGCCGCCGCGGGCGGTGTTGACCAGCCGCACGCCGTCCTTCATCTTCGCGAACTGCTCGGCGCCGAACATGCCGATCGTCTCTTTGGTCTTGGGCAGGTGGACGGTGATGAAGTCCGCCTGGGGCAGCAGCTCGTCGATCGATGCGAAGAGCTCCACGCCCAGGGCGGCCGCGCGCTCCTCGGAGATGTAGGGGTCGTAGCCGATGATGCGCATCTGGAACGCGCGGGCGCGCTCGGCTATGAGCGTGCCGATGCGGCCGAGCCCGATGATCGCGAGCGTCTTCTCGTAGAACTCGGCGCCCGTGAACTTGCTGCGCTCCCACTTGCCGGACTTCAGCGAGGCGTTGGCCTGCGGGATCATGCGCGCCTGCGCCATGAGCAGCGCCCACGTGTGCTCGGCGGCGGAGACGACGTTGGACGTCGGCGCGTTGCATACGATGATGCCGCGCTCGGTCGCGGCGGTCACGTCGACGTTGTCGATGCCCACGCCCGCGCGGCCGATGATCTTCAGGTTGTTGGCCGCCTCGATCACGGGGCGCGTCGCCCGCGTGGCCGAGCGCACGATCAGCCCGTCGTACTCCCCGATGATCTCGATCAGCTCGGCCTCTGACAGCCCCGTCTTCACGTCGACCTGATAGACCTCGCGCAGCTTGTCGATGCCGGAATCGGCGATCTTGTCGGCGACCAGTACCTTCATCGTCATCTCGCTCACTCTCCCATGAAGACGGCTTCGGCGGCCTTGATGCCCGCGCCGCGCTCGAACTCGTAGCCCAGCTCCGCGAGCGTCATCTCGAGCGCCGCCAGCGTGGTGATGATGTCGAAGTCCCCGAAGTAGCCCAGGTGCCCGACGCGGAAGATGCGCCCGGTGTAGTCGTCCTGGCCACCGGCGATGGTGACGCCGTACTTGTTCTTCATGATCGAGACGATCTTCTTGCCGTCGACACCCTCGGGGACCCAGACGGGCGTGACCGCGCTGCCGCGGCCCTCCTCGGGAGCGAACAGCTTCATGCCGAGCGCCTCGCACCCCTTGCGGGTGGCGTCGGCCAAACGTGAGTGACGGGCGATGATGCCCTCGATGGTCTCCTCGCGCATGAGGCGAAGCGCCTCGACGAGCCCGACCACGAGCGAGACGGCCGGGGTGAACGGCGTCGTCTGCTTGTCGAGGTTCTTCTTGTAGCGCATCCAGTCGAAGTAGAACTTCGGCAGCGTCGAGCGCTCGTAGGCGCGCCACGCCTTGGGCGAGACCGTGACGGCGGCCAGGCCCGGCGGGAGCATGAGACCCTTCTGGGAGCCGGTCATGACCACGTCGAGGTGCCACTCGTCGGTGAGGCACGGCACGGCGCCGATGCCCGTGATCGAGTCGATGATGAACACGCAATCGTCGAAGTCCTTCACGATCGCGCCGATCGCCTCGACGTCGTTGAGTACGCCGGTCGACGTCTCGGACTGCACCACGACCACGCCGCGCGCGTCGGGATGCTCCGCGAGGGCCGCCGCGATGTCGGCGGGCCGGACGACCTCGGTCCACTCGTACGCCAGGTCGACGACGGTGAGCCCGTAGACCTTCGCGAGCGACACCATCCGGTCGCCGAACTTGCCGTTGCGCGCCACGATGACGGTGTCACCGGCGCAGAAGAGGTTCGCGAACGACGACTCCATCGCCCCGGTGCCGCTGCACGCGAGGATGAGCACGTCGTTGGCCGTCTGGAACACGTACTTCAGGCCGTCAACGCACTCCATCAGCATCGCCGAGAAGTCGGGGGTGCGATGGTGGATCATCGGACGGGCCTGCGCGAGCAGGACCTCCGAGGGCACCGGGGTGGGGCCCGGCGTCATCAGGTACTTCTTCTGCATCCGGAACACTCCTTAGGGACTCGCTCGCTCACCGGCATGTGCGACACGCGTCGTGCGGGACGAACCATTCGGACTACTCCTTGCGGAGCCACGAGAACATTCCGCGCAGCTCGCCGCCGACCTCCTCGATGTACGAGTCGGCGTGGATGCGCCGCATGGCCTTGAAGTGGGGCTGCCCGGCCTTGTTCTCGAGGATCCAGTCGCGGGCGAAGGCGCCCGACTGGATGTTCCACAGCCGCTCGGCCATGGCCTCCTTCACCTCGTCCGTGATGATCTTCGGGCCGGTGTAGTAGTCGCCGAACTCGGCGGTGTTCGAGATGGAGTCGCGCATCTTGGCCATGCCGCCCTCGTACATCAGGTCGACGATGAGCTTGAGCTCGTGGAAGCACTCGAAGTAGGCGATCTCCGGCTGGTAGCCGGCCTCGACCAGCGTGTCGAACGCCGCTTCGACGAGGTGCGTGACGCCGCCGCAGAGCACGACCTGCTCGCCGAAGAGGTCGGTCTCGGTCTCCTCCTGGAACGTGGTCTCGATCACGCCGGCGCGCGCCCCGCCGATGCCCGCGGCCCATGCGAGCGCGAGCTGCATGGCCTGCCCGGTCGCGTCCTGGTAGACGGCCACGACGTTCGGGACGCCGGAGCCCTCGGTGTAGACGCGGCGGACCATGTGGCCCGGGCCCTTCGGGGCGATCATGATGACGTCGACGTCCGCCGGCGGGATGACCTGGTCGAAGTGGATGTTGAAACCGTGCGCCCACGCCAGGCACTTGCCGGCGGTCATCGACTCGTGGATCTCCGAGTAGTAGATGTGCGCCGCGGTCTCGTCCGGGACGAGCATCATGATGATGTCGGCCTCCTGGGCGGCCTCACGCGGCGTCATGACGCGCAGGCCTGCCTCCTTTACCTTGTCCCAGCTCTTGGAGCCGGCTCGCAACCCGACGCGGACATCGCAGCCCGAGTCGTGCAGGTTCAGTGCGTGCGCGTGGCCCTGGCTGCCGAAACCGATGACCGCGATCTTGCGGCCCTTCAGCAGTTCGAGGTCGCAGTCCTTCTCGTAGAAGACGTTCGCCATGGCTTCTGATCGCTTCCCTTCGTGGATCTCCGATGATGCTGTTCGCGTTCGCTTCGACTGCGTGATCCGTGGTCGCCTCAGACGCCCTCGCGCAACCCGCGCGAGAGGGCGATCTTGCCCGTACGGGCCAGTTCCTTGATGCCGTAGACGCGTAGCAGGTCTTCCATCGCCGAGAGCTTGTCGCCCGCGCCGGTCGCCTCGATCGTCAGCGTGGACTTGCCGACGTCGACGATCTTGGCGCGGAAGACGTTCGCGATCTCGATGATCTCGTGCCGGCGGTCGGCCGGCGCGTTCACTTTGTAGAGCACGAGCTCGCGGTCGACCGTCTCGCGCGGGTCCAGGTCCTGGATCTTCAGGACGTTGATCAGCTTGTGCAGCTGCTTGGCGACCTGCTCGAGCGAGGTGTCCTCCCCGCTCACCACAATGGTGATGCGCGACAGCGACGGATCCTCGGTCACGCCCACGGCGAGCGAGTCGATGTTGAACCCGCGCCGCGCGAACAGCGACGTGACCCGCGTCAGGACGCCGGCCTTGTTCTCGACGAGCACCGAGAGGGTGTGCTTGTTCTGCATGGCTACTCCCACACCTCCTCGAGGAGTTCCCCGTCGAGCATCTCCGAGACCGGCCCGCCGGCGATGCCGCCGAGCATCTCGTCGATCGAGCCGCCGGGCGCGACCATCGGGTAGACCATCTCGTCGCGGGCCACGCGGAAGTCGATGAGCGCGGGCCCGTCGTGCTCGAACGCCGCGAGCAGCGCCGCGTCGACGTCCGCGGGGTCGGTCACCCGGGCGCCGTACCAGCCGTACGCGTCGGCGAGCTTCACGTAGTCGGGGCAGTCCTGAGCCAAGGTCGAACTCGCGTAGCGCTTCTCGTAGAAGAGCTCCTGCCACTGCCGCACCATGCCCAGATACCCGTTGTTGAGCAGCACGACCTTCACGGGCAGCTTCTCGATCGCCGCGGTCGCCATCTCCTGGCTGTTCATCTGGATCGAGCCATCGCCGGCGATGTCGATGACCAGGTAGCCGGGGCGCCCGATCTGCGCGCCGATCGCGGCCGGCAGACCGAAACCCATCGTGCCCAGTCCACCCGAGCTGACCCACGTGCGCGGCTCGCGGATGTGTGTGTACTGGCAGGCCCACATCTGGTTCTGCCCGACCTCCGTACAGATGACCGTCGGGCGGTCCTTCGTCAGCTCGCGCACCCGCTCGACCACGTTCTCGGGCATGACCACGCCCTCGCGGGGGTGGTAGTGGAACGGGAAGCGCGCGCGCCAGTCGTCGATCACGCGCAGCCACGCGTCGGTGTGCGGCTCGGCGTTGGCCTTGCGCAGCTCCGAGACCATCTCCGCGAGCACGCTCTTGGCGTCCCCCACGATCGGCACGTCCACCGCCTTGTTCTTGCCGATCTCCGCCGGGTCGATGTCGATGTGGACGATCTTCGACTTCGAGGCGAACGCTGCCAGCTTGCCCGTGACGCGGTCGTCGAAGCGCACCCCGACGGCGACGAGCAGG
>JANYKZ010000035.1 GCA_025361505.1 Coriobacteriia bacterium
CAGCGTGACCCGCCTGAGCGCCTCGGTGCCCAACTCGGGCCACGCGACCACCTCGGACGAGACGACGCGCCGCGCGAGCAGCGCCGCCGCGCCACCGACGGTCGCGAAGTAGACGGACCCCGTCGCGACGCACGCGGCCGCAACCTCGGGCGAGCGCGCGCCCTTGCCGATCGTCGCCACGACGCCGGCCTCGAGAAGCTGCGGCGTCCAGGCGTCCATGCGCTTCGCGGTCGTCGGGCCGATCGCGCCCGCGGGCAGTCCGGCCGCCGGAGGCGTCGGCCCCGCGTAGAAGAGCGTCGCGCCCTCGAGCCCGAACGGCAACTCGCCGTCGCCCTCCAGCGCCCGGACGATCAGGGCGTGCGCGGCGTCGCGCGCGGTGTACGCCGTGCCGGTGAGCGCGACCTCCTCGCCCGCTACCAGGGTCGCCAGTTCGGCGCGCGATGCCGGAAGCGTCAGCTCACGCATCGGACGTCTCCCCACGGGCCCGCTTCGCGCGCCAGTCGATGGCACGCGACGCGTAGAACGCGGCGGCGATCACGATGGCCGAGGCGAGCAGCAGCGTCACGCGCGAACCGGTCAGCGCGAACGTCGCGGGGTTGCCGCCCGTCACGGTGACGAGATAGCGCACGATGCCGCCGATCAGGTCGCCGGCCGGCGCCGTCAGCACGATCGAGGCGAGCAGGGCGACGCGCGTGATCGACTCCAGCGCGGCGAAGATGCGGCCGCGCATCTCGTTGGGCACGGAGTCCGCCACGTAGGTGTTGCCGGCCACTGTGGCCGACGCGATGCACACCCCCGCACCGACCGCGAACAGCGCCGCGACCCAGTAGACGCTGACCGCGGCGAAGCCCAGCAGCGAAAGGCCCAGACCTGTGACCGAGACCACGAACAGCGTGCCCAGCGAGAACCGGTCCGCGAACCGGGGGGCCGCGACGGCCCCTGCGAACATGCCGAGCCCCAGGAACACGAGCATGAAGGTCTCGGGCGCCTGGGTCGCCGCCTGATAGAGCAGCTGGACGTGCTCGATCCCCGGGATGCTGCCCGTGAGATTCTGCCGCACGTAGACGAGACCGACCGACACGATCGCTCCCGCGCCGAGGATCGCGAACCCCGCGGAGACGAGGAAGCCGCGGAGCTCCCGGCGGCTCCGCAGGATGCTCCACGACTCGATCACGTCGCGGCCGATCATGGCCAGGTCGAGCTTGGCATCGCGCTTCTCGAGGTGCTTCACGCGGATGGTGGAGATCAGGTACGCGGAGAGCATGAACGAGAAGAAGTCGAGGATGATGCCGCCCTGCGGACCCGCCAACTCCGGGGCGGCCGCCACGGACGCCGAGAGCACGGGGACCTGCGCGGCGACGATGAACTTCAGGACCGCCGCGAAGGCGGCGATGATCGCGCCCGAGGTCAGGAGACCGATGAGCATGCTGGCGTTCTGCGTGGTGTAGGACAGCCCGTTGGCCGCGGCAAGGTCCCGCTCCTCCACGAGGAGGGGGATGAGCGTGTTCTTCGCGGGGACGAACAGCAGGTTGCAGATCTCCATCACGAACGTGATCGCGTAGATGATCCCGAGCCCTACGAGCGGGGGAACGAACCCCTTCAGGCTCGAGGCGATCAGGCCGAGGCACAGCACGCCGTTGATGAGGTCGCAGGCGACCATCAGCCGGCGCCGGTCGAATCGGTCGACGAGCGCACCCAACACCGACCCCAGCAGAAGCGACGGGATGATCTTCGCGATCATGATGCCCGCGACAGCCATGGAGGACTGAGGCGCCAACACTCCCACCAGAGGTATCAACAGCCCGACGATGAGCCAGTCACCGATGCCCGAGATGGTCTGACCGATCCACAGGTTGCGGAAGCTACGCACTGCGAAGATGCGCCGGAACGCCTTGCGGTTCGCGAGGACCTCGTCGACGGCCTCAGGCAGTGGGTCGTTGAGCTCCGTCGGCGTCATGCGATCTCCCGGTGGGCCGACCGCATCGCGCAACAGCCCAGGTTCACGGCGACGGGCAGGGCCGCGATGTGGCAGGGAGCGGTCACGACGTGCACGGCCAGGGCCGTGGTCCGTCCTCCCAGGCCGGCGGGACCGATCCCGGTGGCATTGATCCGCTCGAGAAGTGCCGACTCGAACTCGCCGGCTTGCGGGGACGCGGCGGGTGAACCGATCTCGCGCAACAGCGCCTTCTTCGCGAGGGCAGCGACGGTGTCGAAAGTCCCGCCGACGGCGACGCCCACGAAGAGCGGCGGACACGCTCCCGTCGCCTTCGCGGTGACGGTGTCCAGCACGAACGCTCGCACGCCGTCGACGCCCGCCGAGGGGGGCAGCATCGCGACGGCGCTCGCGTTGTCGCTCCCGCCGCCCTTGAGCATGACGTCGATCTCCGCGCCGGTCCCCGGGCGTAGCGACACGCTCAGCATCGCGGGTGTGTTGTCGCCGGTGTTCGAGCGGTCGAACAGCGCGTCGCGCACCATCGACATGCGGAGCGAGCAGCGCCGGTAGGCCTGCGCGACCGCTTCGTCGGCCACGGCCTGCAGGTCGCCCGGCAGCTCCTGGTCCGCGCCCAGCGTCAGACGGACCCAGGCGCTGCCGGTGTCCTGACATACGGGGACCCGGTCGGCCAGCGCGATCGCCGCGTTCTCCAGCAGTTGCGACAGGATGGAGCGCCCGCGCTCGGAAGGTTCGGTCTCGAGAGCGCCTCGGAGTGCGGCCACGACGTCGGGGCGCAGTGTGGAGGCGGCCTCGCCGACTGCGGAGGAGATCGCTTCGACCAGAGCGGCGCGGGTGACCATCAGTCGCCTGCCGACTCCAGGGCGGCGATCTGCTCGGCGATCGACGCAGCCGACGCGCGCAGCGCCTCGAGTTCGGTGGGCTCGAGCGGCAGCTCGGGAACCGCGATCACGCCCGCGCGGCCGAGCACGGCCGGGACCGTCATGTGGACGCCGGACACCCCGTACTGGCCCTCGAGACGGACGCAGGCCGGCAGGACGGACGACTCCTCGGCGAGCAGAGCCTCGACCATCGCGGCGACCGACACCCCCGGCGCGTAGAACGCGCTCCCCGTCTTGAGCAGCGAGACGACCTCCGCGCCGCCGAAGACCGTCCGCCGCACGACCTCGTCGACCTCCTCGGCGGGCAGCAGCTCGGTCAGCGGGCGACCGGCCACCGTGGACAGGCGCGGCAGCGGGACCATCGCGTCGCCGTGCGCGCCCACGACCAGCGCTTCGACCTCGCCGATCGCGGCGCCGGTCGCCTCGGCGATGAAGTAGGCGAAGCGTGCCGAGTCCAGCACGCCTCCCATGCCCATGACGCGCGAGGCCGGCAGACCGGACCGCTTCCACGCCAGATCGGTCATCACGTCGAGAGGGTTGGTGACGCAGATGAGGATCGCGTCGGGTGAGGCCCCGACCGCGCGCGCGACCACGTCCCCGACGATCCTCGAGTTGATCGAGAGGAGCTCGTCACGGGTCATGCCCGGCTTGCGCGGGATGCCGGCCGTGACCACGACGATGTCCGAGCCCGCGGTGTCGGCGTAGTCGTTGGTGCCGGACGCCCGCGGCTCGAACCTGAGCACCGAGCGCGCGTGCATCATGTCGAGCGCCTTGCCCTGGGGCAGGCCCTCGGCGACGTCGATGAGGGTCACGTCGGTGATGTTGCGCGTCACGAGCGTGAACGCCGCCGTCGCACCGACCTGGCCGGCGCCGACGATGGTTACCTTGGAGTGCGACACGGACGGGCTCCTCGCGTCGTTGGCAGGCCCGGACTCAGTGCGGCGCCGCGCCCTGGCGCGGATGCGCGTGCGCGTGCGCGAACGGGGGGATTGTAGCATCCGCGTCGGGCCACCTCGGCCGCGTGGGACCGCGCCGTCCGAGGTCAGAAGGGCGTGACGTCGGACGCGGATCCGCTCCGCGCGCGGTGGGCCGCGAGGCGCTGGAGCAGGATCGGAGCGGGTTCGGGAAGCGAACGGGGACGCTCGGGGAACCCTGCGGGCGCCGGCACGCGCGCCTCGAGCAGGTCGTCCGACGAGCCGCCCTCGGAGACGATCTCACCCAGGTACGCGATGCCGCTGACGCCGAAGGCCGATATCCCCCGGGCCCGCCCGTTCACCGCGGCGACGATCACCAGGGGGGCCAGGCGCTGGCTGGCGTCCAGCGCCAGTTCCAGTGCCGCCTCGGCCTGCAGCGCGTCCTCGGCGTCGAAGAGCCAGACGAGCGCGTCGCATCGCAGGCCCTGGATCTCCTCGAAGCAGCCGGGATCGATGCAGTCGTCGCCCCACAGGACCAGCGTGCGGCCCAGACCGGTCAGATGGGGGTCGAGCGGACCGGGTTCCCGGTGACGCAGCGCCGGGGAGACCACGGACATGCCCGGAGCGCGCTCGGCCACGTTGCGCAGAAAGGCATCCAGCAGCCCGCTTTGGAGGACGCCGGGGATGCGAGGGAACACGAGGACCTGGACGCCGTCTTCGAACGCCTGCTCGGAGGCGGCGAGCATCGCCGCGAGGTCCATGCGCTCGTGGGTCCGCAGCCGGTGCTGTATGACGCCGATCCTCAACTTCGAGCCCCCCGTTTCGGCCCGCGGGCCGGACCCGCGGGCGGAGTCACTCCGCCGCGCTCTCGGTGCCGGTCGCGCTCTTCTTCGGCGCCTTCGCCTTCGCGGGCGTCTTCGCCTTCGCGGGCGCCTTCGGCTTCGCCGCCGGCTTGGCCTTGGTCGCGGCCTTCGCCTTCGCCGGGGCCTTCGCCTTCGTCTTGGACCCGTACCTCGACCGCGACTTGGACGCCGACAGCGAGGTGCCCGCGGCCACCTTCTCGGGGCACTCCGGGTCGATGCAGATCGTCCACGGCCCCCTGCGGGTGGTGATCGTGACCTTCGGCGCGCCGCATGCGTCGCACTTCAGATCGGGTACCACGATATCGCCTGACTGCGGCAGCGGATAGGCCACCGGGTGTTCCTTCGGGTCCCAGTGCTCGCAGCGGACGTAGCGCTTGCCGAACTGCGAGTAGACGACGTTGAGCTCCCCGCCGCACTGCGGACACGCGCCGATCCTGAGTTCGGGACCCTGCTTGCTCGGGCACACCGGACTCAGACACATGATCGCGGGCTTCTTCTTGAACTGCATGACCTTGATGCGCGGCGCACCGCACACCTCGCACAGGCCCTCGACGGCCTCGAACTTCGACAGCTTCGGCAGCGGGTAGGTCTGGCTGCAGTCGGGGTAGCCGGAACAGCCCACGAACGAGCTCTTGTTCTTGGGCGAGAACTTGATCATCAGGTCGTTCCCGCACACCTGACACACGCCGACCTTCGCGTCCTCGTCGATGGCGGTCATCAGCTCGTCGGATACGGCGTCCACCTGCTCGAGCAGCACGGCGATGACGTCCCCGAGCAGGTGTCGCGAGTGCTCGACGACGCGCTCGCGCGTGTCGCTGCCCTCCGCGATGGCGTCCATCTCGGCGTCGAGCTCGCTCGTCATGTCCGGCGTGGTGATGCGCGCGGCGTGTGCGCTCAGCGCGCTGATGACGCTGATCCCCTTGTTGGTCGGCTCGATCGGCTCGCCCTTGACGTACTTGCGGTCCGCCAGTGTCTGGATGATGTCGTGCCGCGTCGCCTTGGTGCCGAGGCCGAGTCGCTCCATCTCCTGGATGAGCTTGCCCGAGCTGTAGCGCGCCGGCGGCTGCGTCTCCTTGGCCTCCATGGTCGCGCCGAGGAAGGCGACCTCGTCGCCCTTCGCCATGGCGGGAAGGTGCTCGTCCTTCTTCAGACCGTAGCCGTAGACGGCGCGGAAGCCGGGGATGGCCACGACGTCGCCCTTGGCGACGAAGCGCTCCCCCGCCACGTCGATGTCGACGCGGGTCGCGTCCACGAACGACGGGCCGGACAGCGTCGCCATGAACCGTCGCGCGACCAGGTTGTAGATCTTCCACGCCTGGCCGTCGAGCTTGTCGGGGTCGCCGGCACCCGTCGGGTGGATCGGCGGGTGGTCGGTCGTCTCCTTGGGGCCGCGCGTCGCGACGAGCTTGCCGCCCAGGATGCGCTTGGCGTGCTCGTGGTAGGCCGGCACCTCGGCGAGCGTGTTGAGGATCGCCTTGAGGTCCAGGCTCGGCGGGTAGACGGTGTTGTCGACGCGCGGGTAGGAGATGTAGCCGCTCATGTAGAGGGACTCCGCCACCTGCATGGTGCGGGCGGGGGTCAGCCCTTCGTTCGCGGCGACGGCCATCAGCGAGGTCGTATTGAACGGCACCGGCGGGTCGACCTTGCGCCGCGTGTTCTTGGTCTCCACCACGGTCCCGGTGGTCGCCTTCGCCACGGCGTCCATGGCGGCCTGCGCGGCAGCCGCGGTCTTGAAGCGCTCGGTCCCGTGCGTCGCGGTGACCGGGGCTCCGTCCGCCTCGAACGCGCCCTTGACCGTCCAGTAGTCCTCGGGCACGAAGGCCGTGCGCTCGGCCTCGCGGTCGACGATGAGCTTCAGCGTCGGGGTCTGCACGCGGCCGGCCGACAGCACGTCGCCGAACGGCTTCTTGTTCTTCTTCTGCAGTGCCAGGGTCATGTAGCGCGTCAGCGCGGCGCCCCACGCCAGGTCGATGTCCTGCCGCGACTCACCGGCCTGCGCCAGCTCCTCGGAGATGGTGCCCGGTTCGGCGAAGGCTCGCTGGATCTCGTCCTTGGTGATCGCCGAGAAACGCACGCGGGAGACCGGCACGGTCTTGTTGACGGAGCGGACGATGTCGCGCGCGTCGGCGCCGATGAGCTCGCCCTCGCGGTCGAAGTCGGTCGCGATGATGACGTCGTCGGCCTTCTTGGCCAGCGCCTTCAGCGACTGGATGATCCCCTTCTCGGCCGGCAGCTTGAGGATCGGCGCCTGGACCAGCGTCGGCAGCGAGTCGAGCGACCACTTCTTGAGCACGACGGAGACCTTGGGGTCCGTCACGGACGGGGTCTCCTCGGGGAAGTCGACGCCCATGATGTGGCCCTTGAGCCCGATCGACACCCACTCCTCGCCATCACGGCCCTTGAAGGTGTAGATGGGGGTGGTGTAGGACTTCTCGCTCTTATGGGCGCCCACCGAGAGGATCTCGGCGATGCGCTTGGCGGCGATGTTCTTCTCTGAGACGACGAGCCGCAAAGGGGCCGTCCTTTCCGCGTGCGACGAGGCCCGTGGGCCTGCGATCCGGTGCCTGCTAGAGGCCGATGTCGGCGGCTCTGGCCTGCATGGCCGCCAATGATAGCGCGAGGAACTCATCTCTCGTCAAACCGAGGTCTGTACACGTATCCATCTGCTCGCGGCTCGCGCCCCGCGCGAACGCCTTCTCTTTCCACCTCTTGAGGAGACTGCGGACCTCCACGGCGGCGAGGTCGCGGTCGGGCCGGACGAGCGCCGCGGCGACGATGAACCCGGTCGTAGGGTCCGCCGCGTAGAGCGCGCGATCCATCTGCGACTCCCGCGGCACCTTGTCCGCGTGCCCGAGGATCGCGTGGACGATCTCACCGTCG
>JANYKZ010000083.1 GCA_025361505.1 Coriobacteriia bacterium
CTCGAGTTCGCATGCGCCTACGCGGCGTTCGGCGCTGAGGTGCACGTCGTCGAGCTGATGCCCGACGTGCTCCCCGGCAACGACAAGCGCGTCCAGCGCGCCGCCCGGGAGGCGCTCGAGAAGATGGGTGTGGTCTTCCACCTCGGTGCCGCCGCGGAGTCCGTGGGCCAGTTCGGCGACAAGATGGAGACCGTCATGCCCGACGGCTCGATCATCGAGACCGACTACGTGCTCTCCGCGGTCGGGCGCAAGCCCCTCTCCGAGGGGGTGGGCATCGCCGAGGCCGGTATCGCGATGGACCGCGCCGCGGTGAAGGTCGACGAGTACTTCCGCACCAACGTCCCCGGCGTCTACGCGATCGGTGACCTGATCGGCGGGATGATGCTCGCTCACGTGGCCGACGAGGAGGGTCTCGCGGCCGCCCGCAATGCGATCCGCGAGTACGAGTTCGCCTCCGCCGAGGGGCTCCTCGCGCGCCTCTCGCAGGTGCCCCACCGTGAGAGCGTCGACTACTCGTGTATCCCCGCGTGCGTCTACACGTTCCCCGAGATCGGCGTGGTCGGCTCGTCGCGCGACAGCGCGAAGGCGGCGGGCGTCGACGCCGTGCAGGCCGTGGCGAAGTTCGCCGCGAACGGCACGGCGCTCGGCGAGGGCGAGTCCGACGGCCTCGTCCAGGTCGTCGCGGAGAAGGGCACGGGCCGGATCGTCGGCTGCCAGATCGTCGGTCCGCACGCCGTGGAGATCATCCACGAGGTCGCGCTCGCGAAGCGGCACGGCCTGACCGTTCGCGACATCGCGGAGACCGTCCACGCGCATCCGACCGTGAGCGAGGTCGTGCGCTTCGCCTGCGCCGACGCCGCGTCGAAGTGCGGCGTGTAGCGCAGATGGCCTACGAGCACGGGACAGGAGCGAAGCGGATGCCGACGTGGATGCGCCGGCCGCTCACGGCGCCGGGGCGCTCCGCGGAGGTCTCCGCGATGCTCGACGAGCTCGAGCTCAACACCGTCTGCCGCAGCGCCAAGTGCCCGAACCGCGGCGAGTGCTACGCGGCGGGGACGGCGACGTTCATGGTCCTCGGGACGCGGTGCACGCGGAACTGCCGCTTCTGCGCGGTCGACCCCGCGCGACCTCTGCCGCCCGACGCCGGCGAGCCGGAGCGGGTGGCCGAGGCGGCGGAGCGGATGGGCCTGCGCCACGTCGTCGTGACGATGGTGACGCGCGACGACCTGCCCGACGGGGGAGCGGGGCACGTGGTCGCCACGATCGAGGCACTGCGCGGCCGGGTGCCCGGCGTCCGCGTCGAGGTGCTCGTCTCCGACTTCGGCGGGGCCACTATGGCGATCGACACGGTCGCTCTCTCGCGCCCCGACGTCTTCAACCACAACGTCGAGACCGTGCCTCGTCTCTACCCCGAGGTGCGGCCGCAGGCCGACTACGCACGCTCTCTGGCAGTGCTGTCCCGCGTCCGCGAGGTCGCGCCCGGCGTGCCGACGAAGTCGGGGCTGATGGTGGGTCTGGGCGAGAGGCCCGAAGAGGTCGAGGCGGTGCTGGCCGACCTGCGGGCCGCCGGCGTCGTCATCGTCACGATCGGGCAGTACCTGCGGCCGAGCGTCGCCCACCTGCCCGTCACGGAGTTCGTCGAGCCCGCGGTGTTCGAGCGCTACGCCAAAGCCGCGAGGGCACTCGGGTTCGGCGGCGTGGCGAGCGGTCCGTTCGTTCGCTCGAGCTACCACGCGGGTGAGGTCGCCGACGAAGCGGCCGGACGACGCGACTAGCGCGTCGCGCTAGTCCTCGGATGCGGTCGTGATCAGGACGACGGGTTCGCCGACCGCGTCGTGCCCGTCCGGCTTGGCCGAGGCAAGCGAGCGGTCCGCCGCGGCCAGCATGTCGCTGAGCGCTCGCGGCTGGGAATCGGGCGGGTCGAACACGGTGGCGATACCGGCGCTCGCGGTCAGCGTGAGATAGGCGCCGCCCTCGGCGGGAACCTTCAGCGCGCGGATGTTGGCCAGCAGGCGACCGGCCAGGATCTTCGCCCCGTCGGGCTCGAGTTCGGGCGCCAGCACGATGAACTCGTCGTCGCCGAGGCGCGTCACGAGATCGGCCGATCGGACGGTTGCCTTGATCGCCTTCGCAAGGGCCACCAGCACCCGGTCACCCACTCCATGACCCCACACGTCGTTGATCTCGCGGAAGCGGTCGATGTCCACCAGCACGAACGACATGGCCCCACCGTAGCGTGCCGACCACGAGGCCCACTGGCCCGCCTGGGCGGCGAGTGCGCGCCGGTTCCCCAGACCCGTGAGCGAGTCCCGGGTCGCGAACCGAGTCACGGCCTGGTTGTGGTGCCGGGTGCGACGCAGGACCGTCGACATGAACGCTTCAGGAGAGCCCGCTCCGAACGCGTCGTCGAGGGCGGCCGCGACGGCGTTGATGTGCGCGTCCCACGCCTCATGACGGGCGTGGGCGAGCCCGGGTTCGCTCAGCTCGATGAGTTCGGAGAAGACCGGGTCCAGGGAGAGGAACTCGATGCGGGCGGCGGCCTGAAGCGCCTCCTGCGCGTCGGGCGCGTCCGACAGGCCCGCGGCGACGAGCGAGAGCTCCTCGACGATCGCTTCGAGGTCCGCGGTCGCTCCCTCCGACTGTGACCAGGCGTCGGGAAGTCGGCCGGCGTCCCACTCCTCGAGAAGTTCGCGCCACCATCCGGCGTGGACGGCCTTGCCCGCGGCGAGCCACCCGATCATCGCGGCGACGCCGGCGTCCGTGCACTTCGCCTGCATGTCCAGGTAGGCCGACTGCGCCGATTCGTCGATACGCACGCATGACTCGAGGATCTCTCGCATGTGTGTGGTCCCCCAGATGAGGAAGCCGCGCGGCTTCCGACGGCGGTCATTGGTCCTACTACCATGTCAGTCTATCGTTCATTATCGGGTAAGTGGCGTAACGACAAGACAGCGGGTTCGCGACCGCACCGGGGAGTCCGAACTGAAGAGGCGGTGGGGCATGGACGACATCGACGAGCTCGACATGCACGAGGCGCAACTGCGCATGAAGCTCTACGACGAGTACCGCGACGCTGTGAAGGTCTTCACCTTCTACGTCGAGACCGAACTGCGCGCGTACCTCGCGAACGAGGTCGAGTGCGTGCCTGAGAACGGACCGGGCGGCCTGTTCTTCAAGGTCACGCTCACCGACGTCTGGATCTACGAGGCCGAGCGGCTCAACCGCTTCGTTCCCGAGGTCATCGTCTACTCGGTCAACGACGTGCACGTGCAGCGCTTGCGGGACGACCAGGCGTGACGCCTCCGCGCGACGATTCCGAGCTCGCCGCGGCCGCGTCCCGGGCCGCGGCGCTTCGGCGCGAGATCGACCACCACGCCTACCGCTACTACGCGCTGGACGCGCCCGAGATCTCCGACGCCGCCTACGATGCCCTCGTGCGCGAGTTGGAGGGCATCGAGACCGCGTGGCCGAAGCTCGTCACGCCGGACTCGCCCACGCAGCGCGTCGGCGCGCCTCCTTCGGAGTCGTTCGCGCCGGTGCGGCACGCCAACCGCATGTACTCGCTGGACAACGCGATGACGCTCGAGGAGCTCGACGCCTGGTTCGACCGGCTCGGTCCGGACGTGCTCGAGCGCGGCTGCGCCTTCGTCGCGGAGCTGAAGATCGACGGGAGCGCCCTCGCGCTGACCTATGCCGACGGCCGGCTGACGCGCGCTGCGACGCGCGGCGACGGAGTGACCGGCGAGGAGATCACGACGAACATCCGCACCGTGAAGTCCGTGCCGCTGCGCCTGCGCGAAGAGGCCCGTCCCGCCGTCGCGCAGGCGACGCTGTTCGGCGACACCGCCGGCGCTGCGGGCGCGTGGCCCGTGGTCGAGGTGCGCGGCGAGGTCTTCATGCCGAAGGCGTCGTTTGAGCGTCTCAACGCCGACCAGGAGGAGGCGGGTCTCGCGCCCTTCGCCAACCCGCGCAACGCGGCGGCGGGCTCGGTCCGGCAGAAGGACCCCGCGGTCACCGCCGCGCGCGACCTTTCGACCTTCATGTACCAGCTCGGCGACCCGCGGCCGCTCGGACTCACGTCCCAGTCCGCCGCACTCGCCTGGATGCGCACCGCGGGCTTCCGCGTGAACCCCGACATCGAGGTCTGCGACACCCGGGAGCGCGTGAAGCAGTTCTGCCTTCATGCGATCGAGCGCCGGCACGGCCTGCCCTACGAGATCGACGGGGTCGTCGTCAAGGTCGACTCCTTCGCGATGCAGGACGAGCTCGGCTTCACCGCCAAGGCGCCTCGCTGGGCCATCGCGTTCAAGTTCCCGCCCGAGGAGAAGACCACGGTCCTGCGCGAGATCCGGGTGCAGGTCGGCAGGACCGGCGCGCTCACGCCACTGGCGGAGTTCGACCCCGTGCTCGTAGCGGGCTCGACGATCGCGCGCGCGACGCTCCACAACGCCGACGAGGTCGCCCGCAAGGACCTGCGCGTCGGCGACACGATCATCGTGCGCAAGGCGGGTGACGTGATCCCCGAGGTGGTCGGTCCGGTCGTCGGGCTGCGGCCCGCAGGCGCCGAGCGCTGGGATATGCCGGCGTGCTGCCCGTCGTGCGGCAGCGCGGTGTGGCGTCCGCCCGACGAGGTAGTAGCACGGTGCACGAACGTCGCCTGCCCCGCGCAGCGGTGGGAGCGCCTCGGACACTGGGCCGGGCGCGGGGCTCTGGACATCGAGGGGTTGGGCTACGAGATCGTCGGCCGGCTGATCGACGCCGGGCTGGTGTCAGACGTCTCGGACTTCTACACGCTCGACATCGGGACCCTCGCCTCGCTCGAACTCGGCCGCGTCAAGAAGGACGGCACGCCCGTCTCCCTCGGTCCCGTCGTCGCCACGAAGCTGGCCGCCACAATCGACGCGAGTCGCGATCGGCCGCTCGCGCGAGTCCTGTTCGGGCTGGGCATCCGGCATGTCGGGTCCACCGTGTCGGAACTGCTCGCCCGCGAGTTCCGCTCTCTGGACGCGCTGCGCGCAGCCACGGAGGAGCGCATCGCCTCCACCGACGGGGTCGGACCCGTCATCGCGGCCAGCGTCTCCGAGTTCCTGCGCAACCCGGACAACATCGCGGTGCTCGAGCGCCTCCGGGATCGGGGCGTGCGCCTGAGCGACGAGGGGCGGGTCGCAGCGGCTCGTCCCGCGACGCTCGCCGGCCTCACCTTCGTGCTCACCGGAGGGCTGGAGCGCTTCACGCGCGAGACCGCCACCGAGGCGCTCAAGGGGCTCGGCGCCAAGGTCTCCGGCTCTGTCAGCGCCAAGACCTCCTTCGTCGTCGCGGGCTCGGACGCGGGGAGCAAACTGGCGAAAGCACTGGAACTCGGCGTCCCGGTGCTCGATGAGGCCGCGCTCGTCCGCGTGATCGAGACCGGCGAGCCACCCGTGGAGGCGGCGAGGTGAGCGACGCGCCGCAGGGCGATGAGCGCGTCGAGCCGAAGGTCCCGCCCCTCACCGGCGCCGTGATCGCGCCGGGATGGGCGCTGGCCTACGTGACGGGCGTGCTGCTGCTGAACGTGGCCCTGCAGGCGGCGTCCCGCTCCGACGTGGTGCTGCGTCCACTGCTCGAGGCGGCGCGGACGCTCGCACCGGCGGGAGCGGCGCACACGCTCGCGATCGCGACGCTCACCGCGCTCGTCGCGATGGGGAGCTACGCGCTCATGCTGGTGCCCGCGATCGCCATGGTGGTTACCGCACGACGCCGGGGCGTGTCCTTCTCGGCCGCGGTCGGGCTGCGCCGCTTCGAGGTCGGAAGGACCCTGAAGCTGACAGCCGCAGTGGTGGTCGGTGCGTTCGCGATGACGGCGGTCTACGCGGTCGTGGCCAACGCGGTGGGCGTCGCGGTGCAGGGCAACGCGGCGGACCTGGCGCTCGGCTTCAGGACCGGGCCTGGCGAGATCATCATCGTCTTCGTGCTCGTCGGCGTCGTCGCGCCCTTCGTCGAGGAGCTCACCTTCCGGGGGATCGTGTTCCCGAGTCTGAACGCGTCGTGGGGCATGGTGCCCGCGCTGCTGGTGTCGGGAGCGGCCTTCGGCGTCGTGCACCTGCAGCCGACCATCGCGCTGCCGCTCGCGCTCATCGGGATGGCGCTCGCGGCGGTCTTCCTGCGCACGAGGTCCCTGTGGTCGGCGATCATCGCGCACTGCGCCTACAACACGGTCTCGCTGGCGCTGGCGTTCCTGCTCGTCCGCTGACCGCGCGGGGCCGGACGCTACACTGGTCCCATGAGCCGACGCGCCACCCCTCTCCGACTCGATTCGACCGCCTGTGACGGCTGCGGTCGTTGCGTCGCGCGCTGCAAGCCGCGGGCCCTGAAGCTCGGGTCCGGCTACATCCTCGTGGATTGGGCGTCGTGCGACGGCTGCGGGAAGTGCGCCGAGGTGTGCGACCGAGGCGCGATCGAACTGCGATCGCCCACAGGCGTGACCGCTCCGCGTCACGCGGCCGGCGCGAAGCCGGCCGCCGCACCGAAGCGCGTGACCGTCGCCACGCGCGCTCCCGACGACGGCGCGCCGAGCTGGAGCCTCCCTGAGGCGGCGCTGGCGGTGGCCTTCGCCCTGGCGCTCTACCTGGCGATGCAGCTGGTGCCTCGCGGCGTCACACACGCGCCCGTGTGGTCGGGCGTCGTCTCACTCGCGTACTACGCGGCCATCACCGGGCTGCTGATCTTCCTGGCGCGCAGGCACGGCGCGTCCGTGCTGTCGGCCTACCGGCTGGACGCGGCGCCGGAGTGGTCGTCGCTCGGGCTCGCAGCCGTGACAGCGCTCGCGTGCTGGCTGGTGTCGGTGGGCTACTACCGGGCCGTTCAGCTGGCCGGGCTCAGGCCCTCGGTCGCGGACGGTCCCGCCGTCGCGACGCTGTTCGGCCCCGGTGCGATCGGGGCGGGGCTCACGCTGCTGGTGCTCGCGGTGATCGGACCCGTGCTCGAGGAGATGCTGTTGCGCGGCCCCGTGCTCGGCGCACTGCGGATCCGGTTCGGGCCGTGGCCCGCCATTGCCGCCTCCGCCGTCGCGTACGCGCTCCTGCACGCGAGCGTGTGGTCGTTCCTGCCCTTCACGGTCCTGGGCATCGCGCTCGGGTGGCTGGCGGTCCGAAGCCGCAGCCTGTGGCCGGCCGTGGCGGCGCACGTCCTGTACAACACGGTGTTCGTCGGTGCCGCGCTCTACAAGGCGCTCGGCGGCTGACGCACGACGGGTCGTGGGGCCGGTCCTAGGCGCTGTCGGCGAACCTGGTCTTGTGAGCGGACGCGTAGAACCACGCGCCGAGCAACGACCCGCCGATCGCCGAAAGGCTCACCAAGCCGATGAACAACAGCTCCCACGCCATCAGGCCGCGCACGTCCGTGCCGCTCACCGCGTTGATCAGGAAGGTGGGCGTGAGCCACATCAGGAACATGGGCAGCGAGGTCTCGGCAACCGCGATCCACAAGCCGCGGGGGAGCCTCAGCACTCCGGTCCCCAGGAGGCACACGACACCGGGGACGACGAGGTTCCAGCCGATGACGTCGGTGCCGAGGAGTCCGGTCAGCACGCCGGTCTGAGAGACCGCGGTCGTCAGGACGACGAGTCCCGTCGTCCAACCCAGCCACCAGCGCTCGTCGGGGTCGCCGAACAGCGAGCCCCCCGATCCGCTGAACACCACGCACGCGGCCAGGGCCGTCGCGAGTTCTGAGAAGAGGGGGAGTACCGCGACCGCCACCGCGTAGGCGTCGGGAGCGGCGACCGCTCCGCCCGCGCCGGGCGTGAACAGACCCCAAAGGGTCAGCGCGGTGTACCACACGGACGTGGCGCCGATGGGGATCCACAGCCAGCGCGGCGCGCCGCGGAGCCGCAGGAGTCCCGTGAGCACGAACACGATCCCCGCGCCGATGACGACGCCCACGATCGCGAACGGTCCCGAAAGCGACGGGTCGGACGAAGCGCCCGGGGAGATGACCTCGACCCAGAACGGCCACGACGCCGCCGTGAAGACGTACACGCTCCAGTAGACCGCGACCCCGGTGATGAACCAGCCGATGAAGTACCTGCAGCGAACGGGCAGCACGAACTCGACGATGCGGTCCACTCGCGCCTCCCGGTCCGTGTTGAGCACCCCAGCTGCCCTACGGATTATGACCGCAGCGCGCGGCTGTGCGCTACCGCCGGTGCAGAGACTCCTATCGGTCGGCATCGTCGGCCGACCACCTCGGGTATCATCGGCGGGTCCCACCGCATGCCGGATCGACACAGGAAGGGACCGTCGATGGCGATCTCTGAACAGCAGGTGCGCCACGTGGCCATGCTCGCGCGGCTCGGACTCACCGACGAGCAGGTCGCCTCGCTCGGCACCGAGCTCAATGACATCCTTGCCCAGGTCGACAAGATCTCGGCGCTCGACCTCACCGGCGTCGAGCCGACCGCCCACGCCGTGCCCGTCACCAACGTGACGCGACCCGACGTCGTCCGGCCCGGCCTCAGCCGCGATGACGCCCTGCTCAACGCGCCCGAGCAGCAGGACGGCGCGTTCCTGATCCCGAAGTTCGGCGCGTAGGGGAGGATGACGATGACGTTCGACCTCTCCTCGCTCACGGTGACCGGAATCCGCGAAGGCCTCGCGGCGCGCGAGTTCAGCGCCGTGGAGCTCGCGGAGTCAGCGTACGCGCGCATCGACGCGCTCGACGCCGACGTCCACGCATTCAACTCACTCTCCCGCGACCTGGCATCGGAGGCTGCGCGGGCGGTCGACGCCCTCGTCGCCGCGGGTGGAGAGCTTCCTCCGCTCGCGGGCGTGCCCGTGGCGTTCAAGGACAACATGAACCTGAGAGGTACCACGACGACCTGCTCGTCGAGGATCCTCGAGGGCTACCGCAGCGTCTACGACTGCACGGCCGTGCGCCGCATGCTCGACGCGGGCGCCCTGCCCGTCGGCAAGTGCAACATGGACGAGTTCGCCTTCGGGTCGTCGACGGAGAACTCCGCGTTCGGGCCGACGCACAACCCGTGGGATCTCGACCGCGTGCCGGGCGGCTCCTCGGGCGGTTCGGCCGCTGCCATCGCCGCCGGCGAGGTCGTCCTGTCCTTGGGATCCGATACGGGCGGCTCGATCCGCCAGCCCGGCGCCCTGACGGGCACTGTCGCGATGAAGCCGACCTACGGCCGCGTCAGCCGCTACGGGTGCGTCGCGTTCGCCTCGTCGCTCGATCAGATCGGCCCGTTCTCCAAGACGGTCGAGGAGTGCGCGCAGACCATGAACGTGATCTGCGGCAAGGACCCGATGGACGCGACGAGCCTGGAGCGACCCGCCGAGGACTTCACCGCCGGCCTGCGCGGCGGCGTGAAGGGCCTGCGCGTCGGCATCGTGCGCGACCTCCTGGACCTCGAAGGATGCGACCCGCGCGTCCGGCGGTCAGTGCTGGACGCGGCCGACACGCTCGCGGGCCTCGGCGCCGAGGTGGGTGATGTGGACCTGCCCTCGACGCAGTACGGACTTCCCGCCTACTACATCATCGGACCGGCCGAGGCCTCCTCGAACCTGGCCCGCTTCGACGGGATCCGCTACGGGCATCGCGCCAAGGACGCCGACGACGTGCTCGACCTCTACCTGCGCAGCCGTGCCGAGGGTTTCGGCCCCGAGTCGATCCGCCGCATCATGATCGGCACCTACGCGCTGTCCGCCGGCTACTACGACGCCTACTACGGCCAAGCGCAGAAGGTGCGCACGCTGATCATCCGCGACTTCGAGCGGGCGTTCGCCGACTTCGATGTGCTCCTGACGCCCACGTCACCCACGACCGCGTTCAAGATCGGCGAGAAGGCCGCGGACCCCGTCTCGATGTACCTCTCCGACGTCTACACGATCCCGGTGAACCTGGCCGGCATCCCCGCGGTGAGCGTGCCGTGCGGGAGCGTCGACGGGCTGCCGGTCGGACTCCAGATCATGGGCTCGCACTTCGCCGAGTCGACGATCCTGCGGGCCGCCTACGCGGTCGAGCAGGCCTGCGGTTTCGACCCGGTCCCGCCGCTGGTCAAGGCGCTGGCGGGCGGACGCGGGACGACCGCATCCTAGACGCTCAGTCTTCGACCCCGGTGAACGGTACGTCGCCGAGTCCCGCTTCTTGGAGCATCGCGCGGAGTTCGTCGACGAACACACCGCGACCGGCGACCCGGGCCGCCTGCTGTCCAACGGCGTCCTCGAGCTCCCCGCCGGTGTAGCCCCCGCACGTCGTCTCGACGCCGCAACTCGGAGAGCCCTCGACGCCGAGGACCGCCTCGATCGCGCAGCCGTCGTCCGCGAGCGCGCGCAGTGTGTCGATCGTCGTGCGCAGGATCGTGCGACAGTGCCGACGGTACGCGGGGGTGTCGTACTGCTCGACGCTCATCCCCCAGCGCCTCATTCCGAGGAAGCTCGCCTCGGGGCAGGGCAACTGGACGATGCCGAGACCCTGCCCGATGAGCGGGGCGATGACATCCGCGCGCACGCCCTCGTAGCACGCCAGTCCTCTGACCTTCGTGTTCACGTTCAGATGGCAGTGCGCCACCACGACGACCCTGCGCGAGCGCTTTGGCACGTCGATGACCTCCATTCGGGGGATCCATTGACTATCATAGACAATGATAC
>JANYKZ010000039.1 GCA_025361505.1 Coriobacteriia bacterium
GTCGAGGCGGGCGACGACTTCGCCCTTGGCGACGTGCGATCCGAGCATGACCGGGACCTCGGTGAGGTAGCCGGAGACGACCGGCATGCGCGACGCCGCAGCGGGGGCGCCCGAAGGCCGCCTCTTGGGTGCCGCGGTGCCCGTTGCCGGGATGCCGACGGTGTAGTCCGGGGTCGGGTAGGTGATCGAAGGCGCGCGGACCACGTCCTCGTCGACGCGGACGTCGCCGGCGACCGCGATCGTACCCGCCGTCGAGGCCGAAGCGGTCTTCGCGTACAGCGCGAAGCCGAGGGCGGCCGCGACGGCGACGACAGCGAGGGCGGACAGCAGTGACCGGCGGCTCATGCGGCGAGCCCGTCGGGTCGGGTCGGCTCTGTCTCGTCAGCGTGCATCGGCTGGCCTCCGGGGCGTAGCGTAGTTATCGCTCACTAACATACCCGCTCGCGAGCGGGTGTCAACACTGCCGACGCGATGCGTCACGTCAGGGTATGTTCCCACGTGCCCTCGGATCACGAAGGAGGCCGTCCGTGCCCGGGTTCGCGGTCCACTTCCGTCTGACGATGCGGTGGGCGATCGAGGAAGGCATGCCCGAGTCCGACGCGGAGTCCGTGGGCCGTGCGAGCGTGCTGGTCGACGACCTGTGGCCGGGCTCGCGGCAGCCGGGGCGCCACTTCAACCCGACGGCCTCGCTCGTCTTCGCGCCCCGGGAGATGCGCCGCGCCGTCGCCCTTGAGAGGGCAGGCGAGCACGAGCAGGCGCTTATACACCTGGGCCGCTCGTTGCATTCGCGCCAGGATGCGATCGGGCACGGGCGGCTGGGGCTCGCCCACGTGCTGCACAGGGCGGGACTTCTCAGACGTCACCCGGACGACTGGGAGGACATGCCGCCAGTCGTGAAGACGGACATCGAGCGGGTGACACGGCGCGAGGTGCGTCGTTTCCTCGAGAACGACGGGCCGCCCAGCACGCGCTCCCTGCTCGCCTGACCGGGCGCGCTCCATCACGACAGCGTGGCAGAGGGTGACCGGTGGCGCCGGCGCGTCTCGTGCGGCATACTGTCCGCGGCTCGCGTGCCCGGGATACCAGTCCGGGGTCCGCGCGCGCGTGCGCCGTCCGAGGGCGGCACACCCGGTCCGGGAGCGGCTACCCATGTCCGCGGGACCGATCACCAGCAGGAGAATCCGACGATGGCCGGCATCGTGCTCGTTGGCGCCCAGTGGGGCGACGAAGGAAAAGGCAAGATCACCGATCTGCTCGCCGACGACATGGACTACGTCGTCCGCTTCCAGGGCGGCAACAACGCGGGGCACACGATCGTTCACGGCGGGCGCACGCTCAAACTCCACCTGATTCCCAGCGGGATCATGTACCCGCACATCACACCCGTCATCGGCAACGGCGTCGTCATCGACCCGAAGGTCATGCTCGACGAGATCGACCGTCTCGAGGCCGACGGCATCTCGACGCACCGCCTCGTCGTCTCGAGCAACGCCCACCTGATCATGCCGTACCACCGGGACCTCGACGGAGCTTCCGAGAAGCGCCTCGGCTCGAACGAGATCGGGACCACCCGCCGCGGCATCGGCCCGGCGTACATGGACAAGGCCTCGCGCCTCGGCATCCGCGTCCAGGACCTGACCGACGAGCACATCTTTCGCAAGAAGATCGAGGCGGCCCTCATCGAGAAGAACGAGCTTCTCGAGAAGATCTACGACCTGCCGACCTACACGGTCGACGAGATCGTTGACGAGTACATGGGCTACGCCGAGCGCATCCGGCCGATGATCGCCGACACCTCGACGCTCATCAACGTCGCGCTCCGCTCCGACCAGTGGGTCTTCTTCGAGGGAGCGCAGGGAACGCTGCTCGACCTCGACCACGGGACCTACCCGTTCGTGACCTCGTCGTCTCCGACCGCGGGCGGCGCGTGCACGGGCGCCGGTGTCGGCCCGAAGGCGATCGACCGCGTGCTGGGTATCGCGAAGGCGTACATAACCCGCGTCGGCTCGGGGCCGTTCCCGACCGAGCTCGACTCGTCGCCCGGCTCGATCGGCGAGCACCTCACCATGAAGGGCGGGGAGTTCGGGACCACGACCGGGCGCCAGCGCCGTTGCGGCTGGTACGACGCCGTGATCATCCGCTACGCCGTCCAGATCAACGGGCTGACCGACCTCGTGATCACGAAGCTCGACGTGCTCTCCGAACTCGACACGATCAAGGTCTGTGTCGCCTACGAGTACGAGGGCCGGCGCTACAACGACCTGCCCTCGCACCAGACGATCTTCCACCACGCGAAGCCGATCTACGAAGAGCTGCCCGGGTGGAAGTGCCCTATCGACCACTGCCGCACCTTCGAGGAGCTCCCGAAGGAAGCGCGCGACTACATCACGTTCCTCGAGGACCTGGCCGACGTGCCGGTGTCGATCATCGCCGTCGGGCCGGATCGCTCCGAGACCATCATGCGCAGGTGGGAGCGCAGGCCCTAGCCGACCACTCGTCGTACAATGCCTGCGGGGGTCGCGCTCGTGCGCGGCTCGGCGTTCCCGACGTGAGCGAAGGGTTTGAAGCCATATGCGGATCCTGGTCCTGGGCGGCGGCGGTCGTGAGCACGCCATCGTCGATGCGCTCCTGCGGTCGCGGCACGCGCCGGAGGTGTTCGTCGCGCCGGGTAACGGCGGGACCGCTTCCATCGCCACCAACGTGTCCGACCTGGTGATCGACGATCCGGACGCGGTCGCGACCTACGCGGCCGACAACAACGTCGACCTCGTGGTCATCGGCCCCGAGGGGCCGTTGGTCGCCGGCGTGGCCGATGCCGTGCTCGCGCGTGGCATCAAGGCTTTCGGGCCTGCCGCCCCCGCCGCGCGCATGGAGGGCAGCAAGGCGTTCGCGAAGGGCGTCATGCGCCGCCACGGGATCCCCACCGGCGAATCGCGGACCTTCGCCGAGCGCAAGCTCGATCAGGCTACCTACTACCTGCGCAACGTCGACTACCCGATCGTGGTGAAGGCGGACGGGCTCGCCGCGGGCAAGGGCGTCATCATCGCCAAGACCCAGGAGGAGGCGCAGGCGGCCGTCGCCCTGTGCTTCGACGGCGCGTTCGGCGAGGCCGGCGAGGTCGTGCTCGTGGAGGAGTTCCTCAAGGGCCCCGAGTGCTCGTTGCTCGCGTTCACGGACGGCGTCACCGTCGTGCCCATGGAGCCGGCCCGAGACCACAAGCGCGCGTTCGACAACGACGAAGGACCCAACACCGGCGGCATGGGCGTCTATTCGCCCGTGCCCTCGATCGACGAGTACACCGTGGCCAAGATGACGGCCCTGCTCCAGCGGACGGTCACCGGGCTTTACCAGGAGGGTATCCGCTATCGCGGCGTCATCTACGGCGGCTTCATCCTCACCGCCTCCGGCCCGAAGGTCCTCGAGTACAACGCCCGCTTCGGCGATCCCGAGACCCAGGTGCTGCTGCCGCGGCTGACGAGCGACCTCGTCGACGTGATGCTCGCGGTCGTCGACGGCACGCTCGGCGATCTGTCGCTCATGTGGAGCGGCGACTACGCCGTGTCCGTCGTGCTCGCCTCGGGCGGCTACCCCGGTCCATACGAGACCGACAAGGTCATCAAGGGCGTCGAGGATGCGAACGCCGTGGAGGGTGTGACGGTCTTCCACGCCGGCACTGCCCTGCGCGCGGACGGAGCGCTCGTGACCACGGGCGGCAGGGTGCTCGACGTGACCGCGCTCGCCCCGACGCTGCGCGAGGCGCGCCAGCGCGCCTACGAGGCCGTGACCAAGATCTCGTTCGACGGGATGTTCTTCCGATCGGACATCGCGGCCAACCCCTTCGGTTCGGAGGCCTAGTGCTCGCTGAACGCTTGCTCACGCCGGTCGTCCGCACGCTCAACTCGCGCTACCTGGCGCTCGGTCACGCTGACCTCGCGCGGCTGCCCGGACCAATCGCCGGGCGCGAGTACCTCCTCTACGTGCACGTGCCGTTCTGCCAGCAGCTGTGCCCGTACTGTTCGTTCAACCGCTTCCCCTTCTCGGAGAAGCGGGCGGTGCCGTACTTCGAGAGCCTCCGCGACGAGATGCGCATGGTCGCCGACATGGGCTACGACTTCACGTCCATGTACGTCGGCGGAGGCACGCCGACGATCATGCTGGACGAGCTGTGCCGAACGATCGACCTGGCGCGCGAGCTGTTCTCCATCACGGAGGTCTCCTCGGAGACCAACCCGAACCACCTGCTGCCGGAGTACGTCGAGGCGCTCGCGCCGCGCGTGCAAAGGCTGAGCGTCGGCGTCCAGAGCTTCGACGACGGCCTGCTCAGGCAGATGGAACGCTACGACAAGTACGGGTCCGCCTCGGAGATGCTCGCGCGCATCCGGGCGACTGCGGGCTCCTTCCACTCGATGAACGTCGACATGATCTTCAACTTCCCCTCGCAGACCGAGGCGATGCTGCGGCACGACATCGCCATGCTGCGCGAGTCGACCTGCAATCAGACGACCTTCTACCCGCTGATGGCCTCGCCGGTCGTGAACCGGGAACTGGCCCGGACCGTGGGCCCGGTCGACTACCGGCGCGAGGCCGACTTCTACAAGGTGCTCTCCGCCGAGCTGTCGGACACCTTCGAGAACGGCAGCGCGTGGACGTTCTCGCGCAAGGCCGGCGGGATGATCGACGAGTACATCGTCGACTACGAGGAGTACGTCGGCATCGGGTCCGGCGCGTTCTCGTACCTGGATGGCACGCTCTACGTGAACACCTTCTCGCTGCGCGAGT
The DNA here is from genome assembly GCA_025361505.1 of Coriobacteriia bacterium. GTDB lineage: Bacteria > Actinomycetota > Coriobacteriia > Anaerosomatales > PALSA-660 > PALSA-660. Next base: position 4,780 of record JANYKZ010000039.1, read on the forward strand.
ACGGCGACCAGCTCGCCGCTGGACGCATGGGTGTCGCCGGTGCGAAGTCGTTCGGCGCACACGAGCGCATGCGGTACCGGTTCCTGATGGAGCTCTTCGGCCTCAGACTCGACAAGCGGAAGTTCGAGCGCGACTTCGGTGTGTCGATCGACCGCGGGCTACGCATGGAGACGAGCTACATGCGCGCCGTGGGGGCGTTCGACCAAGACGACGACGAGTACATCACGCTGACACCGCGCGGCCGGTATCTGATGGTCGCGATGATGCGCGAGTTCTTCATCGGCGTGAACAACGTCCGCGACCAGGCGCGCGCGGCCCTCAAGCCCGACGAGCGGCAGTTGCTGTTCGGCGACGGCGACGGCGAGGGCGAGTCGTGCGAGGCGCTCCACGCCTCCGTGGCACAGGCGGTCGCCGAGACCGAGGCGTCGGAGGACGCCGTTCTCCCGGGAGGGAAGCGGTGAGCGGTCGGACCTGGCAGGAGTGGGTGGCGCTCGTAGTCGCGTTCGTCTTCGGGGGACTGATCGTCACGTTCGCGGTCGTCGTCCTCGGGTCGTTCGTGCACCTGCCGGTTCCCGCGATGGGCGTGCTCGCCGTCCTCGCGCTCGCGACGCTTGCATACCCGGTCTTCCGCACGGCGGCACCGGCCGCGCCGGTCGCACAGGCCCCCGCACGGGAGAGGACCGTCATGAGTGAAGCACCCCTGGTCGGGATCGTGATGGGCTCGCAGTCCGACATGGCCGTGATGGAGGAGTGCTCGCGCACGCTCGAGAGCATGGGGATCCCCTACGAGGTGCTCGTCGCCTCCGCCCACCGTCAGCCCGCGAAGGTGCACGAGTGGGCCGCCGGTCTGGCCGGACGCGGAGTGAAGGTCGTCATCGCCGCGGCGGGCAAGGCCGCGCACCTCGGCGGCGTCGTCGCCGCGTACACCCCGCTGCCCGTGATCGCGGTGCCGATGAAGACGTCGGACCTCGGCGGGCTCGACTCGCTGCTCTCGATGGTGCAGATGCCCTCCGGGGTGCCGGTCGCGTGCGTGGCGATCAACGGAGCGCGTAATGCGGCCATCCTCGCGGCACAGATCCTGGGCACCTCGATGCCGGAGTACCGCACCGCCGTCGAGCGGCTGAAGTCCGACATGGCCGGGTCCTGACCATCTCGGCCCCGAGGTCGGACAGTTCATGAGGATCCTCGTGCTGGGCGCCTCCGGTCGCACCGGACGCCACGTGACCGAGCAGGCGCTCGGTCACGGTCACGACGTCGTCGCCCTGGTCCGCGACGCCGCCGCCTTCCGGCTCTGGAACGAGCACCTCACGGTGGTCGAAGGCGACGTGACGGACCCGGCGGCCGTGCAAAGGGCGCTCGAGGGCTGCGACGCGGTCATCTCGGCGCTGGGGTCGCGCGGCGAGCGTCCCGTCAGCGTCTACTCGGATGGCATCGCGAACACGATCCGGGCGATGACCGCCCGCGGCATCCGCCGGCTCGTCGTGGTGAGCGCTTCGGGCGCAGGGGCCGACGCAGCCGGACTGTCGCTCGCGGCACGCGCGATGCGCAAGCTGCCCGGCATGCGCGACGTCTACGAGGACATGGAACGGATGGAGGGCGACGTGATGCTCTCCGACCTGGACTGGACCATCGTCCGCCCCGCGGGGCTGACCGACGGCCCGCTCACCGGCATCTACCGCGTGGTCGAGGGGAACATGGTTCCCAAGGGGTCCAAGATCTCGCGCGCCGACGTCGCGGCGCTGCTCCTGAAGTGCGCGCAGGGAGGGCTCTACGCCCACCGCGCGGTGGCTGTGGCGTACTAGCCCGCAGGCGTAGACTGGACGCACGGCCGGGGACAACGGGGAGGCTCCACAGATGGCGATCGTTGAGACCAAGGCGCTGCGCAAGGTCTACGGCGAGGGGAACGCTGAGGTCCGCGCGCTCGACGACGTCGACCTTTCGGTGGAGCCCGGGGAGTTCGTCGCGGTCATGGGGCCGAGCGGCTGCGGGAAGTCCACGCTGCTCAACATGATCGGCGGTCTGGACCGGCCGACCTCGGGTGGCGTCAGCATCGACGGCACCGACCTGACCGCCCTCACCGACGACAAGCTCACGGAGTTGCGCCGTCGTCGCATCGGGTTCGTCTTCCAGTTCTTCAACCTGATCCCGGTGCTCGACGCCGTGGAGAACGCCGCGCTGCCGCTCACGCTCGACGGCGACCCGAAGGCGCGGGACAAGGCGCGGACGTGGCTCGAGAAGGTGGGTCTGGGCGACCGCCTCAAGAACCGTCCGGACCAGTTGTCCGGCGGGCAGCAGCAGCGCGTGACGATCGCCCGGGCGCTGTCGACCGAGCCGGCCCTGGTGCTCGCCGACGAGCCCACGGGCAACCTCGACTCCAAGTCCGCGACCGAGGTGGCGGGACTGCTGCGCCAGGTCGCCACCGACTGGGGCCGCTCGGTGCTCATGGTCACGCACGACCCGAGGATCGCCGCCTACGCGGGGCGCCTCGTGCTCATGAAGGACAGTCGCATCGTCGACGACGTCAAGCTCGACGGGCACCCGGATGCCGCGCGTGAAGCGATGGAGCGGGCCGGACTGCTGTGAGCGTCCAGTTCACACTCGCCTGGAGGTACCTCAAGGGCCGCGGCCTGCGGACGTTGCTGACGACGCTTGCCGTCGTCTTCGGCGTCACGCTCATCTTCGGTCTCAACGGCATCCTGCCCCCGTTGATCAACGCGTTCACGCGCAACCTGCTGTCGACGGCCGGCAAGATCGACGTCTCGGTCACGAGCTCCTTCAGCGAACCGTTCTCGAACACCGTGCTCGACGAGGTCGCCCGCGTTTCGGGCGTGGCTGTGGCGACCCCGGAGGTCCAGCGCATCGCGCCGCTGCCCCAGCCTTCGGGGGCAACGGCGGCGAACGCCGTCGCCCAGCTCAACGTGATCGGTGTCGACCCGGGGACCGCCGGCAGGGTGCGTGACTTCCCGATCGTCGCCGGACGCGCGCTGTCGACCGGCGACGGCAACGTCACGGTCCTGGCCTCCGATCTGGCAGCCAAGCTGGGTGTCGGCGTCGGGGGGACGATCGACCTCCCGTCGTCCGTCGGATCGACGCGCTTCACGGTAGTGGGGCTGCTGTCCACGGCGACCCTTCCCGGCGCGGAGCAGATCTTCGTCCCGCTCGCGTCCGCTCAGACGCTCTTCGCGTTGGGGCAGCGCGTCAACGCCGTGGAGGCCTCGTTCCTCCCCGGGGTCGACCGGGCCGCGGTCGAATCGGCCATCCGGGCCGCCGTCGGACCGGGATACCAGATCGGTGGCCTCTCGACGAACAGTTCGCTGTTGGCGTCGCTGCAGGTGAGCACGTTCGCGTTCAACATGTTCGGGATCTTCGCACTGGCAACGGGCGGCTTCATCATCCTGAACAGCTTCCGGACCGTCGTCGCCGAGCGCCGGCGCGACGTCGGCATGTTGCGGGCCATCGGCGCCACCCGCGGCACGATCGTCGGCATGTTCCTCGTCGAATCGGTGTTCCAGGGGATCCTTGGCACCGCGATCGGCATCGTCGCCGGATGGGCGATGGCCGCCGGCGGGCTGGCGGCCCTGAGCCCGATCTACGAATCGATCGTCCACGTGAAGGTCGGGGGGCCGGAGTTCTCCGCCGGGACATGGGCGATGGCGATCGTTCTCGGGGTCGGCGTCACGATCCTCGCCGCGATCGTCCCCGCGCGGGCCGCAGGCCGCGTCACCCCGATGGACGCGATGCGTCCACAGTTGGGCGAGGTCTACGAACGCCGGATCGGCACGCGTGCGTGGATCGGAGTAGGGCTGGTCGTCGTCTCCGTCTTCTGTCTCGCGACGCGGCAGCCGGGGCTGGTCGGCCTCGGGGCCGTCGTGTTCCTGATCGCCATCGCCCTCGTGGCTCCCGCGGTCGTGACTCCTCTGTCCGACGCGTTCGGTTCGGTCATCGAGCTGGTCTTCTCCGAGGAGGGCGGCATCGCCCGCAGCAACCTCCAGCGCAATCCGGGCCGCAGCGCGATCACTGTGACGGCCGTGATGCTCGGACTGGCCTCCATCGTCGCGATGCTCGCGGTCGTCACCTCGATCTTCGCCGGCTTCATCGGCTACATCGACAAGTCGCTGTCGGCGGACTACATGTTCATCCCGCAGTCGATCATCCTCGCTCAGGGGAACGTGGCCGCGGGTCCGCGGCTGGCCGAGGAGGTCAAGCACGCGCCGGGGATAGGCGCGGTGGGGACGCTCCGCATCGCCCATGGCAAGGTGGCGGGCGCAGAGGTCCAGATCATCGGGATCGACCCGAAGGCCTATCCCCTGGTGGCCCACTTCGAGTGGAACACGCCCTCGACCGATCAGGCGCTCACGCAACTGTCGTCGGGCCGCTGGGTCATCGCCAACGGCCTCTACGCCTCGCAGAACAACCTGATGCTCGGCCAGGCGATCACCATCGACACGCCCAACGGGCCGAGGGTCTACCACGTCGCCGGAGTCGGGAACGACTATCTGAACGCGAAACTCGCGACGATCTACACCTCGCAGGACAACCTCGCGCGCGACTTCAACGTCACCTCCGACGTGCTCATCATGGCGAACCGGACCCCGGGCTCGGACCCGGTGCTTCTGAGGAAGAAGCTGGATGCCATCGTCACGCAGTACCCCGCGTTCCGCCTCTACGCGGCCGCAGAGTGGCGCGACTCGCAACTGGCGATCTTCAATCAGACCTACGTCGTGTTCTACGTGCTGATCGCCGCGCTCGCGCTGCCGTCCCTCCTGGCGCTCGTCAACACGCTCGCCATCAGCGTGCTTTCGCGTACGCGGGAGATCGGCATGTTGCGCGCCGTGGGTTCGACGCGCCGGCAGGTGCGCCGGATGATCATGGCGGAGTCACTCTTGCTGTCCGTCATCGGCATCGTCTTCGGCATCGTGTCCGGGCTCTGGCTCGGATACGCCCTCGTGCTCGCGATGAGCTCCATCGGCTGGCCGATGCCCTACTTCGTCCCGTGGGACGGCATCATCGCGACGATCGTGATCGGTCTGGGGTTCGGTGTCCTGGCCGCACTCGTCCCGGCCCGCAACGCAGCCCGGATGAACGTGGTCGACGCGCTCCACTTCGAGTAGGCGCGCCGACTCGCCTCCGCAGGGTCGCCCGGCCTCGAACCGTTAGAATGGCGCCGTCGCGCCTCACGTCCACGACCCGGGAGCACCCATGAGCCAGCGCTTCTACGAAGACGTCGTCGTCGAGGGCCACCTCATCGACTCCCAGATCGTCTCCAAGATGATGGATGACATCATCGAGCTGGGCGGCGAGTTCGAGATGCTCTCCTTCGAGGTGGGGCGCACCAACGACGACGCCTCCCGAGCCGTGGTGCGCGTCATCGCCGACGACCAGGCGACGCTCGACAGCATCGTCATGGCGGTCCTCGAGCACGGCGCCGTGCCTCTGGACCTCTCCGACGTCGAGTGGAGCCCTGCGCCGGGGGACGGCATCTTCCCCGAACGCTTCTACTCCACGACCAACATGGAGACCTGGGTGCGCATCTCGGGTTCCTGGGTGCGCGTGCCCGGGGCCGAGATGGACCTCGGCGTCCGCGTGGACCCGGCCCTCGCCACGGCCTCGCTCGTGGCGATGAACGACGTGCGCGCCGGCGACCTCTTCGTGACGGGGCACCGCGGCGTGCGCGTCATCCCCGCACAGCGCCCTCGCGAGAAGGGCGCGTTCGAGTTCATGAACTCGGCGGTCTCGAGCGAGAAGCCCAAGGCCCAGATCGTCGGAGAGGTGGCCAAGCTCCTTCGCCGCACCAAGCAGGAGGGCCGCTCCGCGATCGCGGTCGTCGGCCCCGCGGTCGTGCACACCGGCGCCGCCCCGCATCTCGCCCGCCTCTTCGAGATGGGCTACCTGACCGTCCTGTTCGGCGGTAACGCCGTGGCGACCCATGACGTCGAGTCGGCGCTCTACGGGACCTCCCTCGGCGTGCGCCTCGACACGGGCGCGGTCGTCCCCGGCGGGCACGAGCACCACCTGAGGGCGATCAACGCGATCCGCGCCGCCGGCGGGTTCGAGAAGGCCGTCGCGGACGGGGTCCTGACGAGCGGGCTCATGTACACGCTCGTGACCACGGGTGCGCCCTACGTGCTGGCCGGCTCGATCCGCGACGACGGGCCGATGCCCGGAGTCATCACGGACGTGCTCGAGGCCCAGGCCGCGATGCGGAGCTACTGCCGTGACGCGGGCGCCTGCCTGATGTTCTCGACCATGCTCCACTCCATCGCGACCGGGAACCTGCTGCCCGCGTCGACCACGACGGTCTGCGTCGACATCAACCCGGCCGTCGTGACCAAGCTCGCGGACCGCGGTTCGTTCCAGACGGTCGGCGTGGTCACCGACGTCGGCCTGTTCATGGAGATGCTCGCGGACGAACTCGCGCGCTAGGCTTCCCGGGTAAGACGTACTGGCGCGGAGGTTGCTCAATCACCGCTCCGAACGTCCGGCTCGAGGAGGCAGGCATGACGAACATCGACTCCGAGGCGCACGGCCGTGTGCTCACCGCCACGTTCGCGCTCGGTTGATTCTGGGGACCTGACGCCCGGTTCGGGTGTCTGGACGGCGTCGTGCGCACCCGTGTCGGCTACGCGGGCGGGACGACCCCGGACCCGACCTATCATCGGCTCGGCGACCACTCCGAGTGCGTGGAGATCGACTACGAGGCCGACGTCATCACCTACGACGACCTGCTCGCCGTCTTCTGGTCGAGCCACGACCCGCGCGGCCGCTCGTACTCGCGGCAGTACCGGTCCGCGATCCTCGTCCGTGACGAGCAGCAGAGCGCCGCGGCCGAGCGTTCCAAGGCCGCGATCGAGTCGCGGCTCGGTCACGTCTCGACATCGATCGAGACGCTCGACCGCTTCTACCGCGCCGAGGACTATCACCAGAAGTACCGCCTTCGCGGCAGCCGCCGCGTCTTCGGCGAACTGCGGTCCGTGATGTCCGACGAGCGGGCATTCATAGACTCGACCGCCGCGGCGCGACTGAACGGCTGGCTCGACGGCTGGGGCACCGAGGCCCAGCTCGAGAGGGAGCTCCCACTCATCGGCCTGAGCGAGGCCGCGCGGGACGAGGTGCGCGCCTCCGCGGCGCGGCGCGAGCGAGCGGTCCGATCCATCCGCTGAACCAAGGGAGGCGTCCGATGGCCTACGAGGTCGAACACACCGACGACGAGTGGAGACGCATCCTGTCTCCGGATGCGTTCCGCGTGCTTCGCCGCGCCGGCACCGAGCCGGCGTTCGCCAACGAGTTGTGGGACAACCACGCCGACGGCACCTATCTGTGCGGCGGGTGCGGGCGTCCGCTTTTCGACTCCACGGACAAGTACGACTCCGGTTCGGGCTGGCCGTCCTTCACCCGGCCGATCGAGCCCGCGGCCGTCGAGACGCACACCGACACGCAGCTGTTCATGAAGCGAACGGAGGTGCGGTGCGCGCGCTGTGGCGGACACCTCGGCCACCTGTTCGACGACGGACCGGCCCCGCTGGGCACCCGCTACTGCATGAACTCCGCGTCGCTGCGTTTCGAGCCCCGCGGCTGAGACCTCCCCGTGCGCTACGCTTGATCCGCAGGAGGGCCACGTGACGATGGGGGAGGCGCGGGTGGAAGACTCTTCGCCGGAGGTGGACCTCACCGCGCCCACGCGCCGGCTCGCCGCAGTCGCCGCAGCCGCGGCCTGCGCCCTCGCGCTCTGGTGGGCCTTCATCGTGGGTGAGCGCGTCCCCTTGTTGTGGGGCGTGGACCTCGGCTTCCACGAGCTCGGGCACCTGCTGACGGCGTGGATGCCGGGACTGTTGTCGCCCATGGCGGGGTCCGTCACGCAGGTCGCCGTGCCGCTCGGGCTGGCCGTCTACTTCGGGATCGTCCGCCGTCAGCCCCTCTCCGCGTCGCTGATGCTGGCGTGGGCGGCCACCTCGGCACAGAACGCCAGCGTCTACATCGCCGACGCCCCGACCCAGTACCTCCCGCTTCTCGGCAACGGGCTGCACGACTGGGCGTACGTCCTCGCGGGGCACCTGGACTGGGCGGCGCCTTTGGCCCGTACCGTGTGGTCCGCCGGCCTGCTGCTCGCGATCGGCGGGCTCGGGCTGGCCGTGTTGCCCCTGGCCGAGCCCTTCGTCCGCGGCCGGCTCGACGCCCGTAGGCGCGCGCGGCTCGCGACGCTCCCACGCCACGAGCCGCGCAACCGCGCGCTCCTCCCCGAGGCGGGTATGCTGGAAGAGGAGGGTCTGAGGCAGGCCGAGGTCGGACCGCACCGTCAGGGGAGACCACTATGAGCTCCGGCACCTTCGAGCTGTTCCCCGAAGAATCGCGCGTGACCGCCATGCGGGCCGCCGCCGTCCGGGCGCTCGACCACGTCGAGCCCGGATCGCTGCTGGGTGTCGGCACGGGGGCAACGGTCGGTCAGTTGATCGAGGCGCTGGCTACGTCGCCTCACCGTCCCGCGGCGGCGGTCGCGAGTTCGCGGCGGACCGCCCACCTGTTGCTGGCCGCGGGGATCGACGTCGTTCCCCTGCCGGAGTCGGGGCGCATCCCGCTCTGCATCGACGGTGCCGACGAGGTCGACGGCGCCCTGCGTCTCATCAAGGGCGGCGGTGGAGCCCACGCTCGCGAGAAGGTCCTGGCGTGCGCGGCGGACCTGTTCGTCTGCATCGTAGACGATTCGAAGGTGGTCTCCGCGCTCGGCGCCGGGCCGGTGCCTGTCGAGGTGCTTCCTTTCGCCCGGCACTGGGTGGCCCGCCGCTTGAGCGAACTGGGCGGGCGCTCCGTCCACCGGGTCGACTTCGTCACCGACAACGGCAACGAGCTGCTCGACGTCCACGGCCTGGACCTCGGTGACCCGTGCTCCGTCGAGTGCGCGATCGCGTGCATCCCCGGGGTCGTCGCCTGCGGGATCTTCGCGCTCCGGCCCGCGGACGTGACCTATGTGGGGGACGCGACTGGCGCGGTTGTCGAGATGCGCCCGCCGACGCGCTAGTATCACCGGGTATCGCGACGTCGTCGAAAGGCCCCACTCCATGGAACGTCAGCAGGACACCGCGCGCTACGTCGCGCTCGCGCTCGAGCTCGGTGCGGCTGACGCCGTCCCCTTCACCCCCGACGACATCGTGTTCGAGCCGCGCACGATCCTGAAGTGCATGTTCGGCTGCGAGGACTGGGGCAAGGGACCGACCTGCCCGTCGCGCGCCGGCTCGCTGATGCCGTGGGAGTACGAGCCCCTTCTGCGCCGCTATCACTGGGGCCTGATAGTGCATTCGCCCGACAAGAAGACCGCGCAGGAGGCTTCCTTCGCCCTCGAGCAGAAGGCGTTCCTGGATGGCTACTACCTCGCGTTCTCGATGAGCGACTGCGCGTGCTGCCCTGAGTGCGTGGGTCTGAAGGACAAGGCGTGCGCGAACCCGAAGAAGGCGCGTCCCGCGTTCCACTCGGTCGGCATCGACGTGTTCGCGACCGCGCACGGCATGGGCCTTCCGATCCGCACCCTCGCATCCGAGGACGAGCCGCAGGACTGGTACGCGGCCGTGTGGGTCGAGTAGTGCGCCTCGCGTATGGTCCCGATTCCCCCGAGGTCGTCGCTCTCGCGACCGACCCGGTCATGGAACGGGTCACGCGGGCGATCGGCGAGGTGAGCGTCGGCGTCGAGACCGACCGCTTCGTGTCGCTCGCCAGCGCCATCGTCGGCCAACAGCTCTCGACGTCCGCCGCCAACACGATCTGGCGCCGCTTCGAGGCGCTGGGCCCCGTGGTGCCGTCCGCCGTGCTCGAGCTCGAGGAGGGCGCGATGCGTTCCGTGGGTCTCTCGGGCGCCAAAGCGCGCTACGTTCGCGACCTGGCCGAGCGGGTGCACTCCGGCGACCTCGACCTGGACTCGCTCGATGCGCTCGACGACGACGCGGTGGTCGCGGAAGTGACGCGCGTGAAGGGCGTCGGCATCTGGACCGCCGAGATGTTCCTCCTCTTCTCGCTCGCGCGGCCGGACGTGCTCGCGCTCGCCGACGGCGGGCTGCTCCGCGCCGTCGGGTGGGCGCTGGAGTTGGGCCGCGCCGCCACCGGGGACGAGTTCGCCGCCGCGGGTGAGGCGTGGCGTCCGTACCGCAGCGTCGCTTCGCTCTACCTGTGGGCGTGCCTGGACCGGGGGCTGGTGCCGCGCACCGGATCCGCGGGAGGGCTCACGCCGCGCGAAGCCGCCGCGCTCTGACGACGCGCTACTCCGCCCGGACGCCCGCGAAAGGCGAGGCCGCGGCACGCTCCCGTGCCACGCCGCGGATCGCTTCGAGCGCCGCGGCGACCGCGGGACTGCCGCCGCTGCCGCGGCGGATGACCGCGAGGATGCGCCTCCGCACCTCGATGTCGGTGGGCTGCCGGAAGGCGACGCCCGGGTACTCGGCGAACCTGCCCATCGGCGGGACGAGCGCCACGCCGAGACCCGCCTCGACCGCCGCCAGGATGACCTGGAAGTCGTTGCTGTGCAGGTCGACGCGCGGCTGGTAGCCGGCCTCGTTCGATACACGCACCTGCACCTCGAGGAAGGGCGAGCCGTCGCGGCCCACGATCCACTGGTCGTCCTTGAAGTCGGAGATCCGCACCGGCCCGGCTGCCAGGGGGTGCGACACCGGCAGGGCGATCGCCATCGGCTCGCTCATCAGCAGGATGCGCTCGAGTCCCGGGTCCTGGCGCACGGGCATCTTGTCGAACTCGTAGGTGAGCAGGATGTCGAGCTCGCCGGTCTTGAGGAGCGGGATGCTGTCCTCCGGCTCGAGGTCGACCATCTTCAGCTGCAGGCGGGGGTAGTGCGTTCGGAGTCGGGCGAGGGCCGGCACGAGGAGGGCGCGCGCGGCGGTCGGGAACGCGCACGTATGGACGCGCCCCGCGACGCCATGTGCGACCGCGTCGACGTCGGCCTGGGCCTCCTCGAGCACCGCCAGAACGCGCTCGGTGTGCTCGACCAAGCGCTCTCCGGCCGGCGTGAGGCGCACGCCGCGGCCGACACGCTCGAGCAGTTCGACGCCCGCCTCCCGTTCCAGTGTGGACATCTGCTGGGAGACGCCGGACGGCGACATGTACAGCGCCTCCGCGGCGCCGACGATCGAGCCGCGGGAGGCGACTTCTCTGAGGATCCGCAGGCGGTTCAGATTGAACATTAAGTACATGTTACGAAACAAAGAAGAAAGCGGCAATGTTTCTGAACCATGCAACCGACGATGATATCCATGCAGTCGTTGGACACAGCAGCAGAACCACAGGAGGCAGATATGTTCCAGGATTCGCTCTCAGAGGGTCACCTGTACTACGGCCGCTTCGTGGCGATCATCGCCGTGGCCATGACGCTCGCGTTCCTCGTCTCTCACATCTAGAACCGACCTCATCCCGCTGGTCGCCGACGACTCCCTGCGGCGGCGACCAGCTCTCCGCACTCTCCCTTGACGAACGAACGCCCCGCATCCGTGCGGGGCGTTCGTTCGTTCCGTGCGCCGTGGGCGTCGAGACGCCTAAGGGAAGACGTCCTTCTCGAGGAGCACGCCGCCGGTCTGTTCCCGCGCGTGCTGCTGGTGCGCCTTGCGGGCATCCAGAGGAGCCTTGAGATCGACCGCCTCCCGGTAGACCGCGGTGTACACGGGATCGCCCCGCACGATCTGTGAGTACGGCTCCAGAAGCCAGAACGCCGCGTCGGCCCGGCCCTCCTCCAGGAGTTGCATCCCCCGAAGGGTGATCGCGCGCCAGGCGAATCGCGCGTTCCACGGCTCGAGCGCCGACGCCAGGCGCGCGGATGCAAGCCGCGAGGCGGTCGAGCCGCCATGTGCCGTCGCCCGATAGGCCGCGAGGGCCGTGAGATGCCACGCGGTCGCGAGGAGCATGAACGCGAGTGCTCCTGCCGCGACGGTCATGACGCGGCGCCGTCGCACGATGTGGCGGGGAACGGGGGTCGGGGGAGCGATGCTGCTCATGGCCGGATGATACCCGCGACCGGTGCGTCGCTAGAGGACGGGACGGGACGCGCGGCCGGTCAGCCCTCCGGCGAGAAGGACGGCGAGGAATGTAGCGACCATGGTGCCGCCCCACCCCAGCCCCGCCATCTTGGTCAGCATGTCCTCGCGCCGCTCGACGACGAGGAGGCTGCGGCCCGCAAGCACGAAACCGTCCGCGCCGCCGTTGACGGGCACGACGACCGTGGCGATACGGGTATCGCGACGCGGCTGCCAGGTGACCTTGTTCTCACCGGCGGCCTTGGAGGCGTCCAGGATGCCGACGGGCGGGATGGGTGTCGCTCCCGCCAGCTTGCCGGATGAGACGACCGGGATGTGCTGCGAGTCGAACACGATCACGAAGGGCGCCAGGCTCGTGGAGGGGTCGACCGTCTCGTTGGAGACGAGCTGGTCGGGGGCGGTGCCTGCGGCGATCTTGGCGGCGATGTCGTGCGCGACCATGATCTGGGGGTCGTCGGCCCCGGTCCGGTAGCTCTGCTGGACCATCACATAGGTGACCCCGAGCACCAGCGTGCAGGCGACGGCGATTGGAAGCCATCTCAGGAACGAGCGCGTGAGCAGCGACATTGGGTCGGGTCCTCTCGACGGCGTTGACACCATCATGCCCCGAACGCGACGACGCTCCCCGAAAGGAGGGCATCCGTCACCGAGCCGCCATCAGGGTACACAGGATCAGGGCGGGCCGGTACCTCGGTGGCGAGTCGCCGGCGACCCCCGAGAAGGGAGGTCCGCGATGCAGTTCTCGATCTCCGTGGTGAGCGGGTTGGCGGTCGGGGCGGTCCTGCTGGTGGCACTGGGGCACGGACTGTCCGCGAAGGGACCGGGGATCACAGGGCCGACCCGGCTCGGCTGGACCGCCTGCGGCGCCGGTGTCCTCGCCCTTGCGGCCGGGGTGCTGATGATGTCGGGTTCGAGGCCCTTCCCGAGCGCTCCGGTCTCGATCGGCCTCGCGGTCACGGCCATGGTGGTGAGCATCGGGGCCGCGGTCAGGGGCGACCGGCACTGGCCGACCTGGGTCGGTCTTGGAGCGGGGTTGGCCCCCACGCTGTTCTGGATCCTCTTCGTGGCAGGTGAGTTGGTCAGTCCTCACTAGCACTGCCCGATGCGGAAGGACCGTCTCCCGGACGGCCCTTCCGTCGTGCCCGCCGTATCCCAAGGGGCTAGTACGCCTCGACGTACACCTCGTAGTAGGACTGCGGATGCTTGCAGGCCGGGCACTCGAGCGGTGCGCTCGTACCCTCGTGCACGTAGCCGCAGTTCCTGCACTTCCAGCGGATGGGGGCGTCCTTCGTGAAGACGCGGCCGCCGTCGAGGTTGGCCGCAAGCTTGATGTAGCGGGCCTCGTGACGCTGCTCGACCTCGCCGATCTCACGGAACGAGGTCGCGACGTCCGCGAACCCCTCGGCCTCGGCGACGATGGCGAAGTCGGGATAGAGAACACTCCACTCCATGCGCTCGCCCGCGGCCGCCGCGAGCAGGTTCTCGCGGGTGGTGCCGATTCGCCCGGCCGGGTACGTCGCAGTGATCTCGGTGTCGCCGCCCTCGAGGTACTTGAAGAAGACCTTGGCGTGCTCCTTCTCGTTGTCCGCGGTCTCCGTGAACAGCGCCGAGATCTGCTGGAACCCCTCGTCGCGCGCGACGCTCGAGAAGAAGGTGTAGCGGTTGCGCGCCTGACTCTCGCCCGCGAAGGCCTTGAGCAGGTTGAGTTCGGTCTTGGTGCCCTTGATGGTCATTGGTCGCCTCCGGCGTATCGGTCACATCCGTCACCCGTTCGTGATACCCGAAGGTCCGAGAGGCGTCACGCCGCATCGAGGGACGCGGCGACGTGAGGTGAGCGGTGCCCGGTGGTAGCATCGGTTGCGTTGGGTGTGCTCCGCCTCGAAAGGAACGCCGCTTGAACGACCCGTCCCCCGGCGCCACGGCGTCCGCGACTCCGACGCTCGATCTGCTCGGCTACGACCGCTTCCGCGGTGAGTTCGACGAGCATGCCGCCGAGGGTCTCGAGCCGGCGCGCGTCGTTCGCACCATCCGCGGCCACCTCTGGGTCGCGTCGGAGTCGGGCGTGACGCGCGTGAACCCGACCGGCAACCTCATGGGTGGCGGCGAGGCCGAGTCCCGCCCGGTGGTCGGTGACTGGGTCGGCGTGCGTCCCGCCACGGAGACGACCTCCGCTGTCGTGGAGGCGCTGATCCCGCGGCGCTCGGCGTTCCTGCGGCGTGACCCGGGCAAGGCCGCTGTCGCGCAGGTGCTCGCGGCCAACATCGACGTCGTCTTCATCGTCGACGGACTGGACCGCGGGCCGAACCTTCGCCGGATCGAGCGGGAGCTCGCACTGGCGTGGGAGAGCGGAGCGACGCCCGTCGTCGTGTTGTCGAAGGCGGATCTGTGCGAGGACGCGGCCGCCGCCGTCGCGTCTGTGGCCGCGATAGCGCCGGGTGTGGACGTGGTGCTCGAGAGCGCCACCACCGGTGCCGGCCTCGATGAACTGCTCACCTATTCGGACGGCAACATGACCGTCGCGCTGATCGGCCCATCGGGTGTCGGCAAGTCCACGCTGGTGAACCGGCTCGTCGGCGGCGACATCCAGAGCGTGGGCGAGGTTCGCGCATTCGACGGCAAGGGAAGGCACACGACCGTGACGCGCGAACTGGTCGCGCTGCCGACGGGTGGGGTGCTGGTCGACACGCCGGGGCTGCGGGCCGTCGCGATGTGGGACGACGAGGAGGGCGTGGACACGACCTTCGCGGAGATCAGCGAACTCGCCTCGGGCTGCAAGTTCGACGACTGTTCCCACGAGACCGAGCCGGGGTGCGCGGTACTCGCTGCACTCGAGGCGGGGACGCTGGACCGGGACCGCTACGACGCCTACATCGCCCTGCGCAAGGAGTCGCTCCTCGCCGGGATGGAAAGCGAGGCTCGCAGGCGTGCCTCCGAGACCCGTACGAAGAAGATCGCGAAGGACTCGCGAGCGTTCTTTCGCGACCACGGCCGGGAGTAGCGCGCCCTAGCGCAGTCGGCGCCTCGCCTGCACGAGCGCGCCGAGGACGACGCCGAAGGCCGCCCCGAGGATCAGGCCCCACGTGAGTTGCCCGAGCACCGTCCCGAAGACCAGCCCGAGCGCGACCCCGAGCGCGATCGACGTGCCCATGTTGAGGTACTCGGCAACGCCCGACCTAGACCCGGTCGGCGACGCCCCCGCGTCCGTGGTGTCTTCATCGGTCATGGATCGCCCCTCCGCTCGCGTGTCTATTCTACGCGCGCGGGCGTGACCCTTCACGCGTCCGGTGGAAGGGTGTTGACTAGTACGAACTTCGTAGTAGTATGGCCTTGCACTAGTAGCACCTTCACACTAGAGATGAGTGAAGACTACCGATCGGGTGGTGACCGGACCGCCCGTCACGATGAGGCAAGGAGGTGGGCTGTGGACGTCGCGGATGAGGGCATGCTGCGCAAGTTCCAGAAGGAACTGAACTCGGGGACGGTCTCGCTCATCCTGCTGGCCATCCTCGACCGCTCGACGGAGCCGCTCTACGGCTACCAGATCGCCAAGAGCATCGAGGGGAACTGGCAGGAGGGCGCGCCGGTCAAGCAAGGGACGCTCTACCCGGTCCTGCGCTCGATGGAGGAGAGCGGGCTGCTGGGAAGTCGCGTGGAGCCGAGCGTCTCGGGCCCGCCGCGGAAGTACTACACGATCACGGACCGCGGACGGGCCGTGCTCACGGACTGGATGTCGGCCTGGTCGCAGACCCGCGACTTCGTCGATGCGACATTGGAGGGGAGGAACGGTGCCTGACACCATCGAGGCCTATCTGGCCGAGCTGAGAGCGGCGCTCGCGGGCGCCGATCCCGCTCTCGTGCAGGACGCGGTCTACGACGCGGAGGAGTACCTCCGCAGCGCCGTCAGCGAGGGGGGCGGCACGCAGGATGCGATCGCAGAGGCGATCGACGCGTACGGCACGCCGGTCGAGATCGCCGCGGCGTACCGTGAGACCGAGCGTACGGTCGCGGCCGCCCTGCGCCGTCCGGCGCCCGTGAAGTCGGGCAACGCGTTCGCCCGGTTCTTCGGCGTCGTCGTCGATCCGAGCGCCTGGGGCGCGCTCTTCTACATGCTTCTCTCGCTCGCCACGGGCATCATCTACTTCACCGTCGTGGTCACCGGTCTGTCGCTGTCGGCGGGGCTGATGATCCTGATCATCGGGGTCCCGGTGGCGTTGCTCTTCGTCGGAGCGGTGCGCGCGATCTCGCTCGCGGAGGGCCGGATCGTCGAGGGACTGCTCGGCCAGAGGATGCCGCGGCGCCCCCGCGTGGCGGCCATCGCGGACGGCTCGTTCTGGGGCCGGCTGAAGGCCTGGTTCTCCGACTACCGGACATGGACGACCATGCTGTACATGCTGTTGATGCTGCCGCTGGGCATCACGTACTTCACGATCGTGGTGACCTCACTGAGCGTGTCGCTCGCGGTCTTCGCCTGGCCGATCGCGCAGTGGGTACTCAACACCCCGATCGTCCAGATCGGAGACTACGGCTACCTGATCCAGCCGTGGGGCGCCCCGTTCGCCTTCGCCGCCGGCGTGCTCGGGTTCTTCGCCACCATGTGGCTCGCCAAGGGCGTGGGCTACCTGCACGGGATGTTCGCCAAGATCATGCTCGTCGGTCGATTCGAAGGAGGCGCGAAATGAGAACGAAGACAGCGATCGTCGCTGTGGCGGCCCTGGGACTCACGCTGCTTCTGGGCGCCACGGGATGCACCCGCGTCCGTCTGGACCAGACCGCGTCCACGGCCTCCAAGACGATGAGCAAGACGGTCGCGCTCGACGGCGCGGCCCACCTCAACGTGAACGTCGCCATGGGAGTCGGCGAGCTGACGCTCTCCGGCCTTGAGACATCGGGCACCGCGATGACCGGCGAGTTCGTGTACGCGCCGGCGAGCTGGCTTCCCGAGATCACCTACGGCGTCACCGAGGGCACCGGCACGCTGAGCGTCCGCCAGCCGGAAAGCTCGAAGGTCCAGCCGTTCGGGCGGATGAAGAACACATGGGACGTCAGGATCGCCCGCGGTATCCCCACCGACCTGCAGCTGCGCCTCGGCGTCGGCACCGGCATCATCGACCTTCGTGGCGTCGATCTGACCTCGCTCGATGCGATCACAGGGGTCGGGGAGACGACCATCGACCTCTCAGGCCCCAGGGCGACCGGCTTCGGCGCACGCATCGAGAGCGGCGTCGGGAAGCTCACGCTCCGCCTGCCGCGCTCCGTCGGTGCTCGCGTCACCGGCGCCAAGGACGGCATCGGGGAGTTCCGGGCCGACGGTGTGACGGTCTCCGCCGACAGTTGGGTGAACGACGCCTGGAGCGGGACCGGTCCCAAGATCGACATCGTGCTCAACAGAGGTGTCGGCGAAGTCGATATCGTGCTCGTCGACTAGGAGAAAGGAACGGAACATGTTCCATCTGGCCGGGTTGTTCTTCCTCGGGTTCGTAGGTCTCGCGGCGCTCTCGGCGCTCGTGGCGATCGCCTACCCGGTGTTCGTCGTGTGGATGATCGTCGACGGAGTGCTCCGCGCGGACGCGGAGTACCCGGGCACGCAGGTGAACCGCAAAGTGCTGTGGGTCGTGCTCATGGTGCTCGTGCACCCTGTGGCCATCGCGTACTTCTTCCTCGTGTTCAACAAGGTGAAGCGCGGTTCCCTCGCCTCGTGCCCGGCGCCCGCACCGGTCGCCTAGCGCTCGACGCCACGACCAACACCACGGCCCCGCATCCGGAGACGGACGCGGGGCCATGGTGCATTCGTGCCCGAGTCCTAGCTCACCCAGCCGAGGAACGCGGCGGCCGCGATGAGGAGGTCGACCGTGGGGCCGGCGATGAACCACGGGTGCCACAGCACCGCGATGGTCACGAAGGAGAGCACGCAGGCGAACGCTGCGATCCACGGCCACGCGCTCGCGAGGAAGGCCACACCCCATACGCCCAGCGCAGCAACGAAGAAGGCCTGGAGCATCAGCGTGATCACGGCGGTGAAGACGTTGCGCAGCGTCTCTTCGGAGACGGAGGGCAGCCAGGGTGACTTCCAGCGGAACGGCCAGTTCGGGTCGTTCGGCGCAGGTGCCAGCCAAGCAAGGTGGATGGCGCCGTGCACCAGGAGCAGCACTCCGAACAGCACGCGCGGCATCGGCGTCTCCCTCCGGGTCGTCTGACGCTACGATGGTACAGCGCCACGCCGGCGCGCGACCCGAGGAGTCACCATGGACCTGGACGTCCACCACGTCGGCATCACGGTCGCCGACCTCGATCGCTCCATCGTCTTCTACGAGGCGCTCGGGTTCGCGCGCGCCGCGACGTTCGGTCCGCCCGATGGTTCGCGCACGATCGTGCAGATGGTCAAGGGTGACGGGATGGTCGAGCTGTTCGCGCACGCCGACGGCGTCGTGAGGGCGCCTGCTGTCGATCGCCCGGTCGCCGGGCTCAAGCACATCGGGCTGCGCACCGCCGACGTGCGTGCGACGCTCGCCGAGCTGGAGGCGCTGGGACTGGTCGAGCCCGGGGTGCCCGTGACCACCGCGGGCGCCGGGATCACGATGGCGTTCATCTGCGACCCCGTGGGACGTCGCTCGAGATCCTGAGTCTGGGTCAGCCCGGCTCCTAGCGCGCCGGACGCACGCTCTCGATCGCCGCGGCGAGGTCGCTCGATGGCGCGACCGCGAGCGATGCGACGATGTCGGCCCGCTCCAGCCTGCTCGCCACTTCCGCGTTCGCGTGACACAGCGCGACAAGGATGCCGCGCTTTGTGAGCGTGTCGACGACCTCGGTGAGGCTCGCCAATCCCGTGAGGTCGATGAAGGGCACGCGGGCCAGCGAGATCACGAGGGCTGCGGGCTCGGTGTGCGTGTGAAGCAACGCCTGCTCGAACTGGTCGACGGCACCGAAGAAGAACGGACCATCGACGGTGTAGACGAGTACCCCTTCGGGGACGGCGATGTCGCTGTTGCCGGTGCGCAGGGCGAGCTCGGCTTCGGCGAGGGGGCGCACCTCGACCGTCGACGACATGCGTCGCAGGAAGTTGAGCATCGCGAGGATGATGCCGACCTCGACCGCCAGCACCAGGTCCGTGAACACGGTCAGGCCGAGCGTGATGAACATGACGAGGACGTCGGTCCGCGGCGCGCGCATCGCCGTGCGCGCGATGTGACCGATCTGGCTCATGTTGTAGGCGACGACGAACAGGATCGCGGCGAGCGCGGCGAGCGGCACGTTGTAGGCGAGCGGAGCCAGCGCGATGAGTACGAGCGCGATCACCGCGGCGTGGACGATGCCCGCCAGCGGGCTGTTGCCGCCGTTGCGGACGTTCGTGGCCGTGCGCGCGATCGCGCCGGTCGCGGCGAAACCGCCGAACATCGATGAGGCCATGTTGGCGATACCCTGCCCGACAAGCTCCTGATTGGAGTCGTGCCGGACGCCCGTCATGCCGTCGGCCACGGTCGCGGACAGCAGCGACTCGATGGCACCCAACAGCGCGATCGCGAACGCCGGCTGGACGAGTTCCAGCACGAGGTTGAACGACACGTGGGGCAGCGTCAGCGGCGGCAGGCCCAGCGGGACGCCGCCGAAGGTCGATCCGATCGTGGCGACGCCGGGGAGGTGCATCACGCTCTGCACGATCGTGGCCGCGACCAAGGCGACGAGAGGCGCGGGGATCCGTCCGACCTGCGGGATCTTCGGCCACACCACGAGGAGGGCGACGCACGCCAGCCCCATCAGCGTGGTCGCCACCTGCAGGTGGGGCAGCGTGGTGACAAGCGCGAACAGCTTCTCGTGGAAGTGCTCGCCCATGGGTTTGGGCAGGCCGAAGAACGCGTCCCACTGTCCCACCCAGATCACGACGGCGATGCCCGCGGTGAACCCGAGGATGACCGATTCGGGGATGAACCGGATCACGCCGCCCATCTTGGCAAGTCCGAAGCCGAGCAGCATGACGCCGGCCATCAGGGTGACGAGCTGGAGTCCCGCGAAGCCGTAGTGGGCGGTCACCCCCGCGAGCAGCACCGCGAAGGCGCCGGTCGGTCCGGCGATCTGCACGCGGCTTCCGCCGAACAGGGTCACGGCGAGCCCCGCGACCAGGGCGGTGTAGAGGCCGTTCTCGGGCTTCACCCCCGAGGCGACGGCGAACGCCATGGCCAACGGGAGCGCGACGATGCCGACGATGACGCCGCCGGTGAGGTTCCGCACCCAGTTCTCGCGCCTAAGGAGTCCGGCGCGGAAGGCTTCGATGATCGCGGGCATGGAGAGTCAGGTCCCAGGGTAGCGGGCGGGCACAACGAGTATCCCCACCCTACCACCGTGCGCGCCGGAGCGCCGCTGAGGAATCGCACGCCCAAGGTGCGATTCAGCGGGCGCACGCCTAGAGGCCGAGGGCCTCGCGCTTCTCGTCGATGGCGGAGACGTGGCGCTCCAGGTGGCGGATCGTGTGCAGCAGCAGTCCTCGCAGCGTCACGAGGCCGGTCTCGGTGTGGACGGCGTCCCGCTCCCAGTCCTCCGCCGACAGGCGCCGCAGGTCCGCGGCCATCTGGTCGCGGGTGACCTCGAGAAGCCGCAGGTCGAGGTCGATGTCGCGCTCGGCATAGCGGAGCGCTTCGAGGTACGTGATCCCGTCGACACCCACGAGCAGCGGGCGTTCTGTCGCGATGGTGCGCTTCATCCGGTCCGCCATGAACTGGTCGGCGTCGACCACGTGGCACACGACCTCCTGGGAGGACATCTTCCCGGCGACGGGCCGGGCGTGCAGCTGTTCAGTCGCCAACCCGGCTATCGCCGCGCGCAACAGGCCCGGCCCGACGAGGTAGCGTCCGATCAGGTCTGCCACCGGAGCCGCTCCGTCATCCGTCTGGGCTCTCGCGACGAGCGTGCGGTCGTCTTCCGTCATCGCTAGCAGCTCCCGGGCACCGAGCACGGGGCCGAGCGGGCGAAGTCCGGGGCCGCTTCGATCTGCTCCACGAGCGCGGAGCGGTCCGCGTCCGCGTGGAGCAGGCAGGTGACGTCCTCGGCCATCGGGTCGCCCGTGCGCTGCCAGGCCTTGGCGCGACATCCGCGACAGATGCGTGAGTACTCGCACTCGGCGGGCGAACACACACCCTTCGACTCCTGCTGATCGAGCTTGTAGAGCTCGGCGACCGCGTCCTGCAGCGACATGTCGCGGACGGTGCCGATCGTCCAGTCCTGTGCGAACTGGCAGGGCATGATCCCGCCCTCGGAGTTGATGTTCATGTGGCCCATGCCGACCGGGCAGGCCGAGATCGTCTTGAGGCGCTCGAGGCCGTTGCTCACGTCGATGCCCCGCTCCATGAAGCGCTCGGCGACGTAGGGGATGAACGACGGCATGGCGCCGATGTCCCACTCCATGCCCTTCGCGCCGCTCTCCTGGCCGGAGACCAGGTCCTCGATGATGTAGTCGGCAAGCTCGCGCCACTGCTCCGGCGTGATCCGGCCGTCGTCCTCGCCCTCGCTGCGGCCCGCGGTGATGAGGTCGCAGAAGTAGATGAGGCCGACGCCGAGCTCGCGCGCGTCGGCGATCAGGTCGTACACGTGCGGCCAGGTCGCCTTGCTGATCTCGGTCTTGATGGCGACGCCGACGCCCTCCTCGCGCAGGACCTTGATGGCATCGACCACGCGGCGGCGCGTGCCGGGCACGCCCACCATCGCGTCATGGAAGTCGTCGGGTCCGTAGAGGGACGTGGCGACCCAGTCGATGCCGTTCGCTTTCAGGCGCTTGGCGGCGTCGCGGTCGATCAGCGTGCAGTTGGTGGAGACGGTGACGCGGATGCCGTAGCCGCGTGCCTTCTCGAGGATCTCCCAGAAGTTGCGCCGCATCATCGGTTCGCCGCCGGAGAGGAACAGGGCGGGGAGGCCGCGTTCGCCCATCTGGTCGACCAGGGCCATCGTCTCGGCGTCGGTCAGCTCGTCAGGACGCGCGTGGGCATCGGCGGCCATGTAGCAGTGGTCGCACAGGAGGTTGCAGCGGTTGGTGATGTTCCAGATGACGTCGCTCGGACGGCCGAGCTTGAAGGCGGTTATCGCCTTGTTCTCGACGTCGGCGAGCGGTCCCTTGAAGAAGAGCGAGCGGACGTGGGCCATGGTATGCGGCTCCTGATACCCTCGCGTCCCGCCGGTGGGCGGGACTCGCTTGTGAACATGTGAATGCTAGCACGAGCTCCGTGCGGGTCGCATGCCGGGACGCTGAGCGGATGACGGCAGGCCCCTTGCTGGGTGGATGCGTCCCGCCGGTGGATGAGGCATCCTGTCACGGACGGCCAACGGACGAAGGGCGCTGCGCTCCATGACTGACGGACCCGCCAAAGACCCCTCCTCGCCGACGTTCGCGGAGCGGATGCGCCTCGACGTGGACTACCGCTGGCTGTTCGCGATCGCCGGCGTGATCTGGACCGGGGTCGGCGTGCTGCTGCTGACCTATGCGGTGAGTTGGCTGCGGCCGGTGTCGGTGCCGCTCGAGATAGAGCTGACCGTCGCCGGGCTCGCCGTTGCCGTCGTGTTCGTTCGCTTCGTGTTCCACGGGATCGTGAGCAAGAACATCGCGCGCATCGAGAGCGGACCGGCCCGCGCGAGCGCGTTCTCGTTCCAGGGCTGGAAGAGCTACCTCGTGACGGTGCTCATGATCGCCATGGGCATCGCACTGCGGCACTCGTCACTTCCGAAGCCGGCACTCGCGGTCATGTATCTCGGCATCGGCGTCGCGCTCCTTCTGACCAGCCTGCTCTACCACCGGCACCTGTTCAGGTCGCACCGGGGAGCGAAGACGACGTAGAGGGTCGATGTGCGGGTGAGGGCTCCGACCCCGGGGCGCCGATGGTTCGTGACACAATGGGGGAGACCGGCGCGCGTTCGAGGCGCCCGACGTGAGGAATCAGAATGAAACTGACGATAGCCAGCGTCGACTACGCCCCCGTGGAGCTCTCAGAGCAGCTGCCCGTCGCCGTGACGCTGATCCGCCCGCTGCCCAGCTCCGTTCCGAACCGCGTCGGGGCGTGGCTCAGCGTCTTCGACCGGCCCGTCCGGTGGACGAACGAGAACGGCAAGGCAGTCGAGATCACCCATGCGGTGGTGTGGCCCCGGGCGAAGGGCGCCAGCATCGGAGGCGGGATGCGGGGTCTGCCCGTCGGGATCGGCTACGTCGTGGATCAGTCGCTCGTGGACGACGAGACGTTCGATCTCGCGAAGATCTACTTCGTCGCCGTTGGCCTGGCGAGCGACTCCGGTCGCTGACAGATGACGCGCCCTTTCCACGGGTAAGCTCGTCACAGGAGGTCGCCTCATGGACAAGCCCGGACTCCGCTCGCTCACGGACGCGGTCGAGATCGCTCCCGGCATACGCATGCCGCGACTCGGGCTCGGGACTTTCCGCGCCCGGGTGGGGGACGAGGTGGAGAACGAGGTCGCATGGGGACTCGAGCTCGGGTACCGGGGCATCGACACCGCCTCGATGTACGGGAACGAGGAGGGGGTCGGCCGTGCGATCGCGGCGAGCGGGATCCCGCGCCACGACCTCTTCGTCGCCACGAAGGTATGGAACGACGAGCAGGGCTACGACGGGACCATGGCCGCCTGCGAGCGCAGCCTGGACCGCCTGGGCCTCGAGTACGTCGACCTCTACCTGATCCACTGGCCCCAGCCTCGCGAGACGCGCGAGACCTGGCGCGCTATGCAGAAGCTGCGCTCCGAGCGGCTCGTCCGGGCGATCGGAGTGTGCAACTTCCTGCTCCCGCACCTCGAGGAGCTGATGGCGTTCGCCGACATCCCGCCCGCCGTCGACCAGGTCGAACACCACCCGCGTCTTCAGCAGCCCGAGCTGCGCGACTTCTGCGCGTCCAACGGCGTCACGATGCAGGCCTGGGCGCCCATCATGCGCGGGGCCGTGTCGCAGATCCCGGAGATTACCGGCATCGCCGCGGTCCATGGTAAGACCCCCGCGCAGGTGACACTTCGGTGGATCTTGCAGCACGGCGTGACTACCATCCCCAAGTCGGTCCACCGCGAGCGCATCGCGGAGAACGCGGACGTCTACGACTTCGACCTCTCGGACGACGAGATGGCCACGATCGACGCCCTCGACCGGGGTGAGCGGCTCGGCCGCGATCCCGACAAGATCGCCAGCGGCGTCGACCGCTTCTAGCGGCGGGCGGCCGCTTGGCAGGCCGACACGGAACGTCCACAACCGCAGCGCGCCACTCGGCGCGCTGCTTGCTATACCTACGGGCACGGGAATACCCGAGGACGCATGGGGCGTCCGTCGATAAGGAGGGGGTGATCCAGCAGATGAGTAGTCAACACATCGCTGCGCTGGTCCGGTCCAACGTGGATTCCACGGAGGTCCGCACCTCCTAGGACGGCGGCGGTCCGGGAAACAGAACCCGGACGTGCACCAAGCGCCACCGATCTTCGGATGACCGTCGCTGTTCGGCAGCGATGGGAGAGGGCCATCCTTCGCAAGCAGGGTGGCCCTCTCTGCATGTCCGGTCGAGGACCGACGGCCCTAGGCGAGCGTCCAGTCCTGCGCGCGCACCCAGCGCTCGACGGTCCAGAGGTCGGGGACGAGCTCACCCAACGAGGCGAGATCGGCACGGGGAGGCACCCATTCGCCCGGTCCGGGGTTGTGGACGCGTGCCATGCCCGGGAAGGGGGGTACGTCCTCGTAGACGATCGCACGGTCGAGCACCAGCGCGAACACGTCGGCCACCTCCGGCATCGTCATCTCGTCGCCGGCGATCTCGAAAGCCTGACCGACGAACCGGCCGTGCTCGCGGAAGGCGAGCGCGACGAACTTCCCGATGTCGTCGACCGCGATGAACTGGCGCACCACGTCCGGAGCCACGGGCGCCTGCAGATACCCGGCCAGGATCCGCTCCTTCTGGCCGAGCCAGTTCTCCATGAACGTCACCGGGCGCAGTATGGTCGCCGGGATGCCGAGCTCGGCGATGTGTCGCTCGATCCGATGCTTCGGCTGTCGGAACGGGGTGTCGTCGGGGTCTTCCGCTCCGTAGACGGAGCTGTACACGAACTGCTCGACGCCGGCGGCCGCGGCGGCGTCCGCGAGGTTGAAGCCCTCGCGCTCCTCGTCCCCCGCACCCGCCCCTCGCGGGGTCTGAACGCTGTAGACGCCGTGGGCCCCGGCGACGGCGCGGTCCAGCGAGGCCCGGTCGAGCAGGTCGCCGCACGCCAGCTCGGCGCCCGACGCGAGGAGCGCCCCGGCCGCGGAGCTCTCGGGGTCGCGCACCAGCGCGCGCACCCTCCAGCCGTCGGCCAGCAGATGCCGCGCTGCCGCGCCCCCCTGACGGCCCGTGCCGCCGGTGACGAGGATCGTGAGGTCGTCTCGTTTCATCCGGGTGGTCCCTTCGCATCTCGAACAGCTCTGTGAACGGTTCTTACCCCGTGGGGCCGCCAGCGTGGGACAATCCCCCCTGACGGTGGAGGAGGCGCGATGGGCGGAGACACGACCGGCTTCAGGACGGCGCCCCCGGACGCCTTCGTCGTCGTTGTCGGCGGGGCCAACACCGACATCATCGGCGCATCATCGGCCCCGCTGCTCCCGAACGACTCGAATCCGGGCCACATCCGCGTCAGCGCGGGCGGGGTCGGTCGCAACGTCGCCGAGAACCTCGCGCGACTGGGCGTCCGCACGGCGCTGATCACCGCGTTCGGCGGCGACGAGGCCGGTCGCCGCCTGCTCGACTCGTGCGCGGCCGCGGGCATCGACGTGACGGCCTCGATCGTCGCGGCGTCCCTCCCGGGCGCCCACTACCTCGCGATCCTCGACGGGCGCCGCGACATGGCCGTCGCCGTCAACGACATGCGCGTACTGGACATGGTCACGGCTGAGGCGCTCGCCGAACCGCAGCGCGCCGCGGTACTCTCGGCCGCCGACCTGATCGTCACCGACGCCAACCTGCCTGCTGCCACCCTCGATTGGCTCGCCGCGCACGTCACGGCGCCGATCGTGTTCGAGCCGGTCTCGGTCGCCAAGGCGAGGCGCGCCGCGGGGATCCTGTCCCGCCTCGCCGCCGTGACGCCGAACGCCGCCGAGGCCGGAGCGCTGCTGGGGCACGAGGTGTCCGGTCTCGACGGCGCTCTCGAGGCCGCGCGGGAGCTGGTCGCGCGCGGCGTCGGCGCCGCGTTCGTGACCTGCGGCGAGGCCGGCACCGCGTGGGCCGACCCGTTCTCGAGCGGGACGACGCCGGCCCCCGTCGTGGCGGTGGCCAATGCCAGTGGCGCAGGAGACGCGTTCTGCGCAGGGGCCGCGTGGGCGATCCTGTCGGGCGCCGGCGCGGCTACGGCCGCGAGGCTGGGAACCGCTCTCGCCTCGATCGCGCTGGCGGACGAAGACACCGTGAGCCGGCGCGTCACACCGGAGGCGGCCCTGGCCGCCGCGAAGGAGATGGAGTAGGACGTGAACGACTTCCTGCAGGTCGCGCCCGAGGTCATGATCGCGATCGACGCCGGCGTACCCGTCGTGGCGTTCGAGTCGACGATCATCAGCCACGGGTTCCCCTACCCGGCCAACGTGGAGTGCGCCCTCGAGTGCGAGCGCGTGTGCCGCGAGGGGGGCGCGGTCCCCGCCACGATCGCCGTGCTGGGAGGCACGGTGTGTGTCGGGCTCACCGGGGACCAGATCGAGCACCTCGCCACCGCCCGTGGCGTCACGAAGGTCTCGCGGCGCGACCTCGGGATCGTGGTCGCTCGTCATGCAGACGGCGCCACCACGGTCGCCGGCACGATGGCGATCGCGGCGATGGTCGGGATCCGCGTCTTCGCGACCGGAGGCATCGGCGGCGTGCATCGCGGCGCGCAGCAGACGTTCGACGTCTCCGCCGACCTGCTCGAGCTGTCCCGCACGCCGGTCGCGGTCGTGTGCGCCGGCGCGAAGTCGGTCCTCGACCTGGCGCTCACCCTCGAGGTCCTCGAGACCCACGGGGTGCCGGTGGTCGGCTACCGCACCAGCGAGTTCCCCGCCTTCTACTCGCGGACCAGCGGCCTGGGTGTCGACGTGCGCTGCGAGACGCCCGACGAGATCGCCGACATCCTGCGGGCCCGCGAGGCGATGGGGCTCCGCGGAGGCACGGTCGTCGCCAACCCGATCGCCCCCGAGCACGAGATCGATCGCGAGACGCTCGACGGGTGGACGACGCGCGCCCTGCGCGAAGCGGACGAGGCGGGGGTCCACGGCAAGGACGTGACCCCGTTCCTGCTCGCGCGGCTCCACGCCCTGTCCGCGGGCGCCACCGAGGAAGCCAACAAGCAGCTCGTGTGGTCGAACGCGCGGTTGGCCGCGCAGGTCGCGATCGCTCTCGCGCGCTAGGGGAAGCGGCGGATCGTCCGCGCCGACGGCGCCGGCCCTACAGCCCCTTCGCCCGCACGTAGCCGCTGACGTCGACGTTGAAGCGCGCGTCCTCGAGCGTGAAGGTCGCCCACGGCTTGCCATCGTCCGCCCAGGTCGCCGACCCCACGGTGTTGGTGAGCATGCCGCCAAGCTGCTCGTACTTCAGCGCATGGG
>JANYKZ010000041.1 GCA_025361505.1 Coriobacteriia bacterium
AGAGGGGCCCCGGGCGACGAGCCCGGGGCCCCTCGTCAAGACAACGAATGGGAGGTGGGAGAGTAACGTGGCATTCGACCGGATAATCCAGACTGACGAGAAGCTTCCGATCCTGCAGGCGATCCCGCTGTCGCTGCAGCATCTGATGGCCATGTTCGGCGCGACCGTCCTGGTACCGATCCTGACCGGCCTCGATCCCGGCGTCGGACTCATGACCTCGGGCATCGGCACGCTGCTGTACCTGATCTGCACCCGCAACAAGATCCCGAGCTACCTCGGCTCCAGCTTCGCCTTCATCGGACCCCTGATCGCCGTGGGCGGCGGCGCCGCCGCGATCGCGGGCGGCCACGGCCACCTGCCCGAAGCGCTCGGCGGTCTGGTCGCCGCCGGTGTCGTCTACATGATCGTCGCAGGATTCGTCAAGGTGTTCGGCACCGGCTGGCTGAGCAAGCTTCTGCCGCCGGCGCTCGTCGGGGCCGTGGTCATCGTCATCGGCCTCGGCCTGTCGGCCACGGCCATCAAGATGGCGATGTTCCCGATGTCCGATCCGACCCAGGGCGTCAACCTTGTCGGCCTCGCCGTCGCGTTAATCACCCTCGCTTCGGCGGTCGCGTTCTCCTCGTACTTCAAGGGCTTCCTCAAGACGATCCCGATCCTGATGGGGATCATCGTCGGTTACGTGATCTCGATCCCGCTCGGCCTGGTCAGCTTCGCCGGCATCGCGAAGGCGGGGTGGATCGGACTTCCGAATGTCACGTTCCCCAGGTTCGACATCACGGCCATAGCGATCATCGCGCCGGTCGCCATCGTGGTCATCGTCGAGCACATCGGTCACCTGCTGGTCATCAACGAGATCACGGGCAAGGACTTCACCCCGATGCTGCCGGAGTCGCTCTTCGGCGACGGAATCGCTACGGCGGTGTCCGGCCTCCTCGGCGGCACGCCCTCAACGACCTACGCTGAGAACATCGGCGTCATGGCGGTCACGAAGGTCTACGCGACCCAGCTGTTCTGGTACGCAGGCGCCTTCGCGTTCCTCATCGGCGGCTTCATCCCCAAGTTCGGTGCGGCGATCTCCTCGATCCCGACGCCGGTCATGGGCGGCATCTCTCTGCTGCTGTTCGGCCTCATCGCCTCCAGCGGCCTTCGTCTGCTCGTGAAGAGCGGCATCGACTACAGCCACAGCCGCAACCTGATCATGTCCTCGGTGGTCCTGGTCATCGGCATCGGCATGGAGACCGGCGGGTTCTCGATCCCTCTGGGCAAGTACTCCATCCCGGGTATGGCCTTGGCGACCTTCATCGGCATCATCCTGAACCTCATCCTGCCGAAGGAGCCGACGGGCCTGGCCATAGATTCGCCGGACTTCACCGGCGAATCTCAGGCGGAGGCGGGCGAGTAGCGGGACCCCATACGGCGAAGCCGCGCCTGTGGCCGACACAGACGCGCTTTGACACCAAGGATCGGCCCCGGACTGCGGCTCAACCGCGGCCCGGGGCCGATCAGGTTCATGGGAGTCTCTGTCGCGGATCCGCCGCGATCCGCATGCGTACGTCGTCCGTGCGCCCGCCACCGCGTCGCACCGCGCTAGGTGCGCATGCGACGTGGATGGAAGGACGACATTTGACAGGACAGCGAAACGAGCGCGAGGGAGCCCCCTCCGCGCTCGCGCCCTCCCGTACTGTACGCCTGATAATACATCTTATGTAAAGTCAACTTCGTGGGAGCTATCCCCTTCCTACAGGGACATCTCACTTGGAGCGCGGTCACGAAGCCGGGCGGCGACTACACCTCAGCCGGGAAGTACCGCTCTTCGAACTCTGAGCGCGTCAGTCCAGCCAGATCCTCGTCAGCGGCCGCGAGCGCCTCGTAGGCGTCGTCGCGGCTGTCGAACGTCCCGAGCGGCGTCGTGTCCTCGCTGTCGTCGAGCGACACTGCTTCGACGCGGAAGGTCTCGCCCTCGGCCGGCGCGGGCGCCTGAGGGCGCCGGTAGAGGATGTCCTCCCGCCACTCGAAGTCGGGCCCGTCGATCGTTTCGAGATGCGTCAGCCGCAGCCGATAGAAGTCTCCGGCCGCTCCGATGCCTGTGGCCATGTCGAACGCTCCTCGGTCTCGGCTACTTCTTGCGGATCTCGACGGTCTTGACCGAGTTCTCGATCCAGCCGATGTGGCCGCTCGGGTCCTTGACGCGCAGCCAGCTGTCCGTCCGGTTCAGGACCTGGAGCGTGATGCCCTTCTTGACGGTCGACAGGACCTGGGCCCCCGCGTTATCGGCGGCGCGCAGCTGGATGCCGTCCACCCTCGTCACGGCCACCGTCGAGGTGACCACGGTCGTCGCACTGGTGTCCGCCGAAGGCGTCGCGACGGCCGCGGCCCCGGTCGGCGTCGAAGAGGCGACGGTCCTCAGTGATACCTGGAAGCCCAACCAGATCGCGAAACCAGCCGCCAGCAGAACCGCCAGCGCCACCCAGGCGCCCACCTGCTTCAGAACCCGGAGTCCCGGTTGCGCCGTGCCGTATCCGTCGTCCATCGTTCAACGCCCCCTCGCCGCCCCGGATCCCCCCGCGCGGTCCTACTCGGCAGAACGATCGTCGACCACGCGCCGCGCCTTGCCGGCAGTGCGCTCAACGGTGCCGGGCTCGACGAGCGTCACCTTCACGCTCAGCCCCAGCACGCTGTTCAGTCTATCCGATACATTCCCCTCGAACGCGACCATGTCCGCCATGACGTCCGAGAACACCTCCTCGGCGACCTCCACGCGGACCTCCATGCGGTCCATGCCGTGCTCCCGCTCGACCACGATCTGGTAGTGCGGAGCGATGCCCTCGATGGCCAGCAGCGTGTCCTCCACCTGGCTCGGGAACACGTTGACGCCTCGCACGATCACCATGTCGTCAGTGCGGTGGCGCACCTTCCGCATGCGCAGCGTGGTGCGACCGCACGCACAGACGCTCCGGTCGAGCGATGTCAGGTCGTGGGTCCGGTAGCGCAGCACCGGGCAGGCTTCCCTGGTCAGAGTGGTGAGCACCAGCTCCCCCTCCTCCCCCTCCCCGCGTGGTTCGCCCGTTTCGGGGTCGACGACTTCTGCCAAGAAATGGTCCTCATTGACATGAAGCCCACAGCGGCATTCGCACTCCCCCGCGACTCCGGGCCCCATGACCTCCGTCAGCCCGTAGTTGTCGGTGGCGGTGATGTGCAGCCGGCTCTCGATCTCGGCGCGCAGGCGCTCCCCGCACGGCTCGCCTCCGAACAGGCCCACGCGCAGGGGCAGCCGCGAGAAGTCGATGCCCGCGCGCTCCCCCACCTCGGCGAGGTAGAGCGCGTAGCTCGGCGTGCCGACGATGGCGGTCGTTCCGAAGTCCCTCATCATCATCAGGTGCCGCTCGGTGTTGCCCGATCCCGCCGGGATCACCGTGGCGCCGATGCGCTCCATGCCGTAGTGCATCCCCCACCCTCCGGTGAACATGCCGTAGAGGAAAGCCATCTGGACGCGGTCCTTGTCGGTCACGCCGGCGGCCGACGCGATGCGGGCCGTGCACTCGGCCCACGTGTCGAGGTCGCCCTTCGTGTAGCCGACCACGATCGGCTTTCCGGTCGTGCCCGAGCTCGAGTGCAGACGGACCACCCGCTCGACGGGGACGGCGAACATGCCGAACGGGTAGGTGTCGCGCAGGTCGAGCTTGTCGGTGAACGGCAGCCGCTCGAGATCGCCAAGCGCACGGAGGTCGCCGGGCTTCACTCCCCGTGCGTCGAAGAGCGCGCGGTAGTGCGGGATCCGCTCGTAGGCCCAGGAGACGGCTCTCTGCAATCTCTGCAGCTGCAGCGCATCGAGCGCCGCGCGCGGCATGGTCTCGTGTTCGGGATCCCGGATCACAGCGATCGGTGCCGCCCTTCGGTCGCTGCGTCGCCGCGGCGACTAACCTGCAGAGATCTCCTCCTGCGTGACGAGCCGGACAGGCCGGTCCTTCAACAGCGCCACGGCCCGCTCGGTCTGCGCGACGTTGAGGATCACGTACGTGCCGATGAGCGAGTACACGTACTCGATGTTGACGCCCGCCTCGGAGACGATCTTGAGTACGGAGGCCAAGCCTCCGGGGTGGTCCGGAAGGTCGACGCAGATGACACCGGTGTCCTTGACCGTGAACCCGGCGTTCTTGAGGACCTCATGGGCCTCCGCGGGCTTGTCGACGATCAGACGCAGGATTCCGTAGTCGGCCGTGTCGGAGACGGAGAAGCCGCGGATGTTGATGTTCGCCTCGCCGAGCGCCTTCGTCACCTCAGAGACGCGCCCCGACTCATTCGCGATGAACACCGACAGCTGGATGACTTCGCTCACCTATCCACACTCCCCTTTCAGACAGGCCGCTCGCCCGAGCTCGAATGCGGCCAGGTTCCCCTGGACGGTCTTGGGAGGCACCCGCATCGTGATCACGTCGCGCCAGGCCTGGGCCTCGAACGGCAGCCCCATCGACAGGGCGCCCAGTAGAACGACGTTGGCCGAGCGGGGCGAGCCGGCCTCGCAGGCGATCTCATCGGCGTCGATCAGGACCGCCCCCTCGAAGGCGAGAGCCGCCTCGACGCCTGTCGGGCTGCCCATCTCCCCGATCAGGACCGGCAGCGGTTCGATCACGCGGTTGTTCACGACGAGTCGGCCCTCCGGCTTGAGATAGTGCAGCCAGCGCGCCGCCTCGAGGAGTTCGAAGGAGACGAGGTGGTCGGCGCAGCCCGCGTCGGTCGTGGGCGAGAACACGCGGTCGCCGAAGCGCACGACCGTGTCCACGCTTCCGCCCCGTTGCGACATCCCGTGCACCTCGGACAGCTTCACGTCCAACCCCGAGG
The DNA here is from genome assembly GCA_025361505.1 of Coriobacteriia bacterium. Lineage (GTDB taxonomy): Bacteria > Actinomycetota > Coriobacteriia > Anaerosomatales > PALSA-660 > PALSA-660. Next base: position 4,840 of record JANYKZ010000041.1, read on the forward strand.
ATGCGGCGACCTTGGCCAAGACGTCCGACGCCAGGATCGTGCCCTGGCCGCCGACGCCGACGAGCATGACGGTGGTGACGCTCACAGGACGCTCCCGATGTCGCACGAGCGCCCGGTCCGCACGATCGCACCGTACGTGCACACCTGCACACACTGGCGGCAGCCGACGCACGACTCCGGGTCGATGGACGCCTTGCTGCTCGCGTCGCGGCTGATGGCGGGGCATCCCAACCGGATGCAGATCCCGCAGGCGGTGCACGCCGACTCATCGACCGCGAACGGGTCGGGCCGGTCTCGGTTGAGCAAGGCGCACGGGGCCTTGGCAATCACGACAGAAACGCCCTCGTGCTCGACCGCCAGGCGCAGCGCCTTCTCCGTGGGGCGGAACAGGTTCGGGTCGACCGTGTGCACGTCGTCGACGCCGAGGGCGCGGACCACGGCCTCGATGTCGATCTCGGGGGCCGGTGCGCCCGACAGGGTGCGTCCGGTGAACGGGTTGTCCTGGTGGCCGGTCATCGCGGTGATGCGGTTGTCGAGCACGACGATGGTCTCGGAGCCGCCGTTGTAGACGGCGCCCAGAAGCCCGGTGAGTCCGGAGTGGGCGAAGGTCGAGTCTCCGATCACGGCGACGACGGGACGGGACTCGGGAGCGCCTCCCGCCAAAGCGAAACCATGGGCCATGCTGATCGACGCGCCCATGCACACGCAGCTGTCCATGGCCCCCAACGGCGGCAGCGCCGCGAGGGTGTAGCAACCGATGTCGCCCGTGACGACCGCATCCATCTCGCGCAGCGCGCGAAACACGCCGCGATGCGGACAGCCGGGGCACAGCATCGGCGGCCGGGCGGGCAGGTCGGTCATCGGTGCGCGCTTCGCGGGCGCCGCGGCGCCGAAGGCCGCCGCGACGGCTCCGGCGCTCAGCTCCCCTACGTGGGAAAGTCCGGCGTCATCGACCTCGATGCCCATCGCCCGCACCGCGTCGAGCAAGTACGGGTCGAGCTCCTCCACCACGACGAGCCTGCCGACGCGCGACGCGAACTCGCGGATGCGCTGTTCCGGAAGCGGGAAGACCATGCCCAGCTTGAGCGTGGATGCGTCAGGCAGGACCTCGCGCACGTACTCGTACGGTATGCCGGCGGTGATGATACCCAGGGAGGTATCACGCAACTCCTCCCGGGTGAACTCGCATGTCTCGCTTCTCTCGGTCGCGACGGCGAGCCGCCGCTCCAGATCGACGCGTCGGATCTTGGCGGCGCCCGGCATCATGACCCACTTCGGCCGTGAGGTGCGATAGCGTTCCCTCTCCGCCTCCGACCGCTCCCCCGTCTCGACCAGGCCCTTGCCGTGCGAGAGCCGCGTCGTTGATCGAAGCAGGACGGGCATGTCGAGCTCCTCGGACAACTCGAACGCGTGCCGGGACATGGCAAGCGCTTCGGCGCTGTCGGAGGGTTCGAGGATCGGGATCTTGCCGAAGGGCCCCCAGCGACGGCTGTCCTGCTCGTTCTGGGAGGAATGCATGCCGGGGTCGTCCCCGACCACCACGACGAGGCCGCCGCCGACGCCCGTGTACGCGACCGTCATGAGCGGGTCGGACGCGACGTTAAGACCGACATGCTTCATGGTGGCGAGGGCGCGGGCGCCCGCAAGACTGGCGCCGATGGCCACCTCGAGGGCGACCTTCTCGTTGGGCGCCCACTCACAGCGGACGCCGGACTTGCGTACGAGGTTCTCGAGGATCTCGGTGGAGGGGGTGCCGGGATAGGCGGCCCCGACGACCACGCCCGCCTCCCAGGCGCCCTGCGCGATCGCTTCGTTGCCGGAGAGCAGCGTGGGCACGGGCACCGGGTCCTTTCGAACGGACTGCGTCGAATGGCGAGCCTGGGTCGAATGAGGCGGATTCTACCATAGGCTCCGCGCGGGTCGCGGCTGGGAGGGCGGCACTTAGAGGCCCGTCGGGAGCCGACGGCATCGGGCGGATGCGCACCGTGCAGTCGCTACGGCCGCACGGCCCCCACGTAGTCGCGTCGCGAGCTGATGCGATCCGTCAGCGACGCGTAGTGAACGTGGCCGCCCGCGCCCGGTGCCTCGATGAAGACGCCGCCACCGACGTACATCCCGACGTGGTGGATCCGCGACGGATCTCCCCCGTAGCCGAAGAAGACGAGGTCGCCCGCCTCCAACAGGTCGGTCCGTGACACCGGGATGAACTGCCCGATGGTGAACTGCGTGCGGCTGGTGCGGGGAATGGAGATCCCGACCTGGGCGTACGCGTACTGGCACAGCCCTGAGCAGTCGAACCCCGAAGGGCTCGTGCCGCCCCATAGGTACGGAACGCCGAGGTAGCGTTTGGCCGCGGCGGCGGCGTCCGCATGCGATCCGCCCAAGGAACCTGCGTCGCTCGGACGACCCGACGGATGCGAAGCGGCTGCGGCCGCACGTGCGGCGAGCTCGGCAGCCAGTCTTGCCTGCCGGTCCTCCTCCTGCTTCATGAGCTTCTTGATCTCAACGGTGAGAGATGCGAGGTATGCGGCTTGCGTGTCGACCGCGGTCTTGACCAGGTCGGCCTTGGCCTGGGCCTGCCCGCGCAGCGCGACCTCCTCGGCCTCACGGTTCTGAAGAGCCACCTTGGTGTCGGCGACGCTGTTGCGGTCGGCCTCGACCTGGGCGACGAGCTTGGCGTCGGATGTCGTTATGAGGTTCAGCAGGTCGAGCCGTGTGACGAAGTCGTCGAACGAGGTCGTCCCGAGCAGCACAGCGAGCAGGTCGACCGAACCGCTGCGATAGATGGCGTCCGCGCGATCGGCGAGCCGCGCCTGCGACTGGTCGAACGCGGCTTGGGCCTGTGCGAGGCGGGTCTCGGTGACAGCTATCTGAGCGCGGGTGTCCTGCAGCGCCGACGTGACGTCCTGCAGGTCCGTCTGCTTGAGCTCCAGATCGGCGTTGAGGTCCTGGAGCTTGGCGTCGGCCGAAGCCGCCTCAGCCTGCTTCGCCCGGATCTTCGCATTGGTGGGAGCAGCGAACGCCGCGACGGGCGCGATCGCCAGACACACGGCCAGCGCGCACGCTATCCAAGAAGATGCGGCCGGACGGCCGGCGATGCGTCGCACCTGCTCCAACCCCCGTTGTAGGACGGCCTATCGGCTGCGTGAAGGGTCCTGCACGCCTCGCATCGCGAGGCAGCGACGGGCACTGCCGATGATACACCCGTCCCGCGGGGACTCGTCCCCGTGCTCGCCCCGCCGCGACAGTCGGTCTCCCCTACTCCACGTGCATGAGGGAGACGATCTTGTGATCGCCGAGCTTCTCGCGGCCGTGCAGGAAGTCGAGTTCCATCAGGAAGGTGAAACCGACGACCTCGGCGCCGCTGCGGGTGACCAGCTCGGCCTTCGCGGACGCGGTCCCGCCCGTGGCCAAGACGTCGTCGACGATGAGAACGCGGTCCCCAGGTCCGACGGCGTCCGTGTGCATCTCGAGTTCGTCGGTGCCGTACTCGAGCGAATACTCGGCGCTGGTCGTGTTCCAGGGGAGCTTGCCCGGCTTGCGCGCGGGGATGAAGCCGGCCTTGAGCCTGAGCGCCAGCGCGCCACCGAGGATGAAGCCGCGCGCTTCCGCACCGAGGACCTTGGTCACACCAGCGTCATCGAACGGGACGGCGAGCTGGTCGATCGCGTCGCGGAACCCCTCGGGGCTGGCGAGCAGAGGCGTGATGTCCTTGAAGACGACTCCCGGCTTGGGGAAGTCGTGGATGTCGCGGATGTAGGGCTCGAGGTTCACGAGGGCCTCCTGGTCGGTGCGGAGAGGGGTGACTCAGCGGGTCGAAGGGTAGCACACGTCGGAGTCGGTGCAGGCACGGTCGGCCAGCGCCCGAAGTTGCTGTTCCGTGCCCAGGACCACGAGGTTGTCGCCCGCGTGCATCGTCGTGTCGGGGTCGGGATTCGAGTTGTCGACGCCGTCGGCCTGGTGGATGGCGAGCACGTAGGCGCCGGTCGTCGACCGGATGTGCGCGCCGCCGATCGTGCGACCGACCCACGGGTCACCGTCGGATAGCACGATCTGCTCGAGCTTGAGGTCGACGCCGTGCTCGTGTGACACGACGTCGAGGAAGTCAACGACAGCGGGTCGCATGACCATCGCGGCCATGCGCCGTCCACCGATCTCCGTGGGCGTGATGACGCGGTCCGCGCCCGACCGCAGCAGTTTCGACTCGGCGGACGGCGTCGTGGCGCGCGCGACGATGAAGAGGTCCTTCGCCAGCCCGCGGGCCGTGAGTGCGACGAACACGTTCGCGGCGTCGCTGTTGAGGGCGATCGTCAGACTTCCGGCCCGCTCGATGCCCGCCTGCTGGAGCGTCGACTCCTCCGTGGCGTCTCCCCTCACCCATGCCCAGCCGCGTGCCTTCGCGCGGGCCAGCGCCGCTTCGTCCCCGTCGATCGCGACGAAGGGAAGACCCGCGGCCTCGAACTCCTCCGCGACCACCGAGCCCACACGCCCCAGCCCGGCGACCACGTTGTGGACGCTCATGCCCGCGATCCGCTTGTCCATGCGTCTGCCCTCCACGAATCCCGAGAAGTGCCCCTCCACCATGAAGTCCGTCACGGTGACCACCGCGAACCCGAGTGCTCCCACTCCCGCCACGATCACCAGCATCGTCCAAGCCTGGCCGACCGGACCCATCGGGTGGATCTCGCGGTACCCGACGCCGCCCATCGTGATGACCGTCATGTACAGACCGTCGAAGACCCTCCAGCCCTCGATGAACACATAGCCGAGCGTCCCCACGACGAGGACCGCGACGAACACCCAGAGCGCGTAGAGGAGTCGGCGCGCCACTCGTCAGGCCAGTCCCGCGTCGCTAAGCGCCTGTGCCGACAGCGCTCCAAGGTAGCGCAGGTTGCGCAGCCCACCGTCGAGATCGAGGCCGTAGCCGACGGCGAAGGTGTCGGGCATGCGGAAGCCGCGATAGGCGATCGGCAGGTCCGCGATGCGGCGTTGGTCGCGATCGAGCAGGACGGCGACCTCGAGGCTGGCCGGTTTGCGCGACCGCAGGACGCCGAGCAGGTAGTTGAGCGTGAGCCCCGTGTCGATGATGTCCTCCACGACGAGCACGTGCGCGCCCTCGATGTTCTCGTCCAGGTCCTTGGTGATGCGCACGCCGCCGGGCTGTCCCGGTGCGCCGTAGGCGCTGATCCCCATGAAGTCGAGACGCACCGGACCGTCGATGGCGCGGCACAGGTCGGCGAGGAAGTAGAGCCCGCCCCGCAGCACCGTGATGAGCACGACCTCGCGGCCTGCGTAGTCGGCGGCGATCGCGGCGCCCAACTCGGCGACCCGTCGTGCGATCACCGCCTCTTCGAGAAGCACTCCGGACACCTGCCACGGGGCGCCCTGGGGAGCCGGCTCCGCCCTCACCCGGCACTCCCGGCGCGCGGTGCCGTCTTGGTCTGGCTCGGCGGGACGACCAGACCGTACTTGAAGCACAGCGCCCGGAAGTCCCGCTGATAGAAGATCTTGATGTTGATGTCGGGATAGAGCTCGCGCAGCCTGCGCACCTTGCGGTTCTTCTTGGTCACGAGCTTCTGCGACATGGTCGTCAGCTCGATATAGAGGTCGAAGTCCGGCATGTAGAAATCGGGAGAGAACGAGGCGATGACGTCGCCCGCGGCGCTCCACTCGATCGGGAACGTCGTGGGTTCGTACTCCCATCGGATGCCGTAGAAGTCGAGGATCTGCGCGGCGACCTTCTCCGAGGGATGCGCGAACCCGGTCGCGGCCACACGCTCGGAGACCGGCAGCCCGTCTGCGGGCGACGATGTGGACGGTGATCCGGTCATCGTTTGGACTACACCACGTCCTCGAACGCATCGGCTACGGCACGCCGGGCCAGTCCACGCTTGAGCTCGTCGGTCAGGCGAAGAAGCTCGTCCACCGACTCGACGAGCTTCTGCTTGGTCTCCGGGGTGCGATGCCGGTAGGCCGGCATCAGTATCTGCTGGAAGATCGCCGCCTCGCGCTCGGCGCCGGTCGCGTACATCCGAAGGTGGCGCGGATCGACGCCGTAGCCACGGAGGTCCCAGCAGGAGTGAGCGATCTGGACGTCGCCGCGAGGAAGCTCCTCGCCACGGTCGCCCTTCACCAGGCGCACGAGGCCGAACTCGGCGAGCTCTCGAACGAACGACACCGGGAAGCCGAGGGCGGACGGCACATCCTCGAGCGGCACCGCCTCCGAGCTGTCGAACGGCTGCGCCACCGACTCGGGGCGGGTGACCATGGGACGCAGCTCCTCGGGAACCTTTCCCTTGTCGAAGTCCTTGAGCTTCTCGCGGATGACCGCCAGCGGGAGGAAGTGCTCCTTCTGCAGGCGCAGGATCAGGTCGACCCGGGCCACGTCGCCCGTGGAGAACTTGCGGTAGCCCCCGGCCGTACGCTCTGGGGTCACCAGCCCCTCGTCCTCAAGGAAGCGGACCTTGCTGATGGTGAGGTCCGAATGAGCCGGGGTCAGGTTCTCGACCAGCTCACCGATCGTCATGTAGTCACGGCTGCGCGACGCGGTCATTCCGTCCCTCCCGACATGAACACCATCTGGAATCGCCCGATCTGGACCTGGTCCCCGGTCCGGAGGACCGCGCGGTCCACGCTCACCCCGTTGACGTAGACGCCGTTGAGCGAGCCCTCGTCCTTGACGACCACCTCACCGGCCCCCACCTCGAGAGCCGCGTGGGCCCGTGAGACGGTGATGTCGTTCAGGAAGATGTCGGCGCCCGGGTCACGGCCGATGGTCAGGCGCGGCCGGTCGAGGTAGAAACGCTCCCCGACCTCGGGACCCTTGCGTACCACCAGCAGCGGACCGTCGCTCGACGGCTGCTGAACGACCGCCCGGGGCGCCGGCTCTTCGATCGGGGCGAACGATGCGGTCTCTTCGGGCATCGTCTCCCCGCACGACGGGCAGGCCGTCGCGTCATCAGGAACAGGCGAGCCGCATGCAGGACAGGTGCCCATACGCACTCCCGATCAGCCGTCGGACCGGTCAGTTGCTGAAGCCGAAATCCTTGCTCTCGAACGCGGTCTTGATGCTGGACTCGACGGCCGCGATGACCTCGGGGGTCTCGAGGACGTGACGAAGCTTCTCGGGGCTCAGGCGATTGCGGACGTAGGGGTCGTTCAGCGCCTCTTCGAGCTTGCGGCCGTTGCCGACCTCACGGACCACGTACTCGATCACGCGCTCCTCGAGCTCGTCGGTCGCCAGCTCCTTGAGGAACGCGCGGATGGAAGCGGCAAGATCAGCCAAGATGTCCTCCTTGCAGGCGGGCTACTCTTCGTCGTCGGTCTCGTCGGGCTGGATGGTCCGCGCCCCTCGCAGGTCGTTCGCGAGGATCGCGATCAGCCTGTCCAGGTCGGTCCCGGAGATCACATCGTGGGGCTCGCTCTGACCCTCTGCCAGACGCCGAACGAGCTCGGCCCGGAGGATGTCGATCCGCCCGTGGAGCACGCGACGCCGGAAGCTCAGCTCGTCTTCTTCGGACGACAGCTGGTCGAGCAGGGCGCGCAGCTCATCGTTGCTCTTGTCCCTCAGATTAAGCAGTGCGTCATCGCCGAGACCTGCGGAATCCTGCATGGCGTCTCCTCCTCGAGGCTCTGTCCGAAGTGTACCACCGGGGTGTGTCACGCACGGGCTGCCGAAGGGTTCGCTCGAACCTTTCTGCTACCTCGACGTTAACTTCAGGTTCATGCCCCTCGCGAGGCGGTCTGGAGGACGTGCGCCTCGAGCAGGGACTCCGCCAGCCCGCGCTCCTCGGCGGTGAAGGCGCCGCGCTCCAGCGTCACGCCGAGGACCCGCTCCACCGCGTCCGCCACGGCCTCCGCGATCTCCTCCAGAGACGGTGAGACGCCGAGCGCTCCAGAAAGGGTCGCGGTGGTCCCCTCCAACGCGGAGCGGCGGCCATCGTCGAGCCGGAACACCTCTGCCTCGGCGTCGACGTCCCGCGAGATGACGAAACACCCATGCTGCAGGACGGCGTCGTCCTTCCACACCTGCGCACTGCCCGAGAGCTTGGCGGCCCCCAGGGAGAGGTCGGCCTGAGTCGCGTGAAGGTAGCAGGCGCCCGCACCCTTCTCGCCTCGCGAGCGGGCGGTCACCTGCGCGGAGACTCCCAGCAGCGCGTACGCCTCGGCCAGGGCCGCCGAGAGGTGGCGGTACGAGGCCGCGACTCCCCGCGGCACGCCGGAGGCCACGCCTGCGACGATGCTGTAGGTGAGCTCGTCGTCGTGGAGCACTCCCCTGCCGCCCGTCGGCCGGCGCACGACGTCGAACCCGCGCCGGGCACACGCCTCGAGGTCGACCTGCTCTACGGCCTGGAAGCGTCCCAGGCTGGCGGTTGGGACCTCCCACCGGTACAGCCGCAGCGTCGGCGGCGCGAGGCCCAGAGCGTGTAGCCCGAGAACGGCCCGGTCCAGGGCCATGTTCATGGCTCCCGGGACCGGGCCGTCGATGATGAGACGCCAGGCGGGCGTGGACATGGTGGTCGCGACTACCGCGCGCTCGAGGGCCGCCACCGAAGGTCGGGCTGCTTGACCGCGCGGGCCTCGTCCAGACGACGCACCGGCGTGCTGTACGGGGCTCCGTGGAGCAGGTCCGGGTCCGAGGCCGCTTCCGCGGCGATCTCCAGCATGACCTCGATCATGCGGTCGAGGTCCTCCAGGGACTCGGTCTCGGTCGGTTCGAACATGATGGCCTCGTCCACGATCAGAGGGAAGTAGATCGTGGGCGGGTGGATCCCGTAGTCGAGAAGGCGCTTGGCCACGTCCAGCGTGTGAACCCCGTGCTCTTTGCGCAGACGAGCGCCGGAGAGCACGAACTCGTGCATGCAGGGCCGGTCGTAGGGCAGCGGGTACGTGCCCTTGAGCTTCTCCTTCATGTAGTTCGCGGAGAGCACCGCCTGCTCACTGGCGGCGCGGAGGCCGTCGCCCCCGAGCGCCAGGACGTACGCGTACGCGCGCACGAGCACGCCGAAGTTGCCGAAGGACGAGCGGACCCGACCGATCGAGTGATCGGTCCACCCGACACCGAAGGTGCCGTCATCGAGGCGCACCGGCAGCGGACCCGGCAGGAACGGCGCGAGCGCCGCCGTCACACAGACGGGGCCGGCGCCGGGCCCGCCTCCGCCGTGCGGCGTGCTGAACGTCTTGTGGAGGTTGATGTGGAGGGCGTCGAATCCCATGTCGCCGGGACGGGCCTTGCCCATGATCGCGTTCATGTTCGCGCCGTCGCAGTACGCGAGTGCACCGACCGCGTGGACAGCCTCGGTGATCGCGACGATGTTCGGGTCGAAGAGCCCGAGCGTGTTCGGGTTCGTGAGCATGAGCGCCGCCACGTCCGTGTCGAGCGCGGCCTTGAGCGCGTCGAGGTCGACGGCGCCGCGAGCGTCGCTGGCGATCGTCGTGACCTCGTAGCCGGCCATCGCCACGGTCGCCGGGTTGGTCCCGTGGGCCGCGTCCGGGATGATGACCCGCTTGCGCGGGTCTCCCTTGGCGGTGTGGTAGGCGCGGAACATCATCACCGCGGTGAACTCGCCGTGAGCGCCGGCGGCCGGCTGGAGCGTGACGCCGGGTAGCCCTGAGATCTCGGCCAGCGCGTCCGAGAGTCCGACCATCAGGCCAAGGGCACCCTGGAAGGTCTCGAGGGGCTGGTACGGATGGAGGCCGGAGAGACCCTCGAGCCGGCACACGTCCTCGTTCAGCCTCGGGTTGTACTTCATGGTGCACGAGCCGAGAGGGTACGGACCGGAATCCACCCCGAAGTTCATCGTGGCGAGGTGGTGGTAGTGGCGGGCGATCTCGACCTCGGTGACATGCGGGAGCGCGGGAGCGTGCGAGCGCACGCTACCGGCCAGTGCCTCGTCGAGCGAGATCTCCGGAACGTCGAGCGGGGGTGCCTCGACGCAGCGCGACTCGGGCGAACCGGTCTCGAAGATCAGCTTGCGCGGGCCCCGCGTCGGAGCGTCCGTCGGGAATCGAGCGTCGGAAGCGGTCACAGTGACGCCACCTCCTTCGCCAGCGAATCCATCTCGGCCTTGGTTCGCTTCTCGGTTACCGCGAAGAGGACGAGGCCGTCCATGCCCGGGTCGATCGTGCCCAGATCCACTCCGGCCAGGAAGCCTCGGCGGAGCATCTGGGCGTGCATGGCCGCGGGATCGCCCGCGTACCGCAGCGCGAACTCGTTGGCGAACGGCGCGGAGTACGGCGCGTCGAACTTCTCCGTGGCGAGAAGCGCGTCGCGCAGGTAGTGGGCCTTCGCGACGCAGGCGCGTCCCACGCTCTCGAGTCCGGCCGCGCCGACGGCGGACAGATAGACCGCGGCGGCCAGCGCGTTGAGCGCGTGGTTCGAACAGATGTTGCTCGTCGCCTTCTCGCGCCGGATGTGCTGCTCACGGGTCTGCATCGTCAGTACGAACGCTCCCCTGCCGTCCACGTCGACGGTCCGGCCGACGATGCGGCCCGGCAGCTGGCGCAGATGGGCCTGGCGGCAGGCGAAGAACCCAAGGCCCGGGCCGCCCATCGACATGGGGTTGCCGAGCGGCTGCCCCTCCCCCACGACGATGTCGGCGCCGAATGACGACGGCGGCTCGAGAACTCCTGCGAGGATCGGGTTGACCGAGACGACGAACAGAGCGCCCGCGGCGTGGGCGACCTGGCCGAGGGCCGCGAGGTCCTCGAGGTGGCCGACGAAGTTGGGTGACGAGACGAGCAGCGCCGCGGTCGAGTCGTCGACAAGCAGCGCGGCGGTCGCCGCGGAGATGACCCCGTCCTCAACAGGGCACGTGACGACCTCGATGTTCCCGGAAGCCGCGTACGTGCGCAGCACGACACGCCATTCGGGATGCACGGAACCAGCGACGACGACCTTGTGCCGCTTCGTGATGCGCGACGCCATCAAGGCCGCCTCGACGAAGGCGGTCGCGCCGTCGTACATCGACGCGTTGGCGACGTCCATTCCGGTGAGCTCGCACATCAGGGTCTGGAACTCGTAGATGTTCTGGAGCGTTCCCTGGCTGACCTCCGGCTGGTACGGCGTGTAGGCCGTGAAGAACTCCGGCCGACGCACGACGTGGTCGACGATCGCAGGGATGTAGTGGTCGTAGCAGCCCGCGCCCGCGAAGGAGACGAGCCTGGTGGCAGGCGTGTTCGCGTCGGCCAGCGCCCGCATGGCGGCGGCCGTCTCCATCTCGCTCAGCCCATCGGGCAGGTCGAGTGGACGCCCGAGCCTCACGGCCTCGGGAACGGACTCGAACAGTTCGTCGACATCGGTCACGCCGACGGAACGCAGCATCGCGTCGCGATGCTCACAACTCACCGGTGAGAAGCGCACAGCGGCCTACGCCTCGTTCGCTATGAAGGACTCGTACTCGTCCGCGCTCATCAAGCCGTCGAGCTGCGAGGGGTCCGAGAGGGTGACCTTGACCATCCAGCCCGCGCCGTACGCGTCGCTGTTGATGGACTCGGGGGCCGCGTCCAGGTCGTCGTTGACCTCGACGACCGTGCCGGAGACCGGTGCGAACAGCTCGGATACGGACTTGACGGACTCGATCTCGCCGAACGTATCGCCGAAGACGAGCTCGTCTCCGACGGAGGGAAGGTCGACGTAGACGACCTCGCCGAGCTGGTCCTGCGCGAAGTCGGAGATGCCGATCACGGCCGTTTCACCCTCGACGCGGACCCACTCGTGCTCCTTGTCGTAGTGCAGATCTGCCGGGTTCATTCGCTCGTGCGCTCCTTCGGGTCGGGGGACCGGCGCGCTTCGCAGCGCGACGACGGGTCAGGCCGAGAGTGACGTATGCGCCACGAACGGCGGACGGACGACGGTCGCGGACACGTTCTTGCGTCGTGCGGTGATCTCAAGGCGCGTTCCCGGCTCAGCGAGCGCGGCGGGCACGTAGGCCGTCGCGATACCGTGCTCGAGGGTCGGAGAGAAGGTGCCGCTTGCCACAGTACCGACCTCCACACCGTCGTGCAACACGGGGTACCCGTGCCTCGGGACTCCCTCGGACACGGTCAGACCCACGAGCTTCCGTTCGGGTCCCGCCTCCTTGATCGCGGCGAGGACGTCGCGTCCGATGAACTCGCCCTTCTTCATCGAGACGACCCAGGAGAGGCCCGCGCTGATCGGGTCGATCGAGCGGTCCATGTCGGTGCCGTGGAGCGGATAGCCCATCTCGAGGCGCAGCGTGTCACGGGCGCCCAGCCCGCACGGAGTCACCTCGGAGTAGCTGAGGAGCAGGCGCCAGACGGTCGCGGCGTCGGCGGCGGAGCACACGATCTCCACTCCGTCCTCTCCTGTGTAGCCGGTGCGTGCGAGCAGCACGGAGATCGAGTCGTCGAGCCGCGCCTCGGCGATGTGGAAGCGAGCGGGAGGCTCCTCGCCGGACAGCTCGGTGATGATCCGGACGGCCTCCGGGCCCTGGAGCGCGATGAGCCCGGTGCGCTCCGACTCGTCGACGAACTCGACCTCGGCGGGCAGGTGTCCGGCGATCCACTCGGCGTCGACCGCGCGGTTCGAGGCGTTGGCGATGATCAGGTACTCGAGGTCTCCCGTGTGGTAGACGATCAGGTCGTCGATGATGCCGCCGGCCTCGTCGCACATGACGGTGTAGACCGCCTTGCCCAACTCGTCGATCTTGTGCAGGTCGTTGGTGACGAGCCGCTGGAGCGCGTCGAACGCCTCGAACCCGAACACGCGGAACTCGGCCATGTGGCAGACGTCGAAGACGCCCGCCGAAGCGCGGACCGCCTTGTGCTCGTCGATGATCCCCGCGTACTGGACCGGCATCTCGAATCCGGCGAACGGGACCATCCGCGCGCCGAGCGCGAGATGCTCCTCATAGAGCGGAGTGCGTGAGAGTGCTTCTGTCATGCGCTGATCCCCTTCCCGATCGACACGTACCAGCAGCCCGAACCCATGCCGCAGGTCCTACTTCCCGAACACGGCACGCCAGATCCGGGCGAAGAAGAACACGATGCGCTGCCCGATGCTCGGCGCCGGAACGTCCGAGGACGCCACGACCGGCACCTGGGTCAGCACGGTGTCACCCTGATAGAGGGTCATCGTACCAAGGACCTCGCCCTTCGAGACCGGCGCGGCCACATCCGCATTCAGCACGACGCGCCGTTCCACGGGGCCGGCCAGGTCGAAGACCGGCATCGAGGTCGTCTCCGCCGTCTCGGCCGGCACCGTCCGATCGAGGTAGTCGGAGACCGGGACGCGCCCGAATACCTCCCCCGCCTGTACGACGGTCGTGGCCTTGTAGTGAGCGAAGCCCCAATCGAGCAGCTTGGTCGCCTGCTTCGCGCGCCCCACCTCGTTCGCCGCGCCCATCACGGTACCGATGAGCTCGATGTTCCCGCGCTTCACCGCGAACACCACGCAGTAGCCGGCGTTGTTCGTCCAGCCGGTCTTGACGCCCTCGGTGCCCGGATAGCTCTTGAGCAGCGAGTTGTGGTTGGTGAGCACGTGCGTGTACCGGTCGGAGCGCACCTTGACGGTGTAGGTCCCGACGATCTGGCGGAACACCGGGTTGCGCATCGCGTAGCGCGCGAGCGCGGTGAGGTCCGCGGCCGACGTGTAGTGGCCGTTCGCATCGAGGCCGTGGGGGTTCACGTAGTGGGTGTTGACCAGGTCCAGCTGCGCGGCCTTGGCGTTCATCATCGCGACGAACGAATCGACCGTCCCGCCCACGTACTCGGCAGCCAGGGTCGCTGCGTCATTGCCGGACTGAACCAGGACTCCCTTGAGGAGCTCGCCCAGCGGGATGCGCTCACCCGTCACGAGGCCCATCGAGGACTGTCCGACCGTCGACGCCGCCTTGTCGGCGGTCACGATCGAGTTCAGATCGGCCTTCTCGAGGACGACGACCGCCGTCATGATCTTGGTCGTCGAAGCCATGGCGCGCCGGCTGTCGGCGTTGCGCGCCCACAGCTGACGCCCGTCCATGGTCATCAGCGTGCCCGCCGGCACGTACAGGTCGGGCGCCTGAGCGCGGAGCGCCGGGTCGGCGGACACCTGCACGCGGCCGATGTAGTCGACGTCGAGGACCGCGGCCTGCGCCGGGACGACGATCGCGGACATGAGGGCGAACGAGATCAGGGCCGCGAGGGCCTGAGTGCGTCGCGCAGAGGTCGTCCTGCGAGTCATGCGTCCCCGTTCGCTCCGGTGATCGTCCGCCCCTGAACAGCACGACAGGTGCCGTCGCGCGGGGTTTGTATGGTACGACACCCTCGGAGGCGGCGCTCGCGACGTTGCTCCACGGTTACGGCCGACGGGCCGCCGCGCTCGCGCGCGTGGCGCGCGGCAGACGTTCGCGTATGATGAGCGGGCCGGCCTCGACCGGCAACACCTCGCGACCGTCTTCGCCCCGGCAGGCCACGGCGGAAGGGCAGTCATGGACTACTCCCGATTCGAGCGTCTCACCATCGCCCTCGGGGCGGTCGCCATCATGGCGACCGCGACGTTCTCGCTCTATCCCGCTCCCGACGCGGTCGAACTCGTCGCTCAGCTCCTTCTGCTCGCGGTGCTGGTGGGAGCGGTGCGCTGGGGACGGCGCGGAGGCACGTTCACCGCCGTCGTCGCGACGGTCGCCTACATCCTCATGCGCATCAACTGGCTGGGCGGCCTCAGCCTCGCACCGGGATTCACCCGCCTCCTGCTTATCCGTGCGGCCACCTACGCGCTGGTCGGCATCGCCGGGGGTGAGGCCTGCACCCGAGTGAAGTACCTCTTCGCGCGTGCACAGGACGACCTTGCGATCGACCCGTCGAGCCGCGTGTACACGGCGGACTTCATCACGCGCATGGTGCGCATGGCCGTCGTCTCCTTCCGTCGCTACGGCGCGCCGTTCTCGGTGATCGTCCTCGAGATCGACGGATCCGTCACGGCGGGCCTGCGCGGCGCGAAGAGCGAGAGCGTGGTCCGGACCATGGCGTCGTACCTGCGCAGCGAACTGAGGCTCGTCGACGACATCGGACGGCTCCGCAGCGGGTCCTTCCTCGTGCTCCTGCCTCAGACAGGGCGCGGGGAGGCGGAGGGCGTCGGCGCGCGGCTGGCGTCGGGACTGCGCGACTCCGTGGGCCTCGCCGACGGCGCGGTCCGCACCCAGGTGTTCGGCGCACTGGAGGACATCTCCGAGATCGAGGCGCTCTCCGCGGAGTTCACCACCGGCTGACAGCCGGCGCGCATCGGCTACGCGGGGTCGGGCTCGTAGATCTGCGCCGCGTGGACCATCGCGAAGCCGGCAGCCGTCATGCACGCGACCGCCGCGTCGGGATCCGCGACCCTCAGGATGTCGACGGCCGTCTCCCCCGATGCGCGGGGGAAGCAGTAGAGGTACTCGACGTTGATGTCGCACGCGCCCAGCCGAGTGAGGACCTCCGCGAGACCGCCGGGACGGTCGGGGACCTCCACGGCCACCACCCGCGTCACCGACACAGCGAACCCGGCTCCCTCCAGGACGCGGCGTGCGGAGTGCGGCTTGTCGCAGATCACGCGCGCGACGCCGTACTCGCTCGTGTCCGCGACCACGAGCGCATGCATATCGAAACCGGCATCGCCGAGCAACGTGCACATCTGCGCCAGTCTCCCCTTCTCGTTCTGAAGGAATACCGACAGCTGCTCGATCAACATGGCGTCCTCACGCTCCCTTGTTCCGGAGGTCCACGACGCGCTTGGCCTTGCCTTCGCTGCGCTGGATCGCCCGCGGCTCGACGAGCTTCACATCGACGCTGACGGCGAGGGTCGCGGCGATCGCGCCCGACACCTTCCTCTGCAGCGCCTCGAGTTCCCTGATCTCGTCGAACTCGAAGTCCGGACTGACCTCGACCTGGACCTCGACGGTGTCCATCGAGCCACGCTTGTCCAGCACCACCTGGTAGTGCGGCGCGACCCCGGAGATGCCCATGAGCACCTGCTCGATCTGGCTGGGGTAGACGTTCACACCACGGATGATGAGCATGTCGTCCGTGCGGCCCGTCACGCGCTCCATGCGGCGGAAGGTGCGCCCGCAGGCACACTCCCCCGGGACCATCCGGCTGATGTCGCGGGTGCGGTACCGGATGACGGGGATGCCCTCCTTCGTGAGCGTCGTGAAGACCACCTCTCCCTGCTCCCCGTCGGGCACCGGGAGCATGGTCTGCGGATCGATGATCTCGATGATGAAGTGGTCCTCGAACACGTGCAGGCCGTTCTGGTGCACGCACTCGGAGGCGACGCCGGGTCCCATGACCTCCGAAAGGCCGTAGATGTCGATGGCGCGGATGCCCATCGTCTGCTCGATCTGCTTCCGCATGCCCTCGCTCCATGGCTCGGCGCCGAACACGCCGATCTTCAGCGGGAGCTCGCGGACGTCGATCCCCATCGACGCCGCGGTCTCGGCGATCAGCAGCGCGTAACTCGGCGTGCAGGCGAGCACGGTCACGCCGAAGTCCTTGAGGATCTGCACCTGTCGCGCGGTGTTGCCGCCCGACACGGGGATGGTCATCGCCCCGAGACGCTCCGAGCCGTAGTGGGCGCCGAGGCCACCGGTGAACAGCCCGTAGCCGTAGGTGACCTGGACCACGTCGTCGGCGGTCGCTCCGGCGCAGGCGAGCGTGCGGGCCATGAGGTCGCTCCAGCGTTCGACGTCGCCGCGGGTGTAGCCGACGACCGAGACCTGACCGGTGGTGCCCGACGACGAGTGCACGCGGACGATGTCGCGCTGTGGCACCGCGAACATGGCGAAGGGATAGGCCTCGCGGAGGTCGTCCTTGACCGTGAAGGGGACGCGCGCCAGGTCCGCCAGGGTCTCGAGCTGTTCGGGGCGGAAGCCCGCCTCGTCGAACTTGCGGCGGTAGATCGGCACGTTGACGTAGACGCGCGCCAGCTGGGTGCGAAGCCGCGCCAGCTGCAGCGCCTCGAGCGCCTCTCGCGACATGGTCTCGAGCTCGGGCTGGAACATCGCGCCCCTCCGCAGGTGTCGCGCGCCCTCACGGCCGCGTCAGTCGGACTGCCCGGCCCCCCGGGTCAGGGTGAGACCGTGCCGGTCGTCGTCTTGCTCGACCCCTTCGTTCCCACACGCACGGTCTCATCCATGGGGTTGTAGTTTGACACGAAGGTATCGGTGCGCACCACAGTCGCGCCCTTGTAGACGGTGCGGATGACGGTGACGCGACACCCGTCGACGCCGTTCGACTCCGTGATGCGGACGCCCTTGGCGAGCTTCGGGTCCTTCACCTCGACCACCTTGTGCGGCACGACGTTGGTGAACGGCCCGGTGGTGAAGCGGACCGTGTAGCCCGGGTCGGTGCCATAGAGCGCGATCGTGAGCGAGGTACTCGTGGTCGCTGTGCGCACGAGGATCCATCCCGGCGTGTCGTTCCTGAACTTGAAGTCGGGCCCGCCCCAGGAGACGGTCGCGTCGCGTCCCTTCGGATAGTGCGAGATGTAGAAGGAGTGGTTGTGGCGCTCCAGGATGGGCAGTCCTGAGAAGAAGACCGTGTTGAAGAACGTCGTGCCGACCTGGCACACGCCACCGCCGAGCTGGGGCACGAGCTTACCGTCGACGATCGCCGGCGCCTCCTGGTATCCCTTTGCCGCCGTCCGCTCCCCGGCCGCACCGTTGAAGCTGAAGGCCCCGCCCGGCGGGATCAGCTGGTAGTCGAACGCCTTCGCAAGCAGGTGGACGTTGTCCACGCGCGCGGGGTTCGCCGAAGAGTAGGTCGTGGTGAAGGTGCTGATGCGATCAGAGACGCCCATCGCCTTGGCGGCCTCGGTCGTCAGCCTCGGCTGCGTCTGCGTCAGGCGCAGCGTCGCCGTGCGCGCTCCCCCGCCCACGCAGGCGCGGGCGAGGTCGGTCGCCAGGCCCGCGAGGTCGGGCCCGCGGCCGACCTGGGACGGACTGACCTTGACCGTCCCGCCCGAGGCGATGAACTTCGCGTCGCGCGCCGGCTGCCCGATGCCCTTCGTGAGAGCGGCGATGGTCACACCGATGCGCGCCGGGTCGAAGCCGGCGACCAAGCGCACGGGTTGACCGGCCAAGGCCCCCGTCGACGTATCGGCGGACGCGCTCGCCGGCTGCGAGAGTCCGGCGACGGGCGCGACGGCCGGGACGCGGGTGAAGGCGACCCACCCCGCCACCTGCTCCTGGGAGACCTGTGTGACGGTGCTCTCGAAGGCTATCTTCACGCCGCCCGAGACGAGTTCTCGCGCGTCCGCGAGCGCCTGCTGCGCATCGTCGTCGGCGACCGACGCAGGGACGCCGACGGCGACCACCGCACCCGAACGCGAGGTCGTCACGAACGCGGTCACGATCGCAGCCAGTGTCCGATCGCGATCGAGGCGCCGCCCCGGCTCGCTCGTGACGAACCCGACGGATGTCCCGCTGACGGTGACCGACGCGTCACGGGCCGCGACGCTCACGACCCCGTCGATCTCGTCGAGGAGGGCAGCCGCACGCTCGGGATCCCCGTTCACGATGACCGGGACGCTGGAGCCCGCCAGGAGCGCGCCCAGCCGTGCGCCGAGCATCTGGAACACGTTCCCGGTCCGTCCGACCGCCATGGCGGCGTCGACACTCGCCGTGTCGTCGACGCGTACGCCGACCTGATCGGCGGTGACGCTCCACTTCTGAGTGCCGAACGTGGCCGTGACGGGCCGCTTGGAGCCGGCCGAGAACGCTGTTGCGAGCGCCGTGCGTGCGTCAGCCGGAGTCATGGAGCCGACGGCGACGTCTCCGACACGGACTCCGGGGTTCACACGGTCCTGGGTCGCGGCGATGTCGACGACCATCGCGAGGATGAGGGCCCCCGCGATCGCCGCCGCGACGATGGCGACCGTGCGGGCACGATCGCCCGACAGCGCCAGACGCCATGCCGGTCGAGGCGCCGGTCGGCCTCGACGCGTGTGTTGCGGGATCTCGTGTGTGTCGGACATGACCTGCCTGGACCGTTCTCACAGCTGACGCGGGTGGAGGCCCCAAGCATACATGAGGGTGTGGCGTTCCCGCAGGTGGACGCGGTAACGTCACGGCTACGGATCGGCGCTACGGCCGGGCCCCGGCGCCCTGCGCCGCCTGCGCTTCCCGGTATGCCCGCCGCGCGATGACCGTGTACTGCACCGCCGCCGAGAGCGACATGGCCACGCCCGCGAGCACGACATACGCCCCCAGCAGATGCTGACCGCCGATGGTGACGGCGACCGACCCGAACCTCAGGACGCCGAGCTCGGGGGTGCTCACCATCGGGAAGTCCCAGATCAGAGAGCCGAACCCGGCCAGCAGCACCGCGGTCGTCGCCTTGCCCAGCACCGTGACCGGCACGCGACGGCCGTGACGCTCCAGGACCCAGGCCCCGTAGAGCAGATAGACGTCACGTCCGACCAGGACGAGGAGCAGCAGCAGACTCACGCGACCGACCAGATAGAGCCCCAGCAGCGCGCCGGCGATCAGCAGACGATCGACGAGCGGGTCGATGACCTTGCCGATCGCGGTGACGTGACCCGTGGAGCGCGCGATGAGGCCGTCGAGCCAATCGGTCCCGGCGCAGACCGCGAACAGAGCGAAGGCGGCGTCGTTGCGCCCCGACGGAGGCCCCCCGTATACCAGGAACCAGAAGAAGAACGGTATGAGCGCGAGCCTCAACACGGTGATGACGTTCGGCACCGAGAACACGTCGCGAGAGTGGTCGACGGGAAGGTTCTGGACCGCGGTCTCGGGACCGCGACGCGAAGGCTTCGCTACCACCAGCCCCTCCTCTTGAAGACGAACAGCATCCCGATCGTGATGACGACGAACGACCCCATGACCGCGGGGAACGACCACCACATCTCGGGAGAGGGCCACATCGTCTTCGTCAGGTTCATCCCGTAGATCCCGCTGATGAGGGTGAGCGGCATGAAGATCGTTGCGACGACCGTCAGTTGCTTCATCACGACGTTGAGCCGGTTCGAGATCGCCGACAAATAGATGTCCATGACACTCGAGGCGACGTCGCGATAGGTGTCGATGGCGTCCGAGATACGGGCCACGTGGTCGCCGACGTCCTGGAAGTACAGGTAGGCCTCCTGATCGATGAACTCGTCGTGCCGCGCCATGGCGCGCAACACATCGCGCTCTGGCCCGATGACCTTGTGCAGGTTCAGCATCACGCGCTTGACCCGGTACAACTCCTGCAGCAGCTCGTCCTTCACCTTGGTGAGCAACTCGTCCTCGATGCGGTCGAGCTCCTCCCCCACCATGTCGACGACCGGGAACACCTCGTCCACGGAGCGGTCGAGGATGCTGTGCAGCGTCCAGGCGGCTCCGCGGGCGACGACGCCGCATGCGTCGGCGCCGACCTCGTCGATCGCCATGATGTGGTTGCGATGCGAGGTGATCAGGTAGTCGGTGCCGAGGAACACGTCTATCTCGCTCAGACGGAGCGTCTGGCCGTCTCCCAGCTGCGGCGACACCCACGCGAGGAACAGATTGCCGGGGTAGGCGTCGATCTTGGGGCGCTGGGGGAAGTGCAGCGTGTCCTCGATCGCCAGCGGATGCAGGGGGTAGTGGACCGCCAAGGCCTGGAGCGTCTCCGCATCGGGCTCGGAGACGTCCACCCATACCGTCCCTGCAGCCCCCTTCGCGGCGGCGACGTCGCCGAGCGAACCCACCCGAAGCTGGTCGCCCTCGACCCAACGCACGATCACGTGTGCCGCCACGTGTCCCCTCTCAAAGTCCGGTGTGGTCGTGAGTTCCCTGTTCCTGTATGGCTGATTATGCCCGTTGTGCGCGTGAGAGAGGACGGCGGACCTGCCTCTCCGGCCGGTCGATCCGGAGGACGAGCCGACCGTCAGCGTCGGAGGTTCAGAGATAGCGTGCGAGGACGGCCTCGGCACACCGCATGCCGTCGACCGCGGCGGACATGATGCCTCCCGCGTAGCCGGCGCCTTCGCCACAGGGATAGACGCCCCGCAGGTTCGACTGCAGGGTGTCGTCGCGTCGGATCCGCACCGGGGAGGAGGACCGCGTCTCCACTCCCGTCAGGACCGCGTCGCGCGTCGCAAAGCCGCGCAGGCGGCGATCGAACATCGGCGCCGCTTCCCGCAGCGACGCGACGGCGAACTCCGGCAGACACAGCGAGAGGTCGGCGTACTCCACTCCGAGCGGATAGGTCGGCCGGACCTCGCCGGGTGCCGAGGACGCGACGCCCTGCAGGAAGTCGCCCATGAGCTGGGCGGGTGCGCGGAAGTCCCGCCCGCCGAGTTCGAACGCGGCGCTCTCCCAGCGGCGCTGGAACCGCACTCCCGCCAACGGGTGGTCGTCTCCGAAGTCCCCGGGAGAAACGCCCACCAGGAGCGCCGAGTTCGCGTTCGCCCCGTCCCGGGCGAACCGGCTCATGCCGTTGGTGACGACTCCCCCCTGCTCGCTGGCCGCCGCGACCACCCATCCACCGGGACACATGCAGAACGTGTAGACCCCGCGACCGGAGGACAGGTGGCATGAGAGCTGGTAGTCCGCCGCGCCGAGCGCCGGATGGCCGGCCACCGAGCCGTACTGGGCGCGGTCCACCATCCGCTGGTCGTGTTCGACACGGACCCCGATCGAGAACGGCTTCTGCGCGAGACTCGCGCCGCGGAGGTGCAGCATCTCGAAGGTGTCGCGCGCGCTGTGACCCGTGGCGAGGATGAGCGCCTCGACTCCGAGCTCCTCGTGTCCGTGGATGCCCTCCGTGACGACGCCACGAAGCTTCCCGTCCCCATCGAGGATGAGGTCCGAGAGGCGGGTGTCGAAGCGCACCTCGCCGCCGTGAGCGATGATCTCCTCACGCAGCCTTCTGACGGCACCCGTCAGGTGGTCCGTGCCGATGTGGGGTCTCGCCTGCCACAGGATCTCCTCGGGCGCTCCCGCCTCGACGAACGCCTCGAGGACACTCCGGCACCGGGGGTCGTGCGTATTGGTGGTGAGCTTGCCGTCGGAGAAGGTCCCCGCGCCGCCCTCGCCGAACTGGATGTTCGAGTCCGGGTCGAGAACGCCGTCACGGATGAAAGTGCTGACCGCACGCACGCGCCCGTCCACCGCCGCGCCGCGCTCGAGCACGAGCGGCCGTGCGCCTGCCCGCGCAAGAAGGAGCGCCGCGAAGAGCCCCGCCGGGCCCGTGCCCACGACGACGGGACGCACCACGGGTGCGATCGCGAGGCGCTCGACGGCCGGCAGCGGCCCGGCTGCGGCGATGAGCACGTCCTTGTCCGCGAGACGACGCACCACGGCCGTCTCGTCTTCGGCAGCCGCGGTGTCGAGCGTCACGCCGAGCGTGACGACCAGGTGGACGTTGCTCTTCTGACGTGCGTCGACGGAGCGTTTGAGCAGACGCAGCGAGGCTATCAGCCCCGCATCGACGCCCAGGCGCTTGGCCGCGGCGCGTCTCAACGCGTCCTCGGCCGCAGGTTCTCCCGCGGAGAGCGGAAGAGCGAAGTTCCTGATCTGTATCACTCGGCGCCTCTCGAACCGGCAGCACACTCCGGCGGCGGTGCCATGGCTGGCACGGGCCGACCTCCAGACGACATCTTAGAGGTCCCCACCGGACGGCGGCACAGACTGCCGACTTTCGTGCAGGCGCCCGCCGGAGCGACATCCTAGGTATCCTGTGTGCCTACGCAAAGCGATCGCGTCGTTCCATGTCGCACCGGCTCTCTCCAGGATCGAGGTTCGCCCCGGTGGCCTATCTACTTGGATGCGAGAACGTCCATCTGGAGTACCCGACGAAGAAGGTCTTCGACTCGGTCACGCTCGGCATCAACGAGGGCGACCGCATCGGCGTGGTCGGCGGCAACGGCGACGGCAAGTCGACCCTCCTCTCGCTGCTCGCGGGTTCGGTCCCACCTGATGACGGTCGTATCATGCGACGCGGTGGAACCACCATCAGCACGCTCGAGCAGACCGACTCCCTCGACCCGGAGGCGACCGTCGCCTACGCCGTCGTCGGGGACGCACCCGAGCATACGTGGGCGTCGGACGCCCGGATCCGCACCACGATCCGCGGCCTCATCGCGGACATCCCGTGGGACGGTCGGGTCGGCGAGCTCTCCGGAGGACAGCGCCGACGCGTCGACCTTGCACGCGTGCTCATCGAGGACTGCGACGTGCTCCTGCTCGACGAGCCGACCAACCACCTCGACGTCCACGCCATCGCGTGGCTCGCTGAGCACCTCAAGAACCGTTGGCCGAAGAAGTCGGGTGCGCTGCTCGTCGTGACGCACGACCGCTGGTTCCTGGATGAGGTGTGTCTGGGCATGTGGGAGGTGCACGACGGGCAGGTGGAACAGTTCGGGGGCGGGTACTCCGCCTACGTGCTCCAACGTGTCGAGCGCGCGGAGGCCGCCCAGACGGCAGAGCAGAAGCGCCGGAACCTCATGCGCAAAGAGCTCGCGTGGCTCGCGCGCGGCGCTCGCGCCCGCGCGACCAAACCCAAGTTCCACGTCGAGGCGGCGCGCGCACTCATCGCCGACGAACCGCCGGTGCGCGACTCCATCGAGCTGAAGCGGACCGCGATCTCCCGTCTGGGCAAGCAGGTCGTCGACCTCGTCGACGTGACCGAACGCTACGGCCAGAAGGCCGTCCTCCACGACCTCACGTGGAGCATCGGACCGGGCGACCGGTTCGGCATCCTCGGCGAGAACGGGTCGGGCAAGACCACACTCCTGAACGTCATCCGGGGCTCGCTCGAACCGACCTCCGGCCACGTGAAGATCGGCAAGACCGTCAGGTTCGCCGTCCTGTCGCAGCACCTCGACGAGTTGAACGAACTGGGAACCTGCCGGGTGCGCGAGGTGCTCGCGCTATACAACACACGCTACGAGTTCGACGGCAAGGAGATGACCCCCGCGCAGCTTCTCGAGCGTCTCGGGTTCGACGCCGTCCAGCTCTCCGCGGTCGTGTCCGATCTGTCCGGCGGTCAGAAGCGCCGCCTCCAGTTGATGCTCATCCTCCTGGACAAGCCCAACGTCCTCATCCTCGACGAGCCGGACAACGACCTGGACATCGACATGCTCGCGG
Organism: Coriobacteriia bacterium; assembly: GCA_025361505.1. Lineage (GTDB taxonomy): Bacteria > Actinomycetota > Coriobacteriia > Anaerosomatales > PALSA-660 > PALSA-660. The sequence continues at coordinate 28,884 of JANYKZ010000041.1, forward strand.
TGCTGGAGGACCTGCTGGACTCCTGGCCCGGCACGCTCCTGCTCATCACCCACGACCGCTACCTGATGGAACGCGTCACCGAAGACCAGTTCGCGCTGCTCGACGGGAGGATCCGCCACGTCCCCGGCGGTGTCGACGAGTACCTGCGCCTTCTGGACAAGCGGATCGCCGCGCGCGGGGAAGCCGCACCGGAGAAGGCGAAGCCGAGCGAGGGCGCGACCGCCCGCGCTGTCGGAGGATCGGAAACGGGACTCACGCCCGTGCTTTCGAACGTGGAAGAACGCGCTCTGAAGAAGGAGCTCGCCTCCACCCAGCGGAAGCTGGAGACCCTCGCCACGAAGGCCGACGCGATCCGTGCCGCGATGCGTGACGCGGATCCCTCCGACTACGTCGCCATAGTGGACGCCCAGGCCCGACTGCACGAGGTCGAGCGGCTGATCTCGGTCCTCGAGGACGAATGGCTGGCGCTGTCCGAGCGGCTCTCCTAGATCACGCCCCGCGATCGGCCCGGGACTCCGGGAACACCCGGCCGCATTCCGCCACGTAGTCGCGCAGAGCCGGCGGCAACGTGTCGACATCACCGGATCCGGGCATCGGCGCCGAGCTGTAGGTGTCCCAGAAGAGCACCTGGCTGTCCTTCAAGGTGCCGGCGCGCGCGTCGGCGACCATCGCCGCGAACGCCTTGCCGGTGTAGGTGGTCTCCAGCTTGACGCCGTTCCCGGCGGCGAGCTCGACGGCCTCGATGGTCTGGGGCGTGACGACGCCGTACCCGGGTTCGAACCAGTCCTCTCGCAGTTCGAAGGCGAGGTCGTCGTAGGCGAGGTCCGGAAAGCAGTCGTCGAGGGACCGCAGCAGCGCGACCGTCTTCCCGGCCAGCTCGACGGCGACGCTCTCGGCCGCGACCTCGGCCGGCGTGACGCGGACGGCGACGACACGCGTGTGTGCCCCCACGGCGGCCAGGCCGACCGCGAGACCGATCGCCGTGCCCAGCGTGCCGGCGGCGACGTAGATGACGTCCGGGCGCAGGTAGTCGCTGAGGTCCACCGCGTCGACGTCGGCATTGAGCTCGCGCAGCTGGTCGACGACCTCGATGGCGGCGTTCACGTAGCCGATCGCGCCCAAGGCGTTCGTGCCGCCCATGGGGATGTCGAGAGGCTCGATGCCGTCGCGTTCGGTCAGCGCGGCACTCACGCGAGCGCCTTCCGGCGCGCCGTCCCACCCGTCCACCGGGTGGATCACCGTGCCGAGACCGGCATGGGCGCGCAGCGTCGCGGCCGCGAACGGGCCGACCTCCTGCGGCGAGAGCACCACGTGCGGCTCGAGCCCGAGCGCACGGGCGTAGACGGCGGTCGCTAGCGCGTGGTTCGATCCGTAGGCGCCGTAGGTGATGACCGCGGTGCGTTTCTCGGCGAGGGCCTTCCCCAGGAGGTAGTCGAGCTTCCGCACCTTGTTGCCCCCATAGGTGGGAGCGGTCAGGTCGTCGCGTTTGACGAGCAACCGCCCGATGCCGAGCTCGCGGGCGAGCGCGTCGAGCGACTCGACCGGCGTCGGCAGGACGGCGATCCCGGCGATCGGCAGGGTCGAGGCGCCGGGGAAACGGGAAGCGATCGGGCTCGTCACGGGCGACATCCTCTGAGTGGCGATTGCGGGCATGCATCCATTCCGATGCCGCAGCACCGCGGCTGGCTCTGTCCGCGTGCCGCAGCCAGGAGAAACGCTACTTGGGCACCGAGGTTTCGCCGGTCGTGGCGTTGACGTCGACGATCTTCGTCGGCACGATGCCCGGCGCCGAGAAGAACTTCACTCTCCACGAGAACGGCACGACGGTGGAGGTGTCATTGGCGCTCTTGTAGGTCTCCAGACCCATCATGTAGGTCACGGGGGCGCTCGTCAGGCCACTGGCGGTGAACGCCTTCGCGTACGCCTCATCGCTGTCGATCTTCCATGCATCGGTCCCGGGGATCGTGGCCCATTCGCTTGCGGTGGGCCCCGCCGCGCCGCCCGACTCCACGTGTCCGACCACCCCATCCGCCACGCCGACGAGGTACTGACGTCCTGCGGAGGCCGACCAGAAGTAGTAGGACCAGAAGGGTGTGGTCGTGGGTGAGATCGGGTCGCGAAGGTGCACCACCAGGAGCTTGGCGTCCGGAACCGTACCCGATAGCGCGGCGCGTGCCGCCGGCAGGCCGTCGAGCGCCGTCGGCCCGCTCTTCGCGGTGCCCTGCGAGGTTCGGGCACATCCGGTCGCCAACAGCCCGGTGGCGACGACAGCCAGCAGCAGAACGGGCACGATGCGCGCGATCGACTGTCTGTTCACGACACTCCTCAAACAAGCGTACCGACGATTCGGAAAGGCTACACCAAGAACGATCGGGGCGCAGAACGTCCCGGGCATCAGAGCCGACCCGTGAGGCATCTCAACGGGGCAGGAGGTCCGCCTCGGTTTCCCGAAACGGACCTCCGTCTCCGAACGGCGGGTGCCGGGGAAGACCCCTGTGGCCGCATCACCGCGCCCGGGGGCGAAGCGATGCACGGGGACTACTTGGCTGTGTCGTCGTACTGCATGATGCCGAAGACGATCCCGGCCGGATCGGCGATGTAGGTCAGCCACCCCGAACCGGGAACCGCTCTCTTGGGCACAGCGATGGTTCCACCGGCGGCGAGCGCCTTCGCCGTGAACGCGTCGTTGTCATCCACGGAGATGGTGTTGATGACCTTCTGCGTCATGCCTTCCATGGGCGGAAGACCGATCGCGCCGTCGATGCCGGGCTCGCTCTTGTCCCCGGTCATCACGAGCCAGTACGGCATGTCTCCCCACTTCTGGGACTCCCAGCCGAACGCATCTTTGTAGAATGCCAGGTCCTTCTCGGCGTCCTCGGTGAAGTACTCGAACCACGTGATCCGCGCCATGGCGACCCCTTTCAGAGATCCTGCGTCCGATGAGCATGCCACGTGAATGTACCCACTCAGACCACCGCGACTGCCATGCCCGTGCGAAGACCGGTGCGTCGACGTGCGAAGGAACGCAGCAGGGCACCCGAAGGTGCCCTGCGGACGTGCGATGGTCGGGCTGACAGGATTTGAACCTGCGACCCCTTGACCCCCAGTCAAGTGCGCTACCAAGCTGCGCCACAGCCCGAAATGCCGACGCGCGGGTCCGGGGAAGATGACCGCTCGGCAGGCGGTAATAGTACGACGAGCGGGTGCTCGGGGCAAGCGCGGGAACACGCCACCTTCGTGGATCTACGCTTTCCTGAGCTTCTCGACCGGTCCGCCCGTGACGCCGCCGCGGTACTGGACGACGAAGATGTCCTCGATCGTGACCATCCCGTCCCCCACCATGGCCCTGAACATCTCCGACAGCGCGATGACGCGGCTCTCGCAATCGATGACCTGTACGACGACCGGAAGGTCGGAGCTCATGCGGAGGTTGTGGGCGGCATGGATACGGCTGGTCGCGCCGAAGCCCTGGACCCCGCGCAGTACGGTCGCCCCGGCGCACCCCGCCGTGCGGGCAGCCTCGACCAGCGCCGTGTAGAGCGGCCTGCCGTCCTCGTACTCGTCCTTCTCGCCTATATAGGCGGACAACTTCTTCGCCGGGCCTTCGAGCGTCTTCATCGCGATTCCTTCCGTAGTGCCTCCACCCGGTCCAGCACGGCTCGGGCGACGGCACGCTTGTCCATGAGCGGCAGCTCGAGAGCCGCGGCCTCGTCTATGAGGATGACCCGGTTCGTCGGGACGTCGAATCCGGCACCCGGCGCCGTGATGTCGTTGGCCACGATCAGATCGAGGTTCTTCGAGGCCAGTTTGGCGCGGGCCGATTCGACCGGGTCCCCCGCCTCGGCGGCGAAGCCGACCAGCACACGCGGACCCTTGCGGGCACCCAGCGACGCCAGGATGTCGAAGGTCCCCTCGAGCGGGATCGACTCCGGAGCGTCGGCTTTGCGGATCTTGCCTTCCACCGGCGCCGCGGGACGCAGGTCCGCGACGGCCGCGGCGGCTATGACCAGATCGGCCTCGTCGAACGCGGCATCGACCGCAGCGAGCATCTCCGCCGCGGTCTCGACGCGCACGGTCCGCACGCCGAACGGGTCAGCGAGCGCGGTCGGGCCGCTCACGAGCGTCACGTCGGCGCCACGGCGCGCGGCCTCCTCGGCGATCGCGTAGCCCTGACGCCCGCTCGAACGGTTGCCGATGAACCGCACCGCGTCGATGGGCTCGCGCGTCGGGCCGGCGGTCACGAGCACGTGAACGCCCGCCAGCGAGCGCGTGCGGAGCGCCTCGCGCTCCACGGCATCCGCTATCGCGCCGACCTCGGCCAGGCGTCCCTCGCCGACATCGCCGCAGGCCAGCTTCCCGGTCCCGGGCTCGACGTCCCGACGAACCTGGTCATCCTCATAGACGAGGCCGCGGCTCTCGAGCTGCCGCTCATGGACAAGCGTGCCGTCGCCCGAGCCGTGCTGGACCGGGTGGAGGCACTACGGAAG
>JANYKZ010000042.1 GCA_025361505.1 Coriobacteriia bacterium
GCGAAGATGAAGGACGGCGTGCGGCTGGTCAACACGGCCCGCGGCGGCATCTACCAGACCGACGCGCTGGTCGACGCGCTCAAGAGCGGCAAGGTCGCCAGCGCGGCAATCGACGTGTTCGAGGTCGAGCCGACCACCGAGTCGCCGCTCTTCGCTCTCGACAACGTGATCGTAACGCCGCACCTGGGCGCCTCGACCGAAGAGGCCCAGGACCGCGCCGGCGAGCAGATCGCCGAGCTCGTGGCGGCGGGGCTGCGCGGTGAGATGGTCTCCACGGCCGTCAACATCGCGCCGGTGTCACCCGACGTCATGGACAAGGTCGGTCCGTACCTCCAGCTCGCCGAGCAGATGGGCGCGATGGTCGCGCAGATGGCTCCCGGCGGCGTCGACAAGATCGAGATCGTCATGATCGGCGGCCTCGCCGACACCGACACGCGCATCCTGCGGACGGCCGTGCTCAAGGGCATGCTGGCGGTCGCCACGGACGAGCCCGTCAACTACGTCAACGCCGACTACTTCGCGCGTCAGCGCGGCATCGGCGTGACCGAATCGAAGCGTACCGCGACCCACGACTACGTCTCCATGGTCGTCGTGAAGGCCGAGTCCGGTGACAAGTCGGTCGACGTGGCGGCGGCCCTGGTCGGCAAGAAGAACGAGCCGCGCCTCGTCTCCCTGTTCGGCTACGACCTCGACATGCTCCCGGACCGGTACATGGCGTTCTTCAGCTACCCGGACCGCCCCGGCATGATCGGCAAGGTCGGCACGATCCTGGGAGACGCGGGCATCAACATCGGCTCCATGCAGGTGGGACGCAAGGAGGCCGGCGGGAAGGCGCTCATGGGGATCACCGTCGACACCCGGCTGGACGCATCCCTGTTGGCGAAGATCAAGTCCGAGGCCGGGATGAAGCACGCGTGGTCGGTCGAGTTGTAAGCACAGCCTAAGGGGCTTGGTCAGCATGGCGCCGGACATCGTTCGCATCTTCGACACCACCCTGCGCGACGGGGAACAGTCCCCGGGCGCCAGCATGAACACCGCAGAGAAGCTGGAGATCGCGCGGCAGCTCGTCCGTCTCGGCGTGGACGTGATCGAAGCCGGCTTCCCGGTCTCGAGTCCCGGCGACTTCGAGTCGGTGCGCCGCATCGGCGCCGAGGTCGGCGACGCGGTCGTGGTGTGCGCTCTCTCGCGCGCGGTCCCCAACGACATCCGGGTCGCGGCCGACGCGCTTTCGACCGCGAAGCGACCGCGCATCCACACCGGCATCGGCGTGAGCCCGTCGCACCTGCGGGACAAGTTGCGCATCGACGAGGCCACGGCCATCGAGCGGGCGGTCGCGGCCGTGAAGCTCGCGCGCAGTCTCGTGGGCGACGTCGAGTTCTACGCGGAGGACGCCGGGCGCGCCGAGCCGGCCTTCCTCTATCGCATGGTCGAGGCCGCCATCGCCGCCGGCGCCACGGTGGTCAACATCCCCGACACCACCGGCTACACCTATCCGGAGGAGTTCGGCGCGCTCATTGCGGGGCTGTACGGCAACGTCGCCGGCATCGAGAAGGCCACGGTGTCGGTGCACTGCCACAACGACCTGGGCATGGCCACCTCCAACGCGCTCGCGGGTGTGAAGGCCGGAGCGCGCCAGGTCGAGTGCACCATCAACGGCATCGGGGAGCGCGCGGGCAACACGGCGCTCGAAGAGGTCGTGATGGCACTGCGCCAGCGCTCGGCCTACTTCGGGTGCGACACGCGCATCGACGCCCATAACATCACCCGGCTCTCGCGACTCGTGTCCAAGATCACCGGCATCCCGGTCCAGCCGAACAAGGCGATCGTGGGCGCGAACGCGTTCGCGCACTCGTCGGGCATCCACCAGGACGGCGTGCTCAAGGAGCGCTCCACCTACGAGATCATCGATCCGGCGGAGGTCGGCGTCGGTGGCAGCTCGATCGTGCTGTCGGCCCGCAGCGGCCGGCACGCGCTCAAGCACCGCCTCGGCGAGCTCGACATCGTGCTCAGCGACGCCGAGTTCGACCAGGTCTACCAGCAGTTCCTGGCGCTGGCGGACAAGAAGAAGGAGGTCTTCGACGAGGACCTCGAGGCGCTCGTCTCCGACTCCGAGCGTTCCGCCGAGGAGGTCTGGCACCTCGAGCAGGTGCACGTGACGTGCGGCGAGCCCGGGATCCCGACGGCCACCGTCGAGCTGATCACCGCCGCCGGCGAGCACGTCATCGACGCCTCGCACGGCGACGGCCCCGTCGACGCGGTGTGCAACGCCATCAACCGGATCGTCGGAGTGCCCGTCGAGATGATCGAGTTCACGGTCCAGTCGGTGACCAAGGGCCTTGACGCCCTGGGCGAGGTGGCCTTCCGCGTGCGGAGCGAGGACGGCAGGGTCTTCACGGGCCGCGGCGCGCACTCCGATATCATCGTGGCCTCCGCGAAGGCGTACACCAACGCCTTGAACCGCCTGCTCGTGAGCGTCAAGCCAAGCGTCAGCGAAGAGTAGCGAAAGGACGCACGCGATGCCCCGTCCCATGACGATCACCGAGAAGCTGCTGGCCGCCCACGCGGGCCTGGACGAGGTCGTCCCGGGCCAGCTCATCGAGTGCGCGCTCGACCTGGTGCTGGCCAACGACGTGACGGCGCCCATCGCCATCCGCGAGTTCCGGCGCATCGGTGTCGACGCTGTGTTCGATCCGGGCAAGATCGCACTGGTACCGGACCACTACACGCCGAACAAGGACATCAAGTCGGCCGAGCAGGCCAAGATCGTCCGGGAGTTCGCCCGCGAGTTCGGCATCTCGCACTACTACGAGATCGGCTGCATGGGTGTGGAGCACGCGCTGCTCCCCGAACAGGGCGTTGTGGGCCCTGGCGACGTCATCATCGGCGCCGACTCCCACACGTGCACCTACGGCGCCCTGGGGGCCTTCGCGACCGGCGTGGGGTCCACGGACGCCGCCGCGGGGATGGCCACCGGCACGGCGTGGTTCAAGGTCCCTTCCTCGATCAGGTTCGAGATCACCGGCGAGCTGCGGCCCTGGGTGGGCGGCAAGGACATCATCCTGCACATCATCGGGATGATCGGGGTCGATGGCGCGCTCTACCAGTCGATGGAGTTCACCGGCGAGACGATCGAGCGCCTCGGCATGGATGACCGCTTCACCATCTGCAACATGGCGATCGAGGCCGGCGGCAAGAGCGGCATCATCGCGTTCGACGAGACGACCCGTGCCTACGTCGAGGGCCGCGCCGAGCGTCCGTGGACCGTCTACGCCTCCGACCCGGATGCGGAGTACGCGCGCGTGATCCGCATCGACGCGTCGGAGATCGAGCCGACCGTCGCGTTCCCGCACCTGCCGTCCAACACGCGCCCCGTACGCGAGGCGCGCCACGTCGAGGTCGACCAGGTCGTGATCGGTTCCTGCACGAACGGCCGCATCGAGGACCTGCGCATCGCAGCCGGCATCCTGAAGGGCCGGAAGGTCGACCCGAGGGTGCGACTCATCGTGATCCCCGCCACTCAGGCGATCTGGAAGCAGGCCATGCACGAAGGGCTGTTCGACGTCTTCGTCGACGCAGGCGGCGCCGTGTCCACGCCGACCTGCGGCCCGTGCCTCGGCGGCCACATGGGCATCCTCGCGGCGGGGGAGCGCGCGCTGGCGACAACCAACCGCAACTTCGTCGGACGCATGGGCGACCCGACCTCCGAGGTCTACCTCGCGTCTCCCGCCGTGGCCGCGGCGACCGCCGTGGCCGGCCACATCGCCCTGCCCGAAGACCTGGCATAGGGAGCACGGACCATGCGCTTCGAAGGCACCGCACACCGCTACGGGCGTGACGTCGACACCGACGTCATCATCCCCGCGCGCTACCTCAACACCTCCGACCCGGCCGAGCTCGCCAAGCACTGCATGGAGGACATCGACGCCGGCTTCGTGGCGAAGGTGAAGTCCGGCGACATCATCGTGGCCGATGAGAACTTCGGCTGCGGCTCGAGCCGCGAGCACGCGCCCATCGCGATCAAACACGCGGGCGTCGACGTGGTCATCGCCTCGTCGTTCGCGCGCATCTTCTACCGCAACGCGATCAACACCGGGCTGCCCATCATGGAGTCGCCCGAAGCCGCGCGCGGGATCAAGGACGGCGACCGAGTGGCCGTCGATGCCGACACCGGCACGATCACGGACCTCACCACGGGAGAGGTCTACACGGCCCAGCCGTTCCCGCCCTTCGTGAAGGCGATCATCGAGCGCGGCGGGCTGATCGAGTCCGTGAAGGACAAGGTGGGCACGTGACCCGCTCCGTTCGCATCTGTCTGCTTCCCGGAGACGGCATCGGGCCCGAGATCACGCGCGAGGCCGTGAAGGTCCTGCGCGCGATCGGGGAGCGCCGGGGCGTGGAGTTCGACTTCCGCGAGGCGTTGCTCGGCGGCGTCGCGATCGACGAGACCGGCTCCCCGCTGCCGCCCAAGACGCTCGCGGAGGCGCACGCGGCCGACGCGGTGCTGCTCGCCGCGATCGGCGGCCCGAAGTGGGACACCACCGACCCCGCCAAGCCGCGCCCGGAGCAGGGGCTGCTCGGCATCCGCAAGGAGCTCGGCCTCTACGCCAACCTGAGGCCTGTGCGCATCTTCGCACCGCTGGTGGGCGCTTCGTCGCTGAAGCCCGAGGCCCTCGAGGGCGTCGACATGCTCATCGTCCGCGAACTCACCGGAGGCCTGTACTTCGGTGCGCGCGGCCGCGAGGCCGACGCGCTCGGCGCGGCGACCGGCGGCGGCGCGGGCAGGCGCGCGTACGACACGCTCGACTACCGCGAGTACGAGATCGAGCGCATCGCACGTACGGCGTTCGAGGCCGCGCGCGGCCGCCGCTCGAAGGTCCACTCCGTCGACAAGGCCAACGTGCTGGAGTCGTCGCGCCTGTGGCGCGAGGTCGTGCACGAGGTGGCGCGTGACTACGCGGACGTCGAGCTCATCGACCAGCTCGTGGACAACACGGCCATGCAGCTCGTGCGCCGTCCGGCCCAGTTCGACGTGATCGTCACCGAGAACATGTTCGGCGACATCCTCTCCGACGAGGCGTCGATGCTCACGGGGTCGCTCGGCATGCTCGCCTCCGCTTCGCTCGGCGACGGGACGGCCCTCTACGAGCCGAGCCACGGGTCGGCGCCCGACATCGCGGGCCTGGGTGTCGCCAATCCGCTCGCCATGCTCCTGTCGGTGGAGATGATGCTCCGCCACTCGCTCGGGATGCAGGAGGCCTCTGACGCGCTCTCAGACGCCATCGCGCGGACGCTCGACGACGGGTACCGCACGCGCGACATCGCGGACGAGAACACGGACGCGGCGCTGCTCGTCGGCACGGTCGAGATGGGCGACCTGGTCGTCGCGCGACTGTAGGACCGGATGGGCACACCCGTGTGCGCACTCGCGCGCATGCGAAACGAAGGAAGGGGTTTGACGATGGCGGATCTCCCGAAGGTGGACAAGATCTGGATGGACGGCGCCCTGGTCGATTGGGACAAGGCGCAGGTCCACGTCCTGACGCATGCGCTGCACTACGGTTCCGGTGTGTTCGAAGGCATCCGCTGCTACGACACCCCCGAGGGCCCCGCGGTCTTCCGCCTCACCGAGCACATGGAACGGCTGGCGCGGTCGGCCAAGATGATGCGTATGCCGTTGCCGTACACGGTCGAGGAGCTCGTTGCCGCGACCCTCGAGCTCATCGCCGTGAACAAGCTCCCGGCGTGCTATATCCGCCCGCTCATCTACCGCGGGTACGGCGTCATGGGTCTCGACCCGATACCCTCGCCGGTCAGCGTCGTCATCGCCGTGTGGCCGTGGGACACCTACCTCGGCGAGGACGCGCTCAAGAACGGCGTCGACGCCGGCATCTCCTCGTGGCGCCAGCGCGGCGTGAACGCCTCGCCTCCGCAGATCAAGTCGACGGGCAACTACATCAACTCGTCGTTCGCACGCATGGAGGCCAACGACCACGGCTACGCCGAGGCGATCCTGCTCAACGAGGCCGGCTTCGTGTGCGAGGGCACCGGCGAGAACATCTTCGTGGTGCGCGACGAGATCATTGTCACCCCGCCCGTCTCCGACGGCGTGCTCGAGGGCATCACGCGTGACACGGTGATCGCGATCGCGCAGGACCTCGACTTCGACATCATCGAGGCGTCGATGACGCGCGCCGATCTCTACGTCGCCGACGAGGTCTTCTTCACCGGTTCCGCCGCGGAGATCGTCCCCGTTCGCTCGGTCGACCACCGAGAGATCGGCACCCCCGGCCCCATCACGCTGGCCATCCAGGAGGCGTACTTCAACATCGTGCGCGGGCGTGACGCCGAGTACGAGTACTGGCTCGAGCGGGTCTAACCGTCCGGCCCAGGAGGCCCCACGCATGATCACCATCTACGACACCACACTGCGCGACGGGACCCAGCGCGAGGGCATGTCCCTTTCGGTCGAGGACAAGTTGCGCATCGTCCGGCGCCTCGACGACCTCGGCGTGCACTTCGTCGAGGGCGGGTTCCCGGGCTCCAACCCCAAGGACATCGAGTTCTTCGAGCGTGTCCGCTCGCTCGATCTGCGGACCGCGGTCGTCTCGGCGTTCGGCTCGACGCGCCGCAAGGACGTCGCAGCCGCCGACGACCCCGGCCTCGCGGCGCTGCTCGCGACCGGATGCGACGCCGTCTGCATCGTCGGCAAGTCCTGGGACCTGCACGTGACCGAGGCGCTGGGCGCAACGCTCGAACAGAACCTGGCGATGGTCTCGGAGAGCGTCGCGCACCTCAAGGCCGCCGGCCGCACGGTCTTCCTCGACGCCGAGCACTTCTTCGACGGCTACACGGCCAACCCCGGGTACGCGCTGGCCGTGTGCCGCGCCGCCGCCGACGCGGGTGCGGACGCGGTCGTGCTGTGCGACACCAACGGCGGCACCCTCCCGCAGGACGTGTCGCGCGTGGTGGCCACCATCGCGCCGATGGTGGGCGCGCCGCTGGGCATCCACACGCACAACGACGCGGGCTGCGCCGTCGCCAACGCGCTGCTCGCGGTCGAGGCCGGCTGCACCCACGTGCAGGGCACCATCAACGGCTACGGCGAGCGCACCGGCAACGCCGACCTCACCGCGATCCTCCCGGCTCTCGCGCTCAAGATGGGTCTCGAGTGCATCAGCCGAGACCAGCTGCACCTACTCACGGAGGTCAGCCACTTCGTTGCCGAGATCGCCAACTTGTCGCCGTACGCGCAGCAGCCGTACGTGGGCACGAGCGCCTTCGCGCACAAGGGCGGGCTGCACGCGAGCGCGAACGACCGCCTCGCCGGCGCCTACGAGCACATCGACCCGGCAGCGGTGGGTAACCTCGCGCGGGTCGTGGTAAGTGAGCTGGCCGGCCGCGCGTCGCTCTTGATGAAGGCAAAGGAGCTCGGCATCGACCTGTCGGCAGACCCCGCGGTCATCGGCGACGTGCTGGAGACCGTCAAGGAGCTCGAGCACCACGGCTACACCTTCGAGGCCGCCGACGCCTCGCTCGAGATCCTGATGCGCAAGCGGACGGGCTCCTACTCGCCGCTGTTCACCCTCGAGTCCTTCCGCTGCATCATGGAGAAGCGCGAGGACGGTCGCGTGATGACCGAGGCGACGATCAAGCTCTTCTGCGAAGGCGAGCGATTCGTGGCGACGGGGGAGGGCAACGGCCCGGTCAACGCGCTGGACCGCGCCCTGCGGCTGGCGATCGGACGCTTCTATCCGGCGCTCGAGCGCATCGAACTGACCGACTTCAAGGTCCGCGTGCTGGACGAGAAGAAGGGCACGGGCGCCGTCACGCGCGTTCTCATCGTCTCTGACGACGGCACGGAGTCGTGGGGGACCGTCGGCGTCAGCGAGAACATCATCGAGGCCTCCTGGGAGGCGCTCGTCGACTCCATCGAGTACGGGCTCACGCGCGGGCGGTAGACGTCAGCGCGGCCGTGTCGAATGCATAGGGCCCGGCGTGGACCACGCCGGGCCCTATCGAACACGCGATCGAGCCTACTCGGCAGTGACGCTGACCGTGATGTCGTGCTGCGCCTCAGTGTTGCCGCACGCGTCGTCGGAGTAGAAGTAGACGTGGTGATCGACGGCCCCGGTACCGGGCGCGGGGATGACGACCGTCGTGCCCTGTGCCCATCCGCCCCCGTCGATCTTGTAGTAGGTGTGGGCGACGCCGGAGCCGAGGGGGCTGTACTCGCCCGTGTCCGTCACCGTCAGCTCGATCGTGGCGGAACCACCCGACGAGCCGGGCCGTGTGGCGGTCGTCGTCGGAGGGATCTTGTCGTACGGGCCGTTGAGGTGGGACTGCCACTGGGGGGAATCCTGGTTCCCGTGACAGTTCCAGCTGCATGTATAGGACGTCATGTACCACGGAGCCGGGTGAGGGTATCGACCCACGAGAGCAGAGGTGGGTGAGCCGATCAGCGAGGTATGGCACGCGGAGCAGGCGGTGGCGGCGGAGATGATGGCCGGCGCCGGGGTGCCGTACTTGCGCGGGTGCCAGCCTCCGGCCTTCGTGTGGCAGACGTTGCAGTCGAGATGCACGTTCACGTGGGCGGTGAGCGAGGTGTCAGGATGGCACGTCACGCAGTCCTTGGAGAGCGCGTGGTCCGGGTTGCCATGGCAGGCGGGACAACGAGTGCGACCGTGGATCGCCACGACGTCACCGGTGTGACAGCCGGACTTCACGCAGGTGGGCGAGAGGCCGAGGGCGTGGCTGTCGGCCATCTTCGGATGGGCGTCGGGGTAGGGATGGGCCGCGGCGGGATCGTGACAATCCGGAGCGCTGCAGTTCGTGGTCAGGGCCTTGCTCCCGGAATGACACGTCACGCAGCCCTGCGCCGTGTGGATGGCGATGACGTTCGTGCCACCGACCCCGCCGGTGTGGCAGTCGCGAGCGATGCACGAGGGCGCGGCCCCGAGGGTGTGTTCGGCGTCGACCGAGACGTGCATCGCGCGCGGCGTTCCGGCCTTGTGGCAGGCGTCCTGGAGGCACGAGAAGCCGTCGGACGCGGTACTGGCCGGAGTCGGATGGCACTTCGTGCAGCTCTCCCGGTTGCCCTTCTCGCCATGAACGAGCTGCAGGTCCATAGTCCCGTGGCACGAGGAGCAGGACTGATCGGCGTAGCGCGTGCCGAGGATGGTGATGGTGCCCGCGCTCACCGTGGCCGGATGACTGCCGTGGTCCGCGGGCGATCCCGGACCGTGGCACGCGGCGCACGATGTGTCGTGGTTCGCGAGGGCGGACCTGATCGTCGCGGGAGCGATCGTCCCCGCCGGGTCGGGCTCGTGGCACGTCGCGCAACCCTTCGCGTGTATCAGCGTGAGGTTGCCCGCGTGGCAGCCCGACCCGAGGCAGGCGGCCGAACTCGCAGGTACCGTGTGCAGGTCACCTGTCGCTCCCGGGTCGTTGGGCGATCCGATTCCCCAGTCGTCGTGGCAGCCGCGGTTCGCGCAAGTCGACGAGATGTGGTCGTCGCTCGTCTGCGCCCAGATGGCCCCGTCGAGGGTCTGGAACGGCGTCCCGTGACAGCTGGAGCACGCCCTGTCCGGCTGCGCAGCCGGGTAGTGCCGGTAGGACAGCCCGTAGATGGCCGAGTGGCAATCGCTGCACCAGGCATGCGAGGAGGAATGCGCGGAGGGGTGGCAGGTGGCACACCGCAGGTCGTTGGCGGCGATGGCCCCCGTCACTCTGGAGTCCTTGGATGCGTGGCACGTGACACATGCGCCGTGCTTGGCCGACACGACACCGGTCGTGCTGTTGATCGCGATCAGGTTGGTGCCGTCGTGGCACGCGGAACCGGTGCAGCCGTCAGCCCGCGTCGCGGGCAAGGCGTGCTTGGCTGTGTGGTCGGTGGTCGGGTGGCAGGTGTCGCACCTCAGGTCCTGCTCGGCGATCGCGCCGATGACATTCGGGTCGCTCGACGAGTGGCAGGTTGCGCACGAGGCGTGCTTCGCCGACACCGCGCCCTTGAACCGGATGGCCCCCAGGTTCGTGCCGTCGTGGCACGCGGAACCGGTGCAGCCGTCAGCCCGCGTCGCGGGCAAGGCGTGCTTGGCGGCGTGGTCGGTGGTCGGATGACAGGTGTCGCACCTCAGGTCCTGCTCGGCGATCGCGCCGATGACATTCGGGTCGCTCGAAGAGTGGCAGGTTGCGCACCATGCGTGCTTGGCCGACACCGCACCCTTGAACCGGATCGCGGTCAGGTTCGTGCCGTCGTGGCACTGGGAGCCGGTGCAGCCGTCGACGCGGGTGGACGGCAAGGCGTGCTTGGCGGCGTGGTCGGTGGTCGGGTGGCAGGTGTCGCACCTCAGGTCCTGCTCGGCGATCGCGCCGATGACATTCGGGTCGCTCGACGAATGGCAGGTGGCGCATGCCGCGTGCTTCGCCGACACGGAACCCTTGAACCGGATCGCGCCCAGGTTGGTGCCATCGTGACACGCCGAACCGGTGCATCCGTCGACTCGGGGGGAGGGCAGAGCGTGCTTGGCCGCGTGGTCGATCGTCGGGTGACAGGTCGCGCACCGCAGGTCGTGCGAGGCGATGGCCCCGATGACGATGGTGTCCTTGGAGGCGTGACAGGTCGCGCACGCGCCATGCTTGGCCGACACCGCGCCCTTGAACCGGATCGCGGTCAGGTTGGTGCCGTTGTGACACGCCGAACCGGTGCATCCGTCGACTCGCGGGGAGGGCAGGCCGTGCTTGGCTGCGTGGTCGACCGTCGGGTGGCAGGTCGCGCACCGCAGGTCGTGCGAGGCGATCGCACCGCTGACGTTGGGATCGCTCGAGGAATGGCAGGTGGCGCACGCTGCGTGCTTGGCCGACGTCGCGCCCTTGAACTGGATCGCGCCCAGGTTGGTGCCATCGTGACACGCCGAACCGGTGCATCCGTCGACTCGGGGGGAGGGCAGAGCGTGCTTGGCCGCGTGGTCGAGGCCGGCGTGACAGGCGACCGCGCCGCAATCGAGCGTCGGGACCTTCGCGCCGCCGTGGCAGGTTGCACATCCGAGCTTCGCAGCGTGCACCTTGGCGAGGTCGGCGCCGCCTCCGTGACACGAGCCGGTGGTGCAACCACCGAACTTCGCGGGCCACGTCGTGATGGTATGGGATGTGTCCGCCGCGCCGTGCATCGGCTTCGTCGATGAGGGGGAGTGGCACCCTCCCTGGACGCAGCTCCTCGTCCAGGTCCCGCCGAGGACGGCCTTCACGCCTGCGGCGTGGCACAGGGCGCAGTTGCCGGCGTGCAGGGTGCGCAGGTCCAGCGACGAGTGGCAGTCTGCGCACGCGTGTGTGCCGTAGCCGACACCGTTGATCACGATCGTCTGTGAGGCCGGGGTCGCTGCGTGCGCAGCCACAAGGTCGTGGTTCGCGTGGCACTGCGCGCAGCTGACGATTCCGGCGGATATCGCGTTCCTGACGTTGCTCGCGAGCGAATCGTGACAGGTGTCACACGCCTTCTTGTGGATGGTGATGAGGCTGGTGTCCGTAGGAGCGTGGCAGGCGGCGCAGGAGTCGTTCCGGACGACGTCATGCAGCCCGGAATGGTCGAGGAAGCCGTGGCAGTTCGCGCAGCCCCTTTTGTGCGTCGCGATCGCGGACTTCGTGGCAGCGGAGGCGGTGGCTGCGTGGCACACGATGCAGCCCGAGTGGATCGTCATGAGGCTTGTCTTCGCAGAGCCGTGGCACGGAGCAGCCGCGCACGAGTCGGTGCGCTTCACCACGTGCGCCGCCCCGTGGTCGAGGAAGCCGTGGCAGTTCGCGCACGAGCGGTCTCCCGAGATGATGCCGGCCTTGGTCGCGGCCGGAGCATCCTTGCCATGACACTCGGCGCAGGACCCGTGGACCGCCGTCAGGTCTGTGGCGACGGAGCCGTGACATGAGGCGACGGCGCAGGTGTCGTCCCGTGTGACCGCGTGCTGCGCCGTGTGGCTGGTGAAGCCGTGGCAGCCCGAGCAGGACGCCACGCCCGCCAGGATCGCGCTCTTCGCGGCCGACGACGCGGTGTCGCCGTGGCATGACGCGCAGCCGGCGTGGATCGTGATCAGGTTCGAGTCCGCCGAGCCATGGCACTTCGGAGCGGCGCAGGTGTCGTTGCGGGTCACCGAGTGCAGCGGCGTGTGAGCAGTGAAGTCGTGGCAACCTTCGCACGCGGTCGAACGGCTGGCGATCGCGGTTCTGACGCGAGGATCGGTGCTCTTGTGACAGGTGTCGCACGAGAGCCGCGGGGCATCCGGCACGCCGCCGATGGTGCGGCGGTAGTGCTCGGTCGTCAGTGAGGCCACGTGACAGCCTGACCGCACGCAGAACGCGCTCGCGGATCGGTGGTACGGCTCGAGCGACGTCGAGTGTATGGGCCCGATGCCCGGGAAAGTGCCCGTGTGGCAGCGGGCGCAGTTGCCATCCAGCACGTGCGGGAAAGTCCCGCCGCCTCGATGGCAGACGGGATTGGCCGCGCAGCCGGGTGTGTGCGCCGACGTGTCGCCGGCGGTGTACGAGCGCATCGGAGTGCCGTCGATGCGGCGCGGGGCCGATCCGTTGTGGCAGGCCACGCAGTCCGTCATCGGGTGTGCGGACGGGAAGCCCGCGTGGCAGCCGGCGCAGTCGGTCATGGCGACGGAGTTCGGCATCGGCACGATGGGCGGTGCGAGGACCGTGATGCTCCAGCTATAGGATCCGGTCTTCCCTTTGAGGTCGGTGACGGTGACTGCGATGGTGTGGACTCCCACCCCAAGGTCGGACGTCATGGCAGGGGCTGCAATCTTGAACTGCGTGTACCTCGTCGAGTAGGAGACGAGTGGGGTGACCGAGTGCCCGTCGATCGTCATCTCGAGCCCGCTGCTGCCCAGCGCTCCATTGAGCGCCGAGACGCTGACCGAGATCGCGGGGCGGGGCTCGTCGTCGCTCGATCCGCCGGCAGGGACGGGCGCGGAGAACGCGACCGGGTTCGTGACCGTGAAGCTCCACGAGTAGGTGGAGTTCCGATGCCTGAGATCATGGGTCTTGACGGTGATCCTGTGAGGTCCCAGCGGCAGGTCGCCCGTCAGCCGGTAGGCCAGTCGAACCCGGCGATAGTCGGGGTGCGCGGCGTTCCACGGGCCCGAGACGAGGTAGGTGGCGGTCGGCTTCACCGCATGGCCATCCAGGGTCATGGAGTAGGCGCCCGCACCGTGCAGGCCGTAGCGGTCATAGACGGTGACCCAGATCGTCGGACGAGAGGGAGCCGACAGCGTCGCGCCCGAGGCGGGGGACTTCGACGAGAATGTCGCGGTGTTCGCCGCGAAGGCCGCCGCCGGAAGGGCCGCGGCGAGTACCAGGCTCGCGAGAAGTGCCCCCATCCGCACGCGTCGAAACACGCCGTGATCCAGTGTCCCCATGAGTCCCCCCGGCTCGATTCCCCGTATGCTGCGCTCGACGATCCCGGTGAGTTCGAAGGATGCGTGGAACGCGGTTGGATTCCTGCCCCCAGCAGCTCACTGTACAGGGGAACCGGGCCCGGTGCCACACGGCGCTCACGCGCAGCCGGCGGTGCGCTCCCAGCCCGGAATGTGGGTCCGGGCTCGGGGCCGAGTGTGTCGGACGCGGGCCCGCGCGAGGGCGTCTTCACAAGGAAGAAGGGCCCCGGTGCGGTTCGCACCGGGGCCCTTCCTGGCTGTGAAGCGTGTGGCTAGGGCCTTACCAGCTCACGTTGTACGGTGAGCCGCTCATGCAGCCATGGCATGTTGACGGGTGGTACCAGATGTGAGGACCGCTCCCATGGCATGAGGCGCAGTTGCCGACACCGACGGTCGGACCGCTGTAGTGGTCGCCGTTGTGGCAGTTGTTGCAGTCGGCGTGCGCTGCGGTATGGTCGGCGGCTGGATGGCAGGTGGAGCACGTGGTCGACGGCGTGACTCCCGGTCCGTGACACGCCTCGCAGTGCTGGACCCCGGTCTTCACGTGGATCGCGGAAACGTCTGTGGGATGGCAGCCCGCTACGTTGCATCCGGCGGCGGCAACGGCGTGCTTTGCGGACGCTCCATCGTGGTGCGTCGCGTGGCACGTGGTGCACGTCGTCGTGGGTGTCGGGCCGTTGGCCACGTGGCAGTTCTGGCAGCTGTTGGTCGTCGGGGCGTGCGTGACAGAGACATCGACCGGGTGGCAGCCGACGGCTGTGCCGGTGCAGCCACTCGCCGATACATCATGAGAGCTCGCGGCGTTCGCGTGGTAGCTGCCCGTCGTATGGCACGTCGTGCAGACGGTGGTCGGCGTGTGGTCCGGGTTGGCGTGGCACGCCTGGCACTTGCTGACCCCGTCCTTCACGTGGATCTTGGCGACCTGGTCGGTGTGGCACGGCGTGCACGTGTTGGCCGCCGCCGTGTGCGGTATGACCGGGACCACGTGGTCGGCGAGCGTCGCGAAGTGGCAGGTCGAGCACACCAGAGACGGCGTCTTGCCGGTCGCGTGGCAGGCGGTGCAGCCGGGGATCGCATGGCCCGGCCAGTCCGCGAAGTGGATCGTGACGACCGTCGCGAGGTGGCAACCGGAGGTCACGCACTCCGCGTCGATCGTGCCCGTGACGGTGTGAGCCGCGGCAGGCGCCGGGTGAGCGATGGTGAAGCCGCCCACGTGGCAGGTCGAGCACACCAGCGACGGCGTCTTGCCGGGGGAGTGGCATGCGGCACAGCCGGGGCCGGGGTCGCCGTTCGGGTAGTTCGCCCCATGGATCGTTGCCACGTTGGCGGTGTGGCATCCCGAGTCGCCCGGAGTGCAGGTTCCGACCGGGGCCGTGTGTGAGGTGTCCTGGCTCGCGTGACGCGCGGG
Organism: Coriobacteriia bacterium; assembly: GCA_025361505.1. GTDB lineage: Bacteria > Actinomycetota > Coriobacteriia > Anaerosomatales > PALSA-660 > PALSA-660. The sequence continues at coordinate 14,836 of JANYKZ010000042.1, forward strand.
CACGGTGCTCGGGGCGTGGCATACGTTGCAGTCCACCGTCGCCGCGTGGTCCGGGTTCGAGTGGCACGCCGCGCACGACGGACCGGTCCTGCCGTCCTTGTAGGGAGCCGCGTGGATGGCGGCGACCGAGCCGAAGTGGCAGCCGATCTGGTTGCACACGATCACGGGCGGCGTGTGCTGCGTCGTGATGTACGAGTTATGAACCGTCTGGCTGTTGCTGCCGTGGCAGACCGTGCAGTCGGCTGTCAGCGCGTGGTTCGGGTTCGCGTGGCACGCGGCGCAGCCCGGAGCGTTCGTGCCCGCCGAGTGCAGGGTCACCACGTTGTTCACGTGGCAGCCGGCCTTGATGCAGGAGGGGATCGTCGGGTTGTGCGACGCGTCGCCGCGGGTGTGCACGACCGCCGTGTCGGATCCGTGACACGTGGAGCAGATCAGCGACGGGGTCTTGCTCGGATCATGGCAGGCCGCGCAGCCGGGCGCGTTGGCGCCCGCGCTGTGGAGGGCGACGACGTCGGCGGCGTGACAGCCGGCGGTGACGCAGCCGGTGTCATCCGTGCTCGCGACCAGGTGCTTGGCAGCAGCGCCCGTGTGCAGCACCAACGGGTCCTGAGTGTGACACGTCCCGCAGACCAGCGACGGCGTCGTGGTGTCGTTGTGGCACGCGGCGCACTGCGACGTCGACGGGTCGTGGAGTACGGCCACATTGGCGCCGTGGCAGAAGCTGTTGACGCACACGCCGGGCTGGGCCGTATGAGAGGTCTCAAGGCCCGCGAGGTTGGCGTGGAGCAGGGCAGGCGACTTGGTGTGGCAATCGGTGCACACGACCGACGCGGTCACGCCGTCGGCGTGGCAGCGATAGCAGAGCCGCTTGTGCACTACCACGACGTAGTGCGAGTGGCAGCCCGAGGTCACGCACAGCCCGGTCGTGTTCGTGTGCGCGGGCGTGCCTGCGGCGTGGACGACCAGGTTGTCGGTCGAGTGGCACGCCGCGCACGCGACGGTCAGCGTCTTGCCGGGCGCGTGACAGGCGGCGCAGCCCGGGGCGTTGGCCCCCGCGGTGTGCAGCGTCACGACGTTGGGAACGTGGCAGCCGCCCTGGACGCAGTAGCCGGCGGGAGCCGTGTGGGGCCGCGTGCCCGGCGCGTGGACGACCGAGAGGTCGGTGCCGTGGCACGTGGCGCACACGACGGTCGGAGTGACACCGTCCGCATGGCACGCGGCGCACGAGGGGCCGGTCGTGCCGTCGGAGTGGGTCGTCGTGTGGATCGCGATGACGTCGGAGATGTGGCAGCCCGCAGTCACGCAGGTGCTGGCGGGGGAGACGTGGGACGCGGCCGCCCACACGTGCTGCGGCGCGGTCGCGCCGGTGTGACAGTCGGCGCACACGATCGAGGCCGCATGGTCCGGGTTGCGGTGGCACGCGGCGCAGCTCGGGCCGGCGCTGGCGTCGTGGTTGGGAGTGTCGTGGATCACGGCCACGTTGGCGCTGTGACACGTCGACGTGATGCAGGTCGGGCTCCAGCCCGTGTGCGAGTCCGAACCGCGAGCGTGGAGCTCGGACATGGTCTTGGTGTGGCAGGTCGCGCAGGTCGTCGAGGCGGTCACGCCCGGGGCGTGGCACGCGGAGCAGCCCGGACCGTTGACGTGGGCGGTGGCGACGTTGCGATCGTGGCAGGAACTGCCGATGCACGAGGTCCCCGCGGGGGCGGTGTGCGACGCGTCGGCGCTGGCGTGGAGGGTCCCCACGTCGCCCTTGTGGCAGTCGCCGCACAGGATCGACGGGGTCTCACCGGGCGCGTGGCAGGCGGTGCAGCCCGGGGGGTTGACGCCGGCGCTGTGGATCGCCGTGACGTCGGCCACGTGGCACCCGAAGGTGACGCAGCTGCTGCTCGAAGCGACGTGGAAGCCGGCGGCCGAGGCGTGGATGGTAGCGACGCTGTCCTTGTGGCAGTCGGCGCAGGTCGTCGAGGGCGTCTTGAAGCCGTCGTGGCACGCGACGCAGCCGATCCCCTTGGAGTGGATCGCGGCGACGTTGGTGGTGTGGCACGCCGTCACGCACAGGCCGGCGGGCAGCACGTGCTTGGGGTCGGCCTTCGCATGGATGGTGGTGATGTCTCCGGAGTGGCAGAAGGCGCATGCCGCGGAAGGAGTGACGCCGGGCGCGTGACAGGCGGCGCAGCCGGGGCCGCCTGTCTTGCCGTGGATCGCGGTGATGTCGGGCTCGTGGCAGGTCACCGACACGCAGCTCACGACCGGCGCGGTGTGTGAGGCGCCCGCCTTCGCGTGGATTGTGTTGATGCCGCCGGTGTGGCAGGTGGCGCACACGAGGGAGGGCGTGGTGCCCAAGGCGTGGCAGGCCGCGCAACCCGGTGCGTTGACGCCGGCGCTATGGATGGCGGTGACGTCGGTAACGTTCCCCTTGGGGTTGGTGAGGTGGCAGCCAGGCGCCTTGACGCATCCGGTGTCCTCGGTGCTGGCGGGTGCGGTGTGCGCGGCGGCGGCGTTCTTGTGAACGGTGCCGAGGTCGCCGGTGTGGCAGCTCTCGCAGACCACCGAGGCGGTCTGGCCGTCGGCGTGACAGGCGACGCAGCCGGGTCCGGGCCTGCCGTCGGTGTAGGTGGCCAGGTGGATCGCGGTGACGTCGCTCACATGGCAGCCGGGCTTCACGCACGTTCCGGTGGGAGCCGTGTGGCTGGTTCCGATGGTCAGGTGCTTCGGGGCCGTCGGTCCGTTGTGGCAGGTCGCGCAGACCGTCGACGGCGTGGCCGTGCCGTTGTGGCACCGCGTGCAGTCGTTCTTGTGGATGAGGGCGACGTCCTTGGCGTGGCACGTGGTGGAGATGCATCCGCTCGCGGCGGGCGTGTGCTTGACCGAGACGCCGGTGTGGATCGAGTTGGGAGGGTGGCAGTCCCCACACGTGGTGGAAGCCGTCTTGTTCGGGGCGTGGCAGGCGTCGCACTTGCCGTGGTGGATGTCGGCGACGTTCACGGGGTGGCAGGAGGAGCCGATGCAACTCCCGCTCGCGATGTGCTGGGTCGTCGTTCCGGGATGCGCTATCGCGCCGAAGTCGTGGCAGCTCTCGCAGGCCGTTGACTTGGTATCGATGGCGGCGCGCACCGCCGGGTCCGTGCTGCCATGGCACGTGGCGCAGGAGAGCTTCACGCCGTTGACGGTGCGGCGGTAGTGCTCGACCGTCAGGGATGCGACGTGACAGCCGGAGCGGATGCAGAACTGACTCGCCGACTGATGGAGGGACTCGGTGGCCAGTGTGTGCGCGGCCGGGATACCGGCGTACGTCCCGGTGTGGCAGCGCGCACAGTCGGTGCCGACGACGTGCGGGAAGGCTCCGCCGCCGCGGTGGCACGGCGAGGTGGCACACGCCGTGGTGTGAGCGGACGGATCGGAGGGGGCGTACTCGTTCATCGGCGTACCGTCGGCCCGGTGGGGTGCATTCGGGCCGTGGCAGGCGACGCAGTTGGTCATCGGGTGGGCCGTCAGGATGCCGACGTGGCAGTCCGCGCACGAGGTGCCGGTGACGGGCATCGGCAGGAACGTCGGCTCAGCCACCGTGAACGCCCACGAATAGGTGGACACGTTGCCCTGGGTGTCGCTCACGGCGACGGCGACGCTGTGGGACCCGGTCCGAAGGGCGGAGGACACGGGGTAGGAGATCTTGAATCCGGTGTAGACGCCTGAGGTCGAGTAGTTCACGACGGGCGTGACCGCCGCGCCGTCCAGGGTCATCGTGCACTTGCCGGCGTCCGAGACGCCGTACTTGTCATACGCCGTCAGCGAGATCGTCGGGCGGGGCGAGGTGCTGCTGGACCCGTTCGCCGGGAGGGGTGCGGAGAAGGTCGCCTTGTACGCGGGAGGCGGTCCCTGAACGACGAAGCTCCACGAAAGCGTGGAGTTCTTGCTCCTGAGATCGTGGACCTTGACCGAGACCGTGTGCTTGCCGGGCGCCAGGTTGCTGGTAAGGCGGCCGGTGAGCCGGAAGCGCGTGTAGTTGGGATGCGAGGGGTTCCACGAGCCGGTGACGATGTAGGTCGTCGAGACGACCATCTGCTTGCCGTCCAGGGTCATCGAGAACGCGCCTGACCCGTGGGCTCCGTATCGGTCGTAGACGGTGACCGAGATCGCCGGCCGTGCGGTCGCCAGCTGCGCGCTCGAGGCCGGGGCGCGCAAAGTGAACGACGCGGTGTTGGCGGCGTAGGCGGCTACGGGTGCGAGCAGCGCGAATGCGACTGCGGCGACGAACGCGCCCGCCAGGAATCGGCGGCGAACGGGGGCCGGAACGGTGCCCATGTACCCTCCACAAGGTCATCTACGACGGCGACGACCGGAAGGGCATGATGCCCCGCCCCCCGGCGTTTCGTGCGCAATCATAATATGGAGCGCGCTCCCTGCACAGGGAATCTCGCCCAACGGGTACCGATCCGGCTCTCGCGGGGGTGCCCGGCCGCGCCGCGACGGCGCTCAACGCTCGCATCTCTCGCGTATCCAACCTCCGTTCACTGTGCGAGAATGTTCGGCGGTGGGCCTCCGCACGGGCGCTCGCAGGTATGCCGGGGTGCTGAAGATCATCGGGGGTTCCTATGCGCTGGTTCCACGTTCCGCTTCGCCGCGCGGCTGCGGTCGTCTTCGGCTTGGGCCTCGTGCTCGCGCTGGCGGCTCCCTCGGTCGCGCTGGCAGCGAACACCGCGACGTTCGGCTCCTGTGCGCCCCGGGGCGGCTCGAGCAGCACCGTCGCGCGACCCAAGATCTCGGTCACCGTGTACGACCGCTACGGCGTGCGGTACTGGGGCAACTACTCGATGGCCATCGACGGCAAGAGCGTCCTGCCGAAGATCACCTACCTCAAGGCCGGCGACTATCGCCGCTTCACCCTGACCTACAGCGTCCAGACGTCGCTGACCGTGGCGCCCCACATGGTGTCCGTGAGGGTCATCGACGCGAGGCACCGGTCTTCCACCTCGCATTGGGGTTTCAACGTGCTTGCACTGCCCACGCCGCCCCCCGCGGAGATGCCGATCGCCGGCACGACGTGCACGGTCTGCCACGCGGGCTATCCGGCAGCGCATCCGATGGCCGACTGCGTCGCGTGCCACGGTCCGAACGCTCCGCCGAAGGCCGACGGTACCCCGATGGAGCAGTACGTCTCGGGTGACCCTTCTGCCCACACGTTGAGTTGCGCGCTGAGCCAGTGCCACCGCGGCGGCGGGGCCTTCCCGCACACCCTCGGCACCGACTGCACGCGCTGTCACACCGGTGAGCATGAGGGCATCCCCGCGGTGCACTCGGCGCCGTTGGACACCTACCACGTGTCGACGAGCGTGGCCTGCACGGCCGCCGGTTGCCACCTCTCCTCGCTCACGAAGGAGCACTACCTCCACACGATCGGCGGAGCGCCCCTGACGTGCGCGACCTGCCATGCCAGCATCGATCGCGCTGTTCGGGCAGCGATCGACTCCAAGTCCACGGCCTGCGAGAGCTGCCACGATTTCCGCACGACGGCTCACGCGGGCACCGCCGTGAAGCACGCCGCCTCGGGCGTCACCTGCACCATCGCCGGCTGCCACACGGGCGGATCCGACGTCGCTGCGATCCACGCGCCGAAGCTCGGCTGCGCGACGTGTCACGGCGGCACCAGGGTCCCGACGCTGAACTGCGCCGCGGCAGGCTGCCATCCGGGCGGCGCGCCCGCCTCGCACAACGGACACCCGTCCACAGTGACGAGCGCCACGATGACGATCAACTCCGTGGACTACGGCACGCATGCGTGCACGGAGTGCCACGTCACCACCGAGCTCCAGGCCGTTCACGGCGGGGCGTCGAGCTGCGTCAAGTGCCACCCGACGCCGCGTGACAGCTTCACCGACTGGAACGGCACCTGCGAGCAGGGCAACTGCCACGCGGGCACCTCGAGGATCAAGCAGCACGGATCGATCAACGTCATTCACACCCTCCTTGTCGCTCCGGCTTGCACCGTCGCCGGCTGCCACACCGGCGGATCCGACGTCGCCGCGATCCACGCGCCGAAGCTCGGCTGCGCCACGTGCCATGGCGGCGGCAAGGTCCCGACGCTCGCGTGCGCCACCGTCGGCTGCCATCCGGACGGCGCCCCGACGACCCACCTGAGCCACCCGGCCACGATCACGACCGGGACCATCACCATCAACTCCGTGGACTACGGCACACACAACTGCTCGGAGTGCCACGCCACCACCGAGCTCCAGGCCGTGCACGGTGGGGCGTCGAGCTGCTCGAAGTGCCATCCGGACCCGGCCGCATCCGCCAAGCCGTGGCTCGGCGGATGCGCGCAGGGCGACTGTCACGCCGGCACTTCGACGATCAAGATGCACGGCTCGGTCAACGCCTCCCACACCGTGCTCGTCGCTCCGACCTGCACGGTCGCGGGCTGCCACGTTGGCGGTTCAGACGTGGCCGCGATCCACGCACCGAAGCTCGGCTGCGCGACGTGCCATGGCGGCGGCAAGACGCCGACGCTGAACTGCTATGCCAGCGCCTGCCACGACCCCGCCGGTCACGGACCGCTCCATGACGTGCTGACCCGCACCGACACCTGTGCGAGCTGCCACGCCGGCACCAACCTTGGCTCCATCAAGACCTCCACCGGCGCCCTGGCCGCCAAGCACACCCTGTGCGCCACCTGCCACGCCCCGACGTCGTCGACGATCTCGAGCGCTACCATCGCCGCCGCGATCTCCGGACATCACAAGGAGTGCACGGCCTGCCACATCGCCGTCGACCATGTAGCGAAGCATGCCGTCGTCGATCCGGCACGCACCGACGCCTGCGTCGAATGCCACGCGGGCACGAACCTGACACTCGTCCACGATCCCGCGCGGGTCACGTGCATCACCTGTCACGGCTCCACGGATGCTGCGGTCGTCTTGGCCATATCCCTCGGCAACAAGCGCTGCGATGCGTGCCATGCGGATGCCCACCAGGCCTCGCATCAGTGGTGCAACGACTGCCACAGCAACCTTCCGGACATCACTGCTGGGACCGACCCGCATTCGACCTTCGATCTGATCCCGAACCAGGCATGCTCCAACTGCCACGGCACCCCATTCGTGCCGCTGTCGGGGCTCGGAACGTCGCACGACGGGTGCGACTCGAACGGGGCGAACTGCCACAACGGCGGGAGCATGACCCCGCAACTCCCTGAATTGCACAACGTCGTCCGGACCGACACCTGCGGCGCCGCCGGCTGCCACGCGGGTACCAACCTGACCGTGGTCCAGCTCTCCACCGGCGCGCTCTCGCCCAAGCACTCGGCGTGCGCCACCTGCCACGCCCCGACGTCGTCCACGATCCCGAGCGCGACCATCGCGGCCGCGATCGCGGGAGGCCACACGGAGTGCAGCGCGTGCCATGGGACGGCCGGTCACGGACCGCTCCATGACGTGCTCTCTCGAGCGGATACGTGCACCACCTGCCACGCCGGCACGAACCTGACGGCCATCAAGCTGTCGAACGGTGCCGTCTCGGCCAAGCATGCCGCCTGCGCGACGTGCCACGCTCCGAGTGGGACGTCCACGGTCCCGGCAGCGACTATCGCCGCCGCGATCGCCGGCCACCACAAGGAGTGCGCCGCCTGTCACGTGACCGGGCACGACTTCCCCGCGCTCCATGCCGCGGCGCCCGCTTCGCAGACGATCACCATCATCGGCGTGACCTACGCCAAGCAGGAGTGCATCGATTGCCACACCGTGCTGGATCTGCGCACGATCCACGCCGGCAACTGCGCGGCGTGCCACACGGTTGCGGTGGACACCACCCTCGGAGGCTCTTGGACCAAGGGCTGCGTCCAGGGTGACTGCCACAAGATCGGCACGGCGCTTCAGATGCACAAGAGCATCGATACGTCGCACACCACTCCTGCGGTCGCGCTGACCTCATGTGGCACCGGGGGCGCTTCCTGCCACGGGACACTGTCCACCTCGGTCGCGGCGATTCACGCCGCCTACGGCGGCTGCGTCGATTGCCACGCCGTTGGCAAGACACCCTCGCTGGTGTGCTCGAGCTGCCACGCCGCCCATCCGGATATCTACGGCGACCTGCACGTCTCGAACCTGGCCACGGCCTCGGCGAGCTTCACCTTCAACGGAGTCAGCTTCGGCACCAAGGCCTGCTCAACGTGCCACACGTCGGCGAACCTGATGAATCTGCACACAGCGGCCGGCGCGTGCGGCGCGTGCCACCCGGGCGTCAAGGTCCAGCTCGGAGGGACCTCGATCTGGAACAAGACGTGTACGCAGGGGACGTGTCATGGCGCCACTGCTCCGCACCCGTACCACGGCACCATCAACAACCACGCGGTCACTGCCGCCGGATGCAACGCCACGGGGTGCCACCCGACCAACGTCGCTGCGGTACACAGCAAGACGGGGTGCGCGGCATGTCACGCCACCGGCAAGCCCGCACTCACGACGAACTGCACGGTGTGCCACGGCGGCAGCGGACTTGCCACCACGGTCACCAGCCTCGCGTCGCACACGACGCTCCATGACGTGTTGACCCGCGCAGACACCTGCGCCGCCGCCGGCTGCCATGTGGGCACGAATCTGACGACGATCCAGCATTCGAACGGCACCTTGTCCGCCCTGCACTCCGCCTGCGCGACCTGCCACGCTCCGACCTCGACGAAGATCTCTGCGGCGACGATCGCGGCGGCAATCGCGGGCCACCATAGGGAGTGCACCGCCTGCCACGATCCGGCCGGTCACGGTCCGCTGCATGACGTGCTGACGCGATCCGACACCTGCGTCAGCTGCCATGCAGGGACGAACCTGACGGCCATCAAGTCGTCGACCGGTGTGGTGTCCGCCAAGCACGCGCTGTGCGCCACGTGCCACGCCCCGACCTCGACGAAGATCCCGGCCGCGACGATCGCCGCGGCGATCTCGGGTTCTCACAAGGAGTGCAGCGCTTGCCACGGGACCGGGCATGACCTCCCGGCGCTCCATGCCGCAGCGCCCGCGAACGCCGCTATCGTCGGGTACGGAGGGGCCGCGTTGGGCACGCACGCGTGCTCTGAGTGCCACTCGCTTGATCTGCGACCCTTGCACACCGACTGCTCCTCCTGCCACACAGCCACTCTCAGTGTGACGACCACGCTCGGCGGTGCCTGGGCCAAGGGCTGCGCCCAGGGCAACTGCCACGCCGGCACCTCGACGATTCCCATGCATGGCAAGATGGCCATGCATGGAATGAGCGGCGACAACTCGTGTCACAGCGATCAGGGTGGACCGTGGGAAGCGTGGGGCAGCATAACCTTCGATATCGGCTGGGCTCACCAGCAGTGGGGCTACGGCTGCGCCACCTGCCATGACGGTCGAGATCTCTCCAACATCAGCAACTGCGTCGACTGTCACGGAGACCACTGCTAGATCTGGTCATCGCGCTTGAGTCACAGCAAGGCCCCGGTCCACTCGGACCGGGGCCTTCCCTTTGCGCCAGGCTCGCTCGCCCTTGCAGGGGAGCGCCCCGTCGAGTCGAACTCCCTCACTAGACGCAACCACGGTTCTGCGACAGGGAGTGCCGCCCATGCGGGTAGTCAGGGTCTTCACCGGTGAGGATGTCCGCTACGGGCTCGCCGACGCGGCGAGCATCACGCTGATCACGGACGAGCCGTTCTCCGCTTGGGAGACCGACGATGTCATCTCGATGACCGGGGCGCGCCTGATGCCGCCCGCGATGCCGACCAAGATCGTGTGCGTCGGCATCAACTACAAGCAGCACGCGCGCGAGATGGGGCACGACCTGCCCACGGAGCCGCTCATCTTCCTCAAGCCTCCCACGTCCATGAACGCTCCGGGTGGGGAGATCCACCTGCCGCCGGGAGCGGGCCGCGTCGACTACGAGGGCGAGCTCGCCGTCGTGATCGGCAAGCGCACGCACCGTGTCAGCGTCGACGAGGCGCTCTCACACGTCCTCGGCTACACCTGCGCGAACGATGTGACCGCGCGCGACCTCCAGAAGCGTGACGGGCAGTGGACGCGCGCCAAGGGCTTCGACGGCTTCTGCCCGCTGGGGCCGTGGGTGGAGACCGACCTCGACCCGAGCGACCTGCAGATCGAGACGTTCGTGAACGGGGAGCTGCGGCAGTCCGCGCGCACCAGCGACATGATCTTTGACGTGGCGACCCTCGTGAGCGCCATCAGCCACACGATGACCCTGCTCCCCGGCGACACCGTGTTGACCGGCACTCCGTCCGGGGTCGGGGAGTTGCACGCGGGTGACACGGTGGAAGTGCGGATCCAGGGGATCGGCTCGCTCAGCAACCGCGTCGTCTAGCTGTCGGCTACCGGGACGAACGGCACGAGGGGGGACTCGCATGGCAGGAGCCAAACGCACCGACGCGCTCGAGACCGTGTACGGGGCGGTGGTCGGGGGCCTCATCGCGGCCTTCGCGGGCATCGCCGTCTTCACCGGGTTCGACTTCGGCTCGTCCAACGGCCCCTCCTTCTGGATGGCGACGGTGGGGTTGTCCTGCGCCATCGCGCTGATGGTCGCCGGGATGCTGCTCGCGGATCGCTTCACGTGGCTCGGGACCGCGCTACTGTTCGGCAGTGGCTTCACCGCGCTCTGGAGCGTCGCGATCTCGTTCACCGTCGAGTCGCGCTGGGTGACCCTGCTGACCCTCGGGGTGGCCACCGCGCTCGGAATCGGGCTGGGCTGGTGGAAGTTCGGCCGGCCGAAGCAGGAGCCGGAGGTCCCGTCGGCTCCCGCCATCGCGTCGCCCCCTGCGCCCGCTGAGCAGCCAGCGGCCCCGGTCGGCCTCGAGAGCGACGTCGAGACCGGTGGTGACGGGCATGCGTGACAACGGGGTTGCGCGCGCCTTGGCGACCCTTCTGCTGGGCGGGCTCGTGGCCTTGTTCGTGGCGCTCGCCCTCGACATGGCGGTCCCGGCGCCCCCGGACCCGTACGCGAGCACGGCCGCCGGTCAGGTCTCGGCGGCGAAGCAGGCGGAGTTCGACAAGCGCCGCACGGATATCGAGGCGCGGCTGTCGGCCAAGCAGATCTCTCAGGCGCTGGCCGATCAGGAGCTCAACGGGGTCGACGTCGCCGAGAGCGCGGCGAGCCAGACTCCGTCGCTGTCCGCGACCCGGCAGGCGGACTTCGACGCGCAACGCGCGGCGATCGAGCTCAAGCTGTCCGCCAAGGAGATCACCGAGGCCGAGGCCATCGATCAGCTGTCGTCGGTCGACGACGCCGAGTCGTCGGCGGCCGACGTTGCCTCAACGGGTACGACCGGCGATGATGCGGCCTTCACGCAGTACGACCAAGCCGTGAAGCGTCGCGCCCTGATCGTCGGGATCGTTGCGGCGTTCTTCGCGGCCGGTCTGCTGGCGCTGGGAGTCGTGTTGACGCGGCGAAGCTTCGCGCTCGGCCCCATCCCGCTATTCGCCGGGGCGTTCCTCGCCATCTGGGCGACGGGGACGTTCACCGGTGCGGAGGCAGGGTGGGTGCGCGTTCTCGGTGCTGGTCTGATGGCCGGAGCTGCGACCACCGCCGGCCTGCTGGCGTACGGACGCCGCGCGGCGGATGCGGCAGAACCTCCGGCCTGACTCGCCACGACTCCGAGCATCGACCCGAGCCCGTCGCCCTACCCGGCGGCGGGCTCGTCGTGTGTCAGCAGCCCCGGCCGGGCGACGAGCACGAGGGCCCACGCGAGCAGCACGAGTGCGCCGCCGGCGATCGCCCACGACGTCCCGATCTGCTGCGCGAGCGGTCCGAACGCCAGGGCCGACAGCGGCATGACGCCCAGGAAGCACGTGATGTAGACGGACATCACGCGCCCGCGCAGTTCGTGCGGCACGTTCGCCTGCACGGAAGTGTTGGCAAGCGAGTTCGTCGTGAGCAGGCACGCGCCCGCGAGCGCCGACAGCGCGACGGAGAGCCACAGCCACGGGGTGAACGCGAACGCGATGAGCACGCACGCCGTCGCGAGGATCGACCAGCGCATCAGGCGCTCGCGACGCACGGTGTGGGGAAGGCTCGCGACGGTCAGCGCGCCGATCAGCGCACCGAAACCGTTGGCGGCGAGCAGCAGATAGTAGATGGGTGTGGACGCCGTCGCGCCATGGAAACCGAGGACCTTGTCGGCGACCGCGGGCATCAGGAACACGTACGGCATGCCGACGAGCGTGATGATCAGGGTGCTGAGGATCACGATCCCGATCATGCGGTGCGACACGGAGTAGCGCACGCCCTCCTTCAGGGACTTCCAGGCGCTCTCTCCCGGAACGGCCACCCGCTTCGGCGACGCGTGCGGCGAGACGCGCACCGCCCACAGCGCTGCGATCACGAACAGGAAGCTGATCGCGTTGATCCAGAACACGTCGGCCGTCCCGGCCACCGCCCCGGCGATCAGGATGACGCCGGCCGCCGCGAGCGGGCCGATCATGCGCGCCGACTGGAACTGGGCGGAGTTGAGGGCGATGGCGTTCATGAGCAGGGGACGCGGGACGAGATCGGGGATGATCGCCTGCCACGCGGGGAACGACAGCGCCGTGAGCACGCCGGCGATGAGCCCGAGGAAGCTGACGAGCGCCAACGACATGAAGGGCGTCGCGGGAGTCAGGTGACCGGTCACGTAGAGGATGCCGAACGCGATCGCCTGGAACATCAGCAGGACCTGGGCTCCGATGATGAGCTTGCGCTTGTCGACGCGGTCCGCTAGCACGCCGCCCGGGAGCGCGAGGAACAGCGACGGGATCTGTGAGACGAACGTGACCAGCCCGAGGTCGAACTCCGAGCGGCGGAAGCTGTACGCGATCGCGGCGATGACGGCCGTCTGCATCCAGGTGCCGACGTTGCTGACCAGCGCGCCACTCCAGAACAGCGTGTAGCCGCGGTGCCGGAACGACTCGAACGTCCCCCCGTGGCGCACGATCTCGTCCGTCGGGCTGCCGGCGTTGGACTCGGCCTCGGCGACGCTGCACTCCGGCTCTTCGCAGGAGCTTTCCAGGTAGTCGTTGTCGTCGAGAGGCTGGTCGGGCATGGATGCGACTCCGATGTTCTCGTTGGAGGTGATGGTGGGTGTGTTCCCGAGGGTGAGCATTCTACCTGAGGGGCTGTGACCGCCGCGCTTGACTTCCGTCATGTCGCGCAGCGACGGCTGGTCGTAGACTCGCCCGAAAGAACACGAGCGACGCATGTCAGGAGATCCTACCGTGCAGACGACAGCGACCATGTCGGCCCCGATCGAGACGCCCGTCGCGGTGCCCTCGGCCCGCTTCTTCGATACCTACGGTGTCTCGTACGCGCTCGGGCTGCTCTTCCTGCTGCCCGCGATCGTGCTCATCGGGTCGCAGCCGCTCTACTCGTTCAACGCCTTCTACACGACGATGCTGACGATCCCGCCGATCGCCGCCAGCGTGCTGCTCCTCGTCACCGAACCCAAGGGCGCCGGCCGCAACCGGCTTCTGTCCCGCAGCCTGATCCTGATCGTACTGGCGACCGTAGGCAGCATCCTGGCCCTCATCGTCGGGACCCCCGTCGTGATCTTCCTGTTCCTCAACAAGGTCGGCCATTCGCAGGCGCTGACGGGGCTCGTCTCCGCGTCCGGCCTCGCGTTCGTGAGCGCGCCGATGGTGTGGTCGCTCATCAGCCACGTCCGGTCGGGCTCGTGGGCGCGTGTGCTCGTGCTGGCGCTCGGGATCGCGACGATGGCGGTCGTCATCCTGCTCACGCTGTCCCAGAGCGGGTTCCTCGTGCAGTCGATGAGACAGGACCAGGGCGAGATCATGATGGGGCTGCTCGAGTGGTGCCTGCCGGCGTTCGCCGTGACCACCGCGTTCCTGCGGCGCGACGGCGTCGTGTAGACCCGCCCCGGAGCCCCGCTCGTCCGCTCGTCGCGAGGCGTTTCCCGCCCGTCGCGTCGCGCCGCGGCGAGGGTCGGCGTCGGGTCTCCGTGTCGTCGTCGGGTGCTACCATCGGGGGGTGTTCCCTGCCGATCTACGACCCCGGAGTGGTGGCCGAAAGCCCATGCCAGCGGACCGTCTTCGCACCGCCGACGTCGAACGCCTCGCCGTCGCTTTCGCCTCGCTCGATGACCCGGATGCCGCCTTCGCCTTCCTGCAGGACGTCTGCACGGTGCGCGAGATCCAGGAGATGGCGCAGCGTCTCGAGGTCGCACGTCTCCTGTCCGCGGGTGAGCACTACGAGCGGATCCGCGAGTCCACCGGCGCCTCCTCCACCACGATCAGCCGGGTGAGCCGCGCCCTGAACTACGGCGCCGACGGCTACCGGTCGGTCCTCGACCACCTCCGGGAGGCGTGAGCCGCTCCGTGTCCTTCGTCCACCTGCACACCCATTCCGAATACTCCCTGCTCGACGGCGCCGCGAAGATCGACAAGCTCGTTTCGCGCGCCAAGGAGCTTGAGATGCCCGCGCTCGCGCTGACCGACCACGGCAACATGTACGGCGCCGTGGAGTTCTACCGCGCCGCCCACAAGGGCGGCATCAAGCCCATCCTTGGCTGTGAGGTCTACTTCACCCCAGGCTCGCGTCTCACCCGCGGAGTGAAGCCGGACATCTACCACCTGCTGCTGCTCGCGAAGGACCTCGAGGGCTACCAGAACCTCATGGCGATCGTGTCCGACGCCTGGGTCGCCGGCTTCTACTACAAGCCGCTGGTCGACGAAGAGCTCCTGCGCCACTACAGCAAGGGCCTGATCGGCTCGAGCGCCTGCATGTCCGGGATCCTGAGCAAGTCCGTCGAGAACGGCGAGCTGGGCGAGGCCCGCCGCTGGGCCGAGACCTACTCGCAGATCTTCGGCGACGGCGACTTCTACGTGGAGTTGCAGCAGCAGGGGATCACGGCCGATAACGGCACCACCCAACATCAGCTCAACCGCGAGCTCGCCGCGATCGCGCGCGAGAAGGGCCTGCCCCTCGTCGGCACGAACGACATCCACTACGTGCATGCCGAGGACGCCAAGACGCAGGACATGCTGCTGTGCATCTCGACGGGCACCGTCCTCGACGACACGCAGCGGATGCGTTTCTCGTGCGACCGTTTCTACATGCGCACCGAGCAGGAGATGTCAGAGGCCCTCGACGAGTACCCCGAGGCCATCTCCAACACGCTCGAGATCGCCGAGCGCTGCAACGTCGAGCTGGAGTTCGGGAAGCTGATCCTGCCGGTCTTCGACGTTCCCGAGCGCCTCGCGGGCATGGACGAGCAGGAGGCCCTCAACGCGTTCCTCGAGGAGAAGTGCCTCGACGGCCTGCGCGGCCGCTACGGGGATCCCATCCCGGAAGCCGCCCTCGAGCGCTTCTACCACGAGCTCGGCGTCATCAAGGACAAGGGCTTCGCGGGCTACTTCCTCGTCGTGCAGGACTTCATCCAGTGGGCGAAGGACGCGGGCATCGGCGTCGGGCCGGGCCGCGGGTCGGCCGCGGGCTCGATCATCTCCTATGCGCTGCGCATCACCGCGCTCGATCCCCTCGAGCACGGCCTGATCTTCGAGCGCTTCCTGTCGCCGGACCGCTCGGACATGCCGGACATCGACATCGACTTCGACGACGAGCGTCGCGGCGAGGTCATCGAGTACGTCCGCGATAAGTACGGCGCGGACAAGGTCGCCCAGATCATCACCTTCTCGACGATGAAGGCACGCGCCGCCGTCCGCGACGCCGGGCGCATCCTCGGCTACCCCTTCGGCGTGCCCGACAAGGTCGCCAAGATGATCCAGGAGGGCCCCGAGGCGACGATCGAGTCGTCCCTGAAGATGAACCCCGACCTGCGGCGCGCCTACGACACCGACGCGGACACGAAGCGAATCGTCGATGCCGCTTCCGCGCTCGAGGGTTTCGTTCGCGGAGAGGGCATCCACGCGGCCGGCGTCGTGATCTGCCGCGACCCGCTGCACTTCCACACGCCGCTGAAGCGCGACACCAAGGGCGAGCAGATCGTCACCCAGTACGAGGGGACGCTCGTCGCGGACCTCGGCCTGCTCAAGATGGACTTCCTCGGCCTTCGCACGCTCACGGTGCTGGCGAAGGCGCTCGCCGCCATCAAGGAGAACCACGGCGTCGACATCGACCTCGAGGCCATCCCGCGGGACGACGCGAAGGCCTTCAAGCTCTACCAGAGGGCCGACGTCGACGGCATCTTCCAGGTCGAGTCGCCGGGCATGCGCGGCGTGCTCAAGACGCTCAAGCCGACGGTCTTCGCCGACATCGTGGCCGTCGTCGCCCTCTACCGACCGGGCCCCATGGATTCCATCCCGGACTTCGTCGCCCGGAAGCACGGACGCACCAAGGTCACCTACTACGACGACCGTCTAAGGCCGATCATCGAAGAGACCTACGGCGCAATCGTGTACCAGGAACAGGTCATGCGCATCGCCATGACGATGTCGGGATTCACGGCTGCCAAGGCCGAGAAGCTCCGCAAGGCGATGGGCAAGAAGATCGCCGACATCATGGCGTCGCTGAAGAAGGAGTTCATCGACGGCGCCGTGGCCAACGGCTACGACCCGCGCATGGTCGACGGCCTGTGGGACGACATCGAGCGCTTCGCGCAGTACGCGTTCAACAAGTCGCACGCAGCCGCCTACGCGCTCATCTCGTACCAGACCGCCTACCTGAAGGCGCACTACCCGCGGGAGTTCATGGCGGCGCTGCTGTCGAGCTTCTCGGGCAAGACCGAGAACATCGTGAAGTACGTCGCCGCCGCGAAGCGCGGGGGCATCGCGGTCCTGCCTCCCGACGTGAACTCGTCGGGAGCGGACTTCACCGCCGTGCCGGAGGGCATCCGCTTCGGGCTCGCGGGCATCCGCAACGTCGGCGCCGGTGTGGTCGCCGCCATCGTGGAGGAGCGCCGTTCCGGCGGGAAATTCACCTCGCTGCAGGACTTCTGCCTGCGCGTCGACCCGAAGGCGCTCAACAAGCGGACGCTCGAGGCGCTCATCAAGGCCGGCGCGTTCGACTCCACCGGCTACACCCGCAAGCACCTCATGCGCATGATGGACGACGCCATCGACCTGGCGACGCGGCGCGCGAAGGACAAGGAGCGGGGCCAGATCAACCTGTTCGATCTCGAGGGCGGCGCCGAGCACGGGTTCGAGCACACGGTGCCCGAGCCGGACGGCGACGAGTGGGAGAAGGCGATGAAGCTCACCTTCGAGAAGGAGATGTTGGGCATCTACGTCTCCGACCACCCGCTGCGCGAGATGGCGCACGTCATCGAGGGCGCCCGCACGATCTCTCTCGGCGACGACGAGGGGATGGCGGACGGTCGCTCGGGCTGGTTCGCCGGCATCCTGACGAGCGTGGCCCGCGTGCTGACCCGCAACGGCAAGCAGATGATCGACTTCACCATCGAGGACCTCGACGGGTTCCGCGAAGGCCGGCTGTTCGGAAACGTCTACACGCGCCTCGAGCCGCTGTTCGTCGAGGACGCCGTTCTGCGGATCCGCGCCAAGATCGAAGTCACCGACCGCGGCACGAAGCTGCAGGTCATGGACGTGATGCCGCTGGCGGACGACGGTACCTTCTCCCGGCCGCCGGGGACGCTGCTGGTCTGCGACGCGAGCGGGCGGTTCAACGACGCCGCGGTGCTGAGTTGGTTCAAGGAGCTCGTCGCCCGGTATCCGGGGCCCGACGCGGTGCAGGTCGAGGTGACCGCCGGCGGGGGGACGAAGACGTACCGGTTGCCACCCGAGACCTACCACGTCGACAAGACGGCCCATCGTCTCCACTCGGAGCTCCGGGAGGTGTTCGGGACCGACGCGGTGCACGAGCGCTAGGGGATTGCCGCGGGGGGCGGAGAGTGGTACTTTATCGCGGTAGCACACTACTGTGATAAAGCGACACGCCGGACAGGCGCAGGAAAGGGACCTCACCACCATGAGACCCGTGACACCGCGAGGCTTTCGAGACGTTCTGTTCGAGGAGGCCGCCGAGAGGCGCGCCGTGACCGCCGCGGCCTCCGCGGTCTTCGCCGCGTACGGGTTCCGTTTCGTCGAGACCCCGGCCGTCGAGGAGTTCCGCACGCTGGAGGCCGGGGCGGGTGCCGCGCTCGAGAACTCGGCGTTCCGCATGGTCGACCTGGACGGTTCGCTGCTCGCGCTGCGCCCCGAGATGACCGTACCGATCGCCCGCCTGGCCGCCTCGCGCCTGGCCGACGAGCCAACCCCGCACCGTCTGTGCTACGCGGCCGACGTCTACCGCGAGCAGGCGTCGCTGCGCGGCGAGGCCCGCCAGTTCACACAGCTCGGCGTCGAACTGCTCGGGGCGAACGGCCCCTCGTCCGACGCCGAGGTCGTCGGCGTGCTGGTCGACGCGCTCGCCGCGGTCGGGTTGCGCGAGTTCACGGTCGGCGTCGGCACCGTGGCGGTGCTGCGCGCCCTCATCGAGGCCGCGGGCGCGGGTCCCGAGTGGGCCGCTGAGCTGCTCGCCTCCGCGCACGCCCGCAACCTGGTCGCCTTCGACGCTCTCGCATCCGCCGAGGGTGTCGAGCCCGCGGTCGGGGAGGCGCTGCGCCGCGTCGTGCGCATCGGCGGCGGCCGCGAGGCGATCGGCGAGTGCCGGCTGGTCGCGGACGCGGTCGGGTGCGCCGGCTCGCTCGACGCGCTCGAGTCCGCGTGGGAGCTGCTCGAGGCGGCGGGAGTCGCGGACCGCGTACGCGTCGACTTCGGCATCCTGCGTTCCTTCGACTACTACACCGGCCTGATCGTCGAGGCCTACGCGCCCGGGCTCGGGCTGCCGCTGGGCGGCGGTGGCCGCTACGACGAGGTGCTGGCGCGCTTCGGCGCCCCGATGCCCGCCGCGGGCTTCGCACTCTCGCTCGAGCGTGTGATGATCGCCCTCGCGGCGCAGGACGTGGCCATCCCGGTGCGCGGGCTCGATGCCGTCGTCGGTGGCGAGCCGCGCGAAGTGGCGCTCACCGCCAAACGGCTGCGCGCGGCGGGCTGGACCGTGCGCATGAGCGCGACGCGCGACGCCGCCGCGCTCGACGTCGAGGCGGCCTCAGCCGGCGCTTCGTGGCGCGTGCTCGCGGGTGAGGGCCGGGCCGTGAGCGCCGACGGCCGTGTCCTCGCGCTCGACCCCGTGCCCGCTCCATCGTCCGAAGGGGGCACGCGATGACCGCCGGGCGCCTTCGCATGGCGATCCCCAAGGGCGCGCTGTTCGAGGGCTCGCTGCGCGTGCTGCGCGCCGCGGGCGTGGAGGTCGGCGCGCTGGCCGACCCCGGCCGGCTCCTGATCGTCGACACCGAGGAGATCCGCTTCATCATCGGGAAGCCCACCGACATCCCGGCCTACGTGGCCTACGGCGCCGCGGACGTCGCGATCGCCGGCGCCGACGTTCTGGCCGAGGCCGCTCTCGACGTCGCCGAGCTCGCCGACCTGCGCTTCGGGGCGTGCCGCTTCGTCGTCGCCGAGCGCGAGGGTTCCGCCACCCAGATCGCCGACTCCTACCGGCGCCTCGGCGTCGTCCGCGTGGCTACGAAGTACCCGCGGATCACGGAGGCGTACTTCGCCGACCGTGGCGTGCAGGTCGAGATCGTGAAGCTCCACGGCAACATCGAGCTGGCGCCGCTGATCGGTCTGGCCGATCAGGTGGTCGATATCACGGCGACCGGCACCACATTGCGCGACAATCACCTGAGGATCGTCGACGAGGTGATGTCGTCGAGCGCGCGCTTCGTCGCCAATCCGGTGGCGGTGCGGATCGACTCAGAAAGGGTTATGGACTTGGCCGGGCGCCTCGCGCGCGCGGCGGGAGAGGTGGAGCAGCCATGATCATGCGCCGCACCGAGGTCAAGCGTGGCGAGACGCTGCACGACGACGCGTTCGCGCGCAGCGGAGGCGTGGACGCCGAGGTGCTCACCGTGGCCGCGCGCATCGTCGACGACGTGCGCCGTCGCGGCGATGAGGCGCTCCGCGACTACACGATGCAGTTCGACCACGCGGACGTTCCCGCGCTGCGCGTCACCACCGCCGAGATCGAGGCGGCCGTCGCCGGCGTGTCCGAGGAGTTCCGCGACGCGATCGCCGTCGCCGCCGGCTCGATCGAGGAGTACCACGAGCGCCAGGTGCCCCAGTCGTGGTTCTCGGTGCGCGAGGGCGGCGTGCTCGTCGGTCAGAAGATCACGCCGATCCGCCGCGTGGGGATCTACGTGCCCGGCGGCCGCGCGTGCTACCCCTCGAGCGTGCTCATGAACGCCATCCCGGCCGTCGTGGCAGGCGTCGAGGAGATCGCGATGGTCGTCCCGCCCGACGCGGACGGCACGGTGAACGCCTACACCCTCGCCGCCGCCGCCGAAGCCGGCATCTCCGAGATCTACAAGGTCGGCGGCGCACAGGCGATCGCGGCGCTCGCTTACGGCACCGCCTCGATCCCGCGCGTCGACAAGATCACGGGACCCGGTAACGCCTACGTCACCGCCGCGAAGAAGCTCGTGGTCGGCGAGGTCGGCATCGACATGCTCGCCGGCCCCTCCGAGGTGCTCATCCTGGCCGACGAGACCGCCGAGCCGGCCTTCATCGCGGTCGACCTGATGGCGCAGGCCGAGCACGACCCGAAGGCGTCCGTCTTCCTCGTGACCACGGACCCGACGCTTCCGGACGAGGTCGAGGAGGCGCTCGAGGTGCTGCTGGAGGACGCCCCGCGCGCCGACGTCATCCGCCGCAGCCTCACCGACAACGGCCGCATCTTCATCGTCCCCGACGTCCGCGTGGCGCTCGACGTCGCCAACGCCATCGCCCCCGAGCACCTCGAGGTGCTCATGGCCGACCCGATGGAGCTGCTCGGCTCGATCCGCAACGCTGGCGCGATCTTCCTAGGGCCGTGGACGCCCGAGTCGGTCGGCGACTACGTCGCCGGGCCGAACCACGTCCTGCCCACCGGCGGCACCGCGCGCTTCTCGAGCCCTCTGTCCGTCGACGACTTCATGAAGAAGTCCTCGGTCATCTCGTACTCGCGCGAGGCGCTGGAGTCCGACGCCGCGACCATCATCACGATCGCATCGGCCGAGGGCCTCTCCGCCCACGCGGACGCCGTCGCGCTGCGGCTCGAGATCTCGGCCGATGACGACCTCGATGACGACGACGAGGCCTGCTGATGGCCGGCCTGCGTCCGCCGCGCGCCGAGCTCGCCGACCTCGTCCCCTACGAGGCCAGGGAGCCGACCGTCGACGTCAACCTGTCGGCGAACGAGAACCCCGTCAACCTGCCGCACGAGCTGATCGCCACGATCGCCGCGCGGCTGCCCGAGTTCGCGTTCAACCGGTACCCGGACCCTATGGCCGGGGCGCTGCGGGAGAAGATCGCCGAGGCCAACGGACTGGACGCGGGCAACGTCCTCGTCGGCAACGGAGGAGACGAGCTCATCTTCGACCTGATGCTCGCGTGGGGCGGGCCGGGCCGCAAGCTGCTCAACCTGCCGCCGACCTTCGCGATGTACGGGCTGGACGCGCGCATGACCGGCACGGAGATCGTCGAGGTCCCGCGCAGGGCGAAGGACTTCTCGGTCGACGAGAAGGCGGTCTTCGCGCGGCTGAAGGAGGGCGACATCGACATCGTGATGGTCGCCCACCCGAACAACCCGACCGGCAACATCCAGCCGGAGACGTTCCTGATCGAACTGCTCGAGTCCACCGACGCCCTCGTGCTCGTCGACGAGGCGTACTTCGAGTTCTCGCGGCACACTATGCGCCCGCACATGGCCCGCCACCACAACCTTGTCATCCTCCGCACCTTCTCCAAGGCGTTCTCGCTTGCCGGCCTGCGCGTCGGCTACCTGCTCGCGCACGAGGAGGTCGTCACCGAGCTGGCGAAGGTGCGTCAGCCCTACTCGGTCGACCGCTTCAGCCAGTGGGTCGCGGGGATGGTCTTCCGCGAGCGCGTCGTGTTCGAGGGTCAGATCCAGGAGCTGCTCCGCCAGCGCGACGTCGTCGAGCACGGACTGGGCCAGCTCCCCGGCGTGCACGCCTTCGGCAGCGAGGCGAACTTCGTGCTCTTCCGCGTCGACCGCGCATCCGCCGTCTGGCGCGACCTGCTGCACTCCTACGGCGTTCTCGTGCGCGACCTCTCGCGCGAGCCGGGACTCGAGGACTGCCTGCGCGTGAGCATCGGGTCGCCGGCGGACAACAAGCGCTTCCTCGAGGCGATGGCGGAGCTCATGGCCGCGCGTCGCGAGAGCGACATGTTCGGCACGACGGGGGTCGCCGAGCACCCCGCGGAGAACGGCGCCGGCCACACCAGCGGCGCCGCGGAGAAGAAGGGCCACCGCAGATGACACGCAGCGCGCGCATCGAGCGGACCACGGGCGAGACGTCCGTGGTCGTCGAGCTCGACCTGGACGGCACCGGAGCGACCTCGATCGCGACCGGCGTACCCTTCTTCGACCACATGCTCGACGCCCTCGGACGCCACGCGCTGCTCGACCTGACCGTGAAGGCTGAGGGTGACCTCGAGGTCGACTCTCACCACACCGTTGAGGATGTCGGCATCTGCTTGGGCCGCGCGCTTGCCGACGCGCTCGGGGACAAGGTCGGCATCCGCCGTTTCGGCTCGGCCGCCGTGC